>NZ_CP102589.1:3217794-3528660 GCF_032818155.1 Niallia taxi
ATTTTCCTTTGCTGTTTCCACCATTTCTCTTGCATCGTCAAATGCAATTGACATCGGCTTTTCTGTCAAAACATGAATCTTTCTTTTTGCTGCTGCAATCGCAACAGGTGCATGCAAATGGTGTGGCAGACAAATGTGGATAACATCAAGCTGCTCACTGTTAAACATTTCCTCATAATCTGTGTATGATGCACAATTATAAATTGCTGCTTTTGCGTCTGCTCTGTCCTTTTTAACATCACATACTGCGACAAGCTGCGCATCCTCTCTTGTTACTATTGATTGAGCATGCATCGGAAAAATATTGCCGCACCCTACGATTCCTACTTTATATGAAGTCATACTTAACATCCTCCTTTATTATGCCCACCACATTTGAGATGGCGCTTCTTCAATAACAACTGACTTAAGTGTTGATACAGCTCTTGCCAGTCCTTCTCGGATAGACATAAGCGGATCCTCATGTTCAATGCTGACAACATAGTCATAGCCATATGTTCGCAATGCACTCATCATATCAGACCATTCAGATGCACTGTGTCCGCAGCCTACTGACCGGAAAGTCCATGCTCTTGTTTGGACATTGCCGTATGGCTGCATATCTGTTAAACCATACATATTGGCATTATCCTGGTCTATATACGTATCCTTTGCATGAAAATGATGAATGGCATTAGCCTTTGCTAATATTTTTATTGCTCCAACGGGATCAATTCCTTGCCACCACAAATGACTTGGATCAAGATTGGCTCCGATCGCGTCATTTGTTTCTTCCCTTAGTTTCAGCAGGGTATATGGTGTGTGAACCAAAAATCCGCCATGCAGCTCAAGACCGATTTTCACCCCATGCTCGCTCGCATATTGGCCAACTTCCTTCCAATATGGAATAAGCTTTTCCTCCCATTGCCATGTTTTCACATCACTGTATTCTGTTGGCCATGGTGTTACAGGCCAATTCGGGAATTTTGCTCCCTCATGATCACCAGCTGTTCCAGAAAAACAATTAACGACAGGCACGTTCATAAGTGAAGCAAGCTTAATCGATTTCATCAATGTTTCGTGTGATTCTAAAGCAAAATCCTTTTCAGGTGAAATCGGGTTTCCATGACAGCTGAATGCACTGATCATCAAGCCCCGCTTCTCTACCTGCTTCAAGTAATCCTGTCTCTTTTCTTCGTTCTCCAGCAAGCCGTCCAAATCACAGTGAGCATTTCCTGGATATCCTCCTGTGCCGATTTCAACAGCCTGAAGGCCAGCTTCTTTCACCGCATCAAGCATTTCCTCGAAATTTTTATCAGAAAACAGAACTGTAAAGACTCCCAGTTTCATAGCTTTTCTCCCCTTTCAAACGTCAATAATCTATTTGTTAATTTTCGCAATTTGCTTCGTTTCGTTTGATTTGATTGCACCTAATATAACCTCAAGCGATTTTTTTCCCTCTGTACCTGTGATTAAAGGCTCTGTGTCAGACACGATGGAAGATACAAAGTGATCAATGACACCTGTTGCATTTTGGCCGCCAGCATCATTTGATTGGATTTTGCCAAGCTCATAGTTTACTATTTCGCCTGTCGCATATTGTACAATCAATGAATATTGCGGATGATCCTCTAGCCTAAGAATCGCCTTTTCACCATAAATAACCGTTGAGTTATCCTCTTTGCTTGTATAAGCCCAGCTTGCCGCTAATGTTCCAATGACGCCACTTTCTGTTTTAAGAACACATACAGCGTTATCGTCAACATCTGCAAAGTCCTTTGCATTCGTTTCTACAAATGCTCCTACTTCCACGAACTCTTCTCCAAGCACATAGCGAAGCAGGTCTGTTTTATGAACACCTAAGTCTCCCATTGCCCCGATAAATGCTTTCTCCTTTTGGAAGAACCAGCTTTCCTTGCCGTCCACACTCCATTGCTCAGGTCCGCCATGTCCAAATGCAGACCGGAAGCTGTAAATTTTGCCAACTTCTCCAGATTGGATAAGTTCACGCGCTTTTTGATGCGATTTAACGAAGCGCTGGTTATGGCCGATCATTAGTTTCTTTCCGTTCTTTTCTGCTGCCTCAATCATCTGTTCTGCTTCCTCTGATGATGTTGCCATCGGCTTTTCACAAAGAACATGCTTACCTGCATTAAGGGCATCAATAGAAATTGGCGCATGCAGATAGTTCGGTGTACACACACTGACTGCATCTATGTCTTTGTCAGCAAGCAGCTCCTTATAATCTGTATAAGCCTTTGCACTGTACTCTTTGCCGATCTCAAGTGCACGCTCCTCGTTAATATCACAAACAGCAACGATTTCGACTGCCTTATTCCAGCTGTATTCCAGCAAATGTCTATGCTGAGCAATACTGCCGCAGCCTATTACACCGATTTTTAATGTACTCATAATATTTTCCCCCTATTATTGTTTAGTTTGCTGTTGGATTTTCTAACGGCTGACTGTTTCCATACACAGGTCTGTTTCTCGCTACAGGTTTAGCCCATTTCACTGCATTAACGATGACCTGCTGTACGTCTTTATGATGATATGTAGGATATGTTTCATGTCCTGGTCTGAAATAAAATATCTTGCCATTTCCGCGCGTATACGTGCAGCCGCTTCTAAACACTTCTCCGCCTGTAAACCAGCTTGTAAAAATCAGCTCATCTGGAGCAGGAATATCAAAATGCTCGCCATACATCTCTTCTTTTTCTATTTCGATGTATTCACCAATCCCCTCTGCAATTGGATGACTTGGTGCTACAACCCACAGTCTTTCTTTGTCGTCCGCTTCTCTCCACTTCAAATCACAGCTTGTTCCCATCAGCAATTTGAATATTTTAGAGAAATGACCGGAGTGAAGAACAATAAGTCCCATACCATCAAGAACGCGCTGCTGTACCTTTTGTACAATTTCGTCCTTTACTTCTCCATGAGCAATATGGCCCCACCAAATCAAAACCTCTGTATTATTAAGCACTTCATCTGTAAGACCATGCTCCGGCTCATCCAGTGTTGCTGTTTTCGTCTCAAAGCCTGCATTTTTCAAAATACTTTCAATACAGCCGTGTATACCTGTTGGGTAGATTTCCGCTACAGTAGAATTTATTTTTTCATGGCGATTTTCATTCCATATAGTTATCAAGTTAGCCACACTCCAATATCGATTTATGGTATCATTATAAGAAATGAAAGCGATTTAATAAATGCTCAAAACTGGCTTCTTTTTATTCAAATGTGTCATTTATGAAAAAAATAAAAATATATTTTCATATGGAATGATGCCAGTATATTTTGAGTCGGGGGTCTTAACGCATGATTAAAAATACATATGAAGAGCTAGTAAATGAAGTCGTTCACTATGAAAATCCTTTATTATCTTTAAAGGTGTGGGAAATCAATGAAGAACCAGCATACACAGCTGCCATTGAAAAGGAGACATGGCATTTCCATAAAGAAGTTGAATTTCTGGCAATAATAGAGGGGAATTTGGCGATCCAGCACCAGTATCAATCGACTGTAATTGGTGAGGGCGATACCTATATTATGGGTGCGTCCCAACCTCACAGGACATGTAAGCAGTTTGAGGGAAATTTAAGATATATCGTGTTTCAAGTGGATTTATTGAAGCATTTTGACCAAAGCATACTTCCTTATTTGCACTGTTTTTCAGAGGTTACAACACCGCTTCAACATTTGAATTATATATTTAAGCAGAATGACGCAACAAAGCAGCAGGTTTACAACCTCATTATTGAAATTTATATGGAGGCACAAAGAAAGGAAAAGGGGTATGAAATTGCCATCAATGCAGCAATTAAGAAGCTGCTCCTTCTTTTAATTAGAAATGATGAGGAAAACCTCTTAAAATTTGCGGATGCTGATTCCTTCACTCGCCTTAAGCCAGTGCTCGATTATATTGAGGACCATTTAAAGGATAAGCTTTTTGTCGAGGAGGCATGTGCAATCTTAAACTTAAGCTATCATTATTTCATTAAATATTTCAAAAAAAGCATGGGAGTTTCCTTTATTGACTATGTGAATCTAAAAAGAATAAAGAAAGCGGAGCTGCTTTTGTTAACAAGTGAAAAAAGTATTATGGAGATTAGCTTTGATGTTGGTATAAGCAATATTGCACAATTTTATAAGCTTTTTAAACGACATAATCTCTGCTCTCCAAAGGAGTACCGGCTTCGCATGCAGCAAAATGCAGTAGTTTAAAGTACGCCTATGGTGTAACTTAAGAAATTCTTAAGGTTTCCTCTCTATTATTAATACGGCTTATATTTTCGGTGCCGATTTCTAATAGAAGGGAATTTTTTTATGTCATTATCAGTTAGTAATTCTACTGCAGCTTCCTACTTACAATGGGCACAAAAGACTGCATCAGAAGCAGCAGCCTCGACGCAGGACAGCTCCCAGCAATCTTTTCAGGACATGCTTATTTCAAGCAGTCAGGTGAGTAATGTGCCGTCAGCTTACACACTTGCAGGTGTAAACGACACGACAGACTATGCTTCATTAACTACAGACCAGAAGGTTGCTTTTCTTGAGAATATGCAAGCAAAAGCAGCAAATGTTGGAAATGCAACAGATGCTTCACTACCTGAAGGTTTGCAGACTGCTTTCAGTACAATAAATGACCTGCTGTCAGGCTTTACAGTGAACGACAGTTCAGAGGAGGATGTAACAGCCCTATTTAATCAAATCACAAAAGTTTTAGAGGATTCTAAACCAAAGGGAACAGCTATGCCTTTTGGCGCAGTGCCACCGCCAAATTATGCGGAGACATCAGTTACGGACGAAAGCTATTCCGTTGAGCAGATGAGTCAATTTCTTGCTAACCTTATCAGCAGCTTAAATACGGATGAGGATGAGGGAAATTCACTCCTTACAGATTCACTATCTGAAAATACAATAAACCAGCTTTCAAGCCTTGATTTAGAATCAGCAGCAGAAGAGCAGATCACTTCCCTTTTCGCTAGCATTATCGCTGAGCTAGAGGCAGCAAAGCAAGAACAAATCAGTGCAAGTTCTGCAAGCATGAAAGATTCTGAAACAACGGATGAAGCATTCCCAAACAGCATCCAACTATCTGGAACTTCTCTACCACCAATAAATTGGAAGCCAACTAGCAATACTTCCGCTGCCATTAACAGCACATCTTTTTATTAAGCATTACTATAAAGGATGACGGGATTTACCGTCATCCTTTATTACCAGCCATACACAGGTTTTTTTATCCAACAGTTGAAAACCCTCACATTTCTTGCACTAGGTGAATAGCCTAGAGTAAAAAAGTGCGGGACGGTGATACCAGTGAATTTTCCTGACATATTAGCTGGGCCAATTTTGAGAAGAACAGAGAAGAAGGAGATATACTGCTGGATTGCTTTAAGCAAGTTAATCGACACACGGACAGAGATATATAATGTCCAACAAACTGACGATGAGTTCTTCCTTAACTGTGTTAGCAGCAATTGTGAAACAACTATTGCCAGAATAGGAGAAAACCTATTTATCTATTTAATGAAGGCAACACCTAAAGAAGAAGCTTTTCCGACAGAGCAGCTTCTTGGATATAATGTTTTCTTTAGCGATAAATCTATAGAATGGAACTTAGCAGACTATCAATTACTCGACCACCATCATCCAAGCTCCATCGTTTATGGAAATTTGCCTCTTCCGTCCTTTTTCATCACAGAAGCTGAATCTGCCAGCTTTCTTTACGGCTCCTGTCAAAAGCTGCATGGAATTGGTAAGGATGCCCTTACAAAAGGAGACAGCCAGCTTGCAGACTGCTGGTCTGATTTAAAGAAGAGACCATCCTCCCTTTTTCTCTTAGGTGACCAAATCTACGCAGATGATGTTGCCGGCCCAATTACCCCTTTTATACAATTACTTGGTGAAAAGCTGATTGGCAAACAAGACGCATATAAGGAATTACCAATTGTACTTGGACCAGACTATGATATTTCCTTTTCTCAAGTGAATGGCCGTGCAGAAATGATGAAGGAATTATGCTGCTTTACCTCAACAAAAGCAGCCAATCATCTGATTACATTAGGTGAATATGCAGCAATGTACTTGTTAAGCTGGAGTCCGGCTCTTTGGGAAACAGCAAAGGAAGCTAATTCGTTTTTATCATTTGATGAGCTGTTAGCTGAGGATAAATATTATATGGATGAGACGTTAAACACAGACAAAGCATTGGAAACAAGACGAAAAAAATATGAAGAGCAAGCAAATTCACTGGCTCAATTTGCAATTTCTGTTCCAAAAATTCGCAGATTAATGGCAAATCTGCCTGTCTATATGATCTTTGATGATCATGACATAACAGATGATTGGAATATCTCTAATGATTGGATGCAAAAGGTTGGCAATGCGCCGCTCGGCAGGCATGTAATCGCAAATGGATTGACTGCATACTGGGCATTCCAGGGTTGGGGCAATGCTCCTGAAACCTTTTCCGAACGATTTTTGGCTGCCATTCATGCAAGGTTAAAAGGAAGCAGTATCCAATCAAAAGACTATGAATCTTGGCTCTCATCTATGTGGTTATTCTCCAATTGGCATTATACAATACCCTCCACTCCTGTTACGTTAGTTCTTGATACACGGACACAGCGCTTCTATCCTGAGAAAAAACCAAATTTAATTGGTTCCTATCTCAGCAAGCGGACGAAGGGTCCAAACCTTATAAAAAAGGAAGCATGGCAAAAATTAGAAAAAAGCCTTTATGCATCTAACTGGAAAAAAGGAGAGAAGCTGATACTTCTGTCAGCAACCCCCTTATATGGTGTAGATCTTATCGAATCGTTCTTAAAAAGGATTGTTCTGCCAATCTCTAATACAATCCCAAATCTGCAGGAAACAATGGATTTAGAATGGTGGAAATTCAATGGGCGTGGATACCATGAATTTCATAATTGGCTAGCAAAATGGAATCCCTCTGAATGTATCATTCTTTCTGGTGATGCACATATGGCATATGCGCTTCATTCAGAGGTGGAGCATCAATATCATGGCAAAAGAACGATTCATCAATACACGAGCAGTCCCATTAAAAATGAATCCTTTCGCGGACTTGCAAGTGTTGCTTTAAAAGGATCTCTCTTTTTAGGGAATCAGCTTATCAAAAAGAATGTCACACATCGCTATTGTGATTATCATTATCTCCTATGTGAAGGTGAAACAACATCTGATTATATTTGGAAGGAAAAAATCCAGCATGAGACACTGGACAGTGGCTTTATCATTAAAACAAATAATAATCTTGGCCTGCTTGAAGTTTCTCCACCTGGCATTACGAATAAATTCCTGTGATTATTGCCACTGATCGAACAAGGTGACAGGGCTTAAGCGCTTATGCTTTGTCACCACATATCTTGCTTCAATCCGCTCGGCAGATTCACCATCGACTTCTTTACCTTCCAAGTAATCGTCAATCACTTCATAACACAAGCCAAGCGCTGTTTCATCTGGAATTTGCGGCTTATTATCCTCTAAATCCGCTGTCGGTGTTTTTGTATATAAATGTTCTGGACAGCCTAACTCTTTCAAAATTTGCTTGCCTTGCCGCTTGTTTAGCCGATACAGCGGTAAAATATCTGCCGCGCCATCACCGAATTTAGTAAAAAAGCCTGTCACTGCTTCTGCAGCATGATCTGTCCCCACAACAAGACCGTCTGTCGCACCAGCAATATCATACTGAACCTTCATTCTTTCCCTTGCTTTCACATTTCCCTTAAGAAAGTCTGCCTTCTCTCCCCTTTTAATGGGAACAGACGCAAAGCTTGCCTCCACACTTGCTTGAATATTTACTGTTATTACCCTTGATGGCTTAATAAACTGGATAGCATCAAGACAATCCTGTTCATCAAGCTGAATTCCGTATGGCAGCCTTACTGCAATAAACTCATACATTTGTTCTTGCTGCTCCAAGTTCAATTCATTGATAGCAGTCTGACACATAAAACCTGCAAGTGTTGAATCCTGCCCGCCAGACAGTCCCAATACAAGTGCTTTACTTGCCTTATTTCTAGTTAAATACCCCTTTAAAAAATCAACACTTTTTCTAAACTCAATGGCTGGATCTATGTTTGGCTGAACATGAAGCGTTTCAATAATTTCTGCTTGAAGCTGTCTCATCTTTTCCTCTCCCTACTACTCTATTTGTATAGATTGTTCTCCTTAATATATCTGTAGCAAGCGTCAGGCAATAAATACCGTGGCTCTCCCCCCATTGCCAGTTCTTCGCGAATATAGGTGGAGCTTATTTCCATTGCCAATCCTTTATCAAGAAGATGAAAAGTGCTGCCATCATCATTATTCCTCAATATAGGAGAGTGACTGATTGCCTTTAGCATATCAATGCCATCTCTTGCCATAACAATAAACTTATTTTCGGCAATAAGCTCCTCCCCCTTCGCCCATTTCCCCTTCCCAATATCCACTAGCAAATCTGCTCCCATAATGAAATAGACATCATCATTAGGAAAAACTGCTTTAAAGTGCTCAAGCGTATTGTAGGTGTAAATATTCCATGCCTCTTCCTTCATTTCATACTCATCTGCAGTAAACTTCGGATTGTTTTCGATTGCTAACTCAAGCATTTTCCAGCGATGACTATCATCGACATGAAGCTGTTTATCCCGTCGTTTGCTTGAGCACGGCAGAAAAATCACTTTATCCAGCTTACACCTGTGTGCAACAGTGCTTGCTGTCCATAAATGGACATTTGTGACTGGATCAAAGGAAGAGCCATAAATACCAATTTTCCCCATTTTCAATTACCTCCTTCCCATGCTTTTTTCAACTTCTTCTTGGACTTCTTTAATAAGCTTCATTTTGTTATTCCAGCATTCCTCGCTAAGATCGACTGGATATTCCTCTGGATTCAGCATACGTTTATATTCATCCCAAAACAGCTTGAGATTATCTGCTGCATATCTTTGAATCTCTTGGAGAGACGGCTGTTCATAACAGCTCTTTCCATCCTTAATTGCTGTCACATGCAATTCTTTTGCTGTGTAATCTGTGACGAACTTGCTGATATATGTGTGAACAGGATGAAACATTTTCAATCGTTCCTGTGTGACATCCTCACTAGCAAGTGCAAGATAATCTCCTTCCGCATGACCGTTCCCTTTATTAATGATGCGGTACAGCCTTTTTTGACCAGGTGTTGTTACTTTTTCCGGATTAGCTGAGATTTTTATCGTATCGGCCATTTCTCCATTTTCTTCTTCAATACTGACAAGCTTGTAAACACCACCAAGTGCCGCTTGGTCATATGCGGTAATCAGCTTTGTGCCAATACCCCACACATCAATTCTCGCACCCTCTGCTTTTACATTCATAATCGTATATTCATCCAGGTCATTGGACGCAATTATCTCTGTATTTGTAAAGCCTGCCTCATCGAGCATTTGTCTTGCTCTTTTTGATAAATACGCAAGATCACCACTGTCCAGTCTTATCGCCTTAAAGTTGATGCGACCCGCAAATTCCTTAGCAACCTTGATTGCATTTGGCACCCCTGAGCGTAAAGTATCATAAGTATCGACTAAAAAAACACAATCCTTATGGCTGCTTGCATAGCTCTTGAATGCTTTATACTCATCGCGATATGCTTGCACAAGAGCATGGGCATGTGTACCTGCAATCGGAATATCAAAGAGCTTCCCTGCTCTTACATTACTGGTTGCAGAAAAACCGCCGATATAAGCTGCTCTTGTTCCCCACAATGCAGCATCCAGTTCATGTGCCCTTCTCGTCCCGAATTCCATTGCCGTGTTTTCACCAATTACCATTTTGATACGAGAAGCCTTTGTGGCAATCAAGGTTTGATAGTTTACAATATTGAGGAGAATTGTTTCTAACAGCTGTGCTTCTGCTAATGTTGCCTCAACCCTCAGCAGTGGTTCATTGGCAAACACGATTTCTCCCTCTCTCACACAATGAATGTCACCAGTAAAGCGAATTTCACTCAGATAGCTCAAGAACTCTTCTGAATAGCCAACCTCTCGCAAATACTCAATATCTGTTTTTGAAAAATGAAAGCTCTCGATTATGTCCATAACCCGCTCAAGTCCTGCAAAAACCGCATATCCATTTCCGAAGGGAAGCTTGCGAAAATACATTTCAAACACAGCCTTCCGTTCATGAACATTGTCCTTCCAGTACGTTTCTACCATATTAATCTGATATAAGTCTGTGTGCAGCATTAAGCTGTCATCTGAATATCTCATTATTCATCCGCTCCATTTCTCTGAATGATTTTCGCTCCTAAAACTGTCTTAAAGTGCTCGATTGCCCATTCATGTCCCTTTAGTGAAAAGGAGGCTACCGCATCCTTATATATGACGAGACTAAAGCCTTTATTATATGCATCTACTGCAGTATGAAGCACACATATATCTGTGCATAAGCCGACAAGATGAAGCTCCGTGATACCTCTTTCTCTTAACTTCAACTCCAAATCTGTCCCTGTAAAAGCTGAGTATCTTGTTTTGTCTAAATAATAAATATGATTGAGCTGGTTATTTCTTTCATAAACCTCCCGCAAACTGCCGAATAAACTTCTGCCTGCTGTGTTCCTAATATTATGGGGTGGAAATAATGTATGCTCTGGATGATGTGTATCCCCCGCTTCATGCACATCCACGGCAAAAACCGTATAATCACCATTACGGATAAATTTCTCTGTAATAGATGTAACTTCTTTTTCTATTATTTCCCCCATCTCACCACAGGATAATCTTCCATCAATTGAAGCAAAATCAACAGTATAGTCAATATTTATTAACGCCTTATTCACCATTTATTATTCCTCCCTATTTAAAATATTGTGGGTATTTATTTTGTTATTTGTAATTATTAAATTTCAAATTACTATAGTTAAAAAGAAGGAGGAAAGCTTTTTCTTTCCCTTCTTTTATATACATTAATGATAAATGGATTCAATAATTTCATAATCATTAAAAACATATAGCTGTGATGGTCTAAATGAATTTCTTTTCGTCTTTTTAGGTGACCCGTCTACATCGGTTGCTTTTTCAATAAATGGAAGCTTTGGTGCCTTTGTGAAAAAGACCGAATCATTCGAAATCCTTGGATCTTCTCCAACTGTCAGCAGCACCCGCTGCAGCTCTGACAGTGTAAATTCCTTTGGCAGGAAGCTTTTAGCTGCAGTAGTCGTAATCATGTCCCGCTTTATAAAGCGCAGTCCATCTTTAATGATTTCTTGATGATCAAAAGCCAAGTTTAAAGCTGGTATCTCCTCTACAGCAAACAACTCCACTTCTGCTGCATCATCATTAGCCTGACGCTTTTTAATATCTTCTTCTGGAACGATTGCATAAAAAGCATTTGATATCATCCAGCCCCTTGGATCTCGTTTAAAATTGTCATATACGCCAAAATGCATTATATGCAAACCATCCACATTTGTTTCTTCCTTTAATTCTCTTTTTGCTGCCATTAAAGCAGTTTCTTCCTTTAGTGCATCAACAAATCCCCCAGGAAGAGCCCATTTTCCACCCTCAATATTTGGATTTCCTTCTTGGTCAGTTTCAGCCCGCTTTATAAGCAATAGCTTCAGTGTCATGGATGGTGGTGCTTTTTCCTCTGTTTTTTCTGAAACAATCGTGAAAATGGCAATATCAGCAGTATAACCGTCAGGCGTTCGGTATTTTGTTGAATCATAATTTGCCAGTGCTTCTTTTTCTGTTTTATATTTCATGCTAAACCCTCTTATCATGTAGTAATTTGTAATTCGTTAATTACTTGTTATTTACAATATACCTCCTTTTCCTTCCAATTGCAAGCCCAAAAAATATTAAATTTCCAGATTATAAAATGAAAGACTCCTATCAAACAACCCCTATAATATTGAAGTGTTAACAAATAAAGCATTTTCATTTCAATTATTTTGACAATAATATTTTTTTTCAAATTAAGTGCTTCAATTTTCCCTCGTCAATGCCGAAATAAATCTTAATAAGATTGCAATCTCACTATAATTGGCTTTGATTGCTTTCTTGAAACTAAACTTAAGGAGAAAGCAGCAATGAAAAAAATAAACATCACATGGAATTTAAGGGCAAAGCTTTACACAGCATTTGCTATTATTCTTTTAATTCCAACAATAGCAGTGGGCCTCCTTTCCTATAACAGTGCTAAAAATGAACTAGAAAACAGTTTATTAAAAAGCGCTGAGGAAAATGTTAAACTGCTTAATTCAAACATAGACAATACGCTTTCCCCAAAGGTGCATGATGCAGGATTTTTTAGTGATTTACTGACTGCAGACATGTTTACAGAAGGAGACAATAATTCACAAGGAGTCCAAAAGCTCACCCAATATATCGGATTACATCCAGAAGCACAATCCATTTATATCGGTACAACAGATGGACGAATGATTTCATATCCTAAAACAGACCTTTCAAGCGATTATGACCCAAGAGAAAGACCTTGGTATCAAGCGGGAATGGATAGTAATGATGTAGTTGTTACAAGTCCTTATAAAGATTCAAGCACAGGAGATATGGTTGTTACTGTCACGAAAAAGCTGAAAGACGGAAGTGGCGTATTGGCAATTGATATCAATATAAAAAGACTTGCAGAGACAGCGAGTAATGTTAATATCGGTGAAGATGGATATGCCCTGCTCCTTGATGCACAGCAGCTATTTATCGTGAATCCAAAAGGAGAAGCTGGTGCGAAGGCTGAACAAAGCTATTATAAGGAGCTTTACAAAGCAAACAACGGGATCATCAACTATACCACTGATGGCAATGAAAGTGTTATGTATTACACGACAAATAAACTGACAGGCTGGAAAATAGCTGGAACTATGTCTTCTTCAGAAACAGAAGAAGCAGCTTCACCAATTTTAAACACTACCTTCCTTGTGATTGCTGTAGCAGTAGTTATTGGTGCAGCAATTGTCATGGTGATAGTAAGATCGATTGTCATCAGAGTGAGAGCACTCCAAAAAACAGCACAGAAAATCAGCAGTGGTGATTTAACAGAAGATATTAAAACAAATTCAAATGATGAAATTGGCAAGCTTGCTTTATCCTTCATTGACATGCAGACAAGCTTAAGAAGTTTGTTAGGAACTGTTGAGCATAACGCCGTTCAAGTGGCTGCTTCAGCCGAACAGCTTAATGCAAGTGCTGTGCAGACAAGTGAAGCAACAGAACAAGTGGCAGAAGCTATTCAAGAGGTTGCATCAAGCGCTGAAAAACAAACGTCAGGAATGGAAGAAAATATTTTAGCATTAAACAGAATTTCGGCAGGGACTGCTTCCATTTCTGAAAGCACTACTGCTGTTTCCAATTTGACGAGAGAAACAACTGAAAAAGCGGAAACAGGCGGCCGTTCTGTTAAGCTGACTGTTGACCAAATGAATCTTATACATGCATCTGTGCTTGATTCGAATGCAGTCATTCACTCCTTGTATGACCGCTCTAAAGAAATCGGGACTATTTTAAATGTTATTACAGCTATTTCAGAACAGACAAATCTTCTAGCATTAAATGCAGCAATTGAAGCTGCAAGAGCAGGCGAATCTGGCAAAGGTTTTGCCGTTGTTGCAGAAGAAGTCCGAAAACTCGCTGAACAATCACAAAGCTCAGCAAGTCAAATTTCAGATTTGATTAAGGCCATCCAGCAGGACACAGAAAGCACTGTTCAAAAAATGGCTACTGTCGTTGACAACGTTCAAAGTGGACTGTCTGTATCGGAGGATGCTATTGAAAAGTTTGGTGATATCCTTTCCAGCATGAAGGAAATCTCACCAAAAATGGCTGATGTATCTAACACAATTAAAGAAATGCTTGTAGTCGTTAAGGACGTAGAAGAAACAGCTTTTGATGTTGCAGATATTGCGAAAAGCAATGCAGCTTCATCAGAAGAGGTCGCTGCATCGACAGAAGAACAACTTGCAGCAATGGAGGAGATTTCCTCTTCGTCCCATACACTCTCAGTTATGGCAGATGAGCTACACGCCATTATTAAAAAATATAAATATTAACAACAAAGCCGCCGCAGATTTGTTTTAAATCTGCGGCGGCTTTTCACTATCATTATTTTTCTGCAAGCGGAAGTCTAATTTCAATAGTCGTTCCTTGATTAACAGCACTTTCAATATGAAGATGACCTTTATGCTGTTCAATAATTTTGAATATCACCATATAGCCTAATCCTGTTCCCGTATCCTTTGTCGTATAAAATGGAAGTCCGAGTTTTTTGATTTGCGCAGGGGTCATACCGATGCCATTATCCTCAATTTGAATAATCGCTTCCTTTTCCTCTGTCACATCTGTAAGAATTTTAATCGTTCCCCCATATGGCATTGCTTCCACACTGTTTTTAAAAACGTTCATGAAAACTTGCTTTAATTGGTTTTCATCACATTGGACTAGTATGCTATTCTCGTTATAATTTCTTTCCATTAAGATATTGTTCATATTGGCACTTGCCTGGAATAAGGAAACTGTTTCATCCATAATCTTCTGCAAGTCTTGTTTAACAAAGTGAACAGCATGCGGCTTAGAAAGAATCAAAAATTCCCCTACAATAAAATTAATTCGTTTTAACTCAGACATGATAAGGTCATAATGAGCTTTTTTATTGAAGTCATTTTCTAAATACTGAATGAATCCTTGTATCGTAGTGAGCGGATTGCGGATTTCATGCGCTACACTTGCAGCCATCTGTCCGACAGCAGTCAGCTTTTCTGAATTCAACAAAAGCTGTTCTGTTTTCTTGCGATCAGTAAAATCCCTGAATTGAGCAAATGCACCCACTAGCGTCCCGTTGTTCAAAAAGATTGGAAAGCAATCAAGCAAGAAAATAAGGGTCTCATTATCCTTTTCTCTCGTAAAGGAAATTTCAATATCTGTATAAGGTCTTTTCGTGTTAAGTACATTCTGCAAATATTCTCCAAAATACTTTAAATCCAAAATGCTCGCACCGATAATATCCTCTTTTTTCCATCCTGTTATATGTTCTGCAAATGCATTGAAATCAAGCAGCCTACCACTTTGAGCAGCAACTAATATCCCGTTTCTCGTCGTATCCATGATAATCTTGTTCAAAATATTTAACTCATGGTTTTGCCTAATTAAATCAATTTCCCTTTCAATCGTTTGATTCACAGTGGACAAGAGCGTCAGCATCAGAGGGCTTGCATGTTCAAGCTCTGTCATAATCGAGATTGTCCCAATAACCTTATCCTCCGTCCAGTCCATAATAGGCACTGCATAACAGGCTTTCGTATGGAGATGTGTATGATAATGCTGAAACCCTACTATTTCAACGCTTTTTTTATGCTTTAACGATAAAGAAATGGCATCAATGCCACAATCCTCTTCTTTAAAGCGCACTCCTTCTGCAATCCCGATTATTTCTGCATTCCGCATGCTCTGTTCATGACCAAGATTCCTCAGCAAATATCCCTCTGCATCACAGACAGAAGCGATAATTGGCATCTCCTTTAAAGAATCGAGGAATTTATCGAGAAAATACACAACGACATCCAAAATTTCCTGGTACTCCATATGCTTTTGAAGTAATTCCTCTTTATTCAGCCTCTCCGAAAAAACTGTCATCGCAGTTGGATTTAGTCCATTTTCCAGGCACTTTTGTTTAAGTGATTTAAAATCAATAGATGCTTTCTCCATAAAATTGCTCCCGTTTCGTTACATATATAATGAGTATTAATGTTTTATTAAGATTAAAATAATGAAAGGCGTTACTGCTATTTGCGTCGAATTATATCATAACAAAAAATTCATCCTTTTAGAGGAATAATTGTTTATAACAATAATTATGTATTAACATTTCTTTGTTCTATGAAAATATATATTACCATAAGAACAGGACTATTTATCATAATTGTTTACTATTATTAAAGAGAATACACTTTTCATTTAGGAGGTCCAAGATGATTGATAACTCTACAATCCTGATTATCGGCGGTGATCAACGCCAGCTTCAAGTGATTGATAAGCTTGCTAAAACAGCTGGAAAGATTATTTTGACAGGCTTTGATCAAATACAGCTGGAATATGCTAATGTCATCAAACAACGGATATCTGAAGTTGATTTCAGCAGTGTGGACAGAATCCTTTTGCCTATCCCTGGCATTGCAACTAATGGAAAAGCAGAATCAAAGTTTTCTAGTGAGGAAATTGTTTTGACAGAAAATATGTTTCGGCAGACAAAAGAGGATTGCAAGATTTATTCAGGCATCATTACCCCATTTCTCGAATACATAAAAAAAACAACAGGACGTAGCATCATCTCCATCTTTTCACGAGATGATGTCGCTATTTTGAACTCCATCCCCACTGCTGAAGGTACTTTAAAGATTGCCATAGAAGAAACAGACTATACGATACATGGTTCCAATGTAGTAGTATTAGGCTTTGGCAGGGTTGGCATGACCGTTGCCCGTCTTTTTGCAGCTGTCGGCGCCATTGTCAGTGTTGCCGTCAGAGAAACAGCTGACAAAGCAAGAGTACAGGAAATGGGCTTAAAGCCAATTTTGTTTAATACCTTATCTGAAGAGATAGCTACTCAAAACATTTGTATTAATACCGTTCCCTTTCATGTTGTCACAAAAGAGCTGATTGATGCCATGTCAGCACAAGCTTTCATTATTGATCTTGCCTCAAAGCCTGGTGGAACAGATTTCGCTTATGCAGAGGAAAAAGGAATAAAGGCCATTCATGCTCTCGGTCTGCCAGCTAAGGTTGCACCGACAACAGCAGGTGAAATAATCGCCGATATTGTCCTCGAATAGCCTCTGATTATGCTTAAAATGAGAAAAAGGGGCAGCTGCCCCTTTATTTGTATTAATATGGTCCCCTAATACTGTTTTTCACTTTTTGTTGATAAAACTCCTGCAGCCTTGTTTTTTCGGCCTGTGAAAAGGATTTTTCTTGCAATGCCACTAAGTTACCCATAACTTGCTGCTCATTTTTGAAGCCTGGGATTATACATGATACCTCTTCATGGTCAAGTATCCATCTTAAAGAAGCTGATGCCATGGATTGGCGACCTTCTGCAATCCAGCGAAGCTCTTCTGCTAGCTCCACTCCCTTTGAAAAACCAAGGCCAGCAAATGTCTCTCCAATATTAAAAGACTCTCCATTTTCATTAAATGCACGATGATCGTCCTGTTCAAAACGATGCCCTTCCGTAAACTTCCCTGTTAACAGCCCGCTCGCAAGCGGCAAACGCACCAAAATCCCTGTGCCTTTCCGCTTTGCTTCTGGCAAAAGTGTTTCTAATGGCTTTTGACGGAAAATATTAAAGATGACTTGCAGTGCATCAACGCCCTCATGATTGAGACATACTAAACCTTCTTCCACTGTTTCTACACTGACGCCATAGTGCTTAATTTTCCCTTCCTTTTTCAGACGGTCAAGGACTTCAAAAACACTGCCATCCTGAAGAACTTCAAGCGGCGGACAATGAATCTGATATAAGTCGATAGCCTCTCTGTTCAAGCGCTTCAAGCTATTTTCGCAAAAGGTCTGAACATTTTCATATGTGTAAGTGTCAGCTGAATGAATATCTCCGCTCCGGCAAAATTTTGTCGCAATATGAATGTCTTCTTCCTTACCCTTCGTCGCCATCGCAAGCAGTTCTTCACTATGCCCATTTCCATAGACATCAGCTGTATCAAAGAAGTTCACACCTTCCCCTATTGCCCGATCAAGCGATTTAAGTGCTTCAGCATCATTTGTTTTCCCCCAAGAGCCTCCAATCGCCCAAGTCCCAAAACTTACTTCACTTACCTTTAGACCTGTTTTCCCCAGATGTCTATACTTCATTATTCAGCCTCCTAGTTTTATTACTTTCGGAACTGTGTTAACTCCTCAGACAGCGTTTTAGTTTGACTATACACCTTTTGGTAAATTCGATATAAATCTTCATACCTTGTAACATTCTCTTGAATAGGCTCAAATTCCTTCGCAGGCTGAAGCATTTTTTCAGCGCATTCCTGAAGGGAGATGTACCAGCCTGCTCCAACTGCTGCAAGCATTGCCGCACCCATTCCAGGACCCTGTTCACTTGATAGCTTTTGCACCCTTGCCTTAAAAATATCTGCCTGCATTTGCAGCCAGTTTTCGTTTTTAGCTCCGCCGCCAATCGAGATAATCGTGTTGATTGTCTTTCCGCTCGCTCGAAAAATCTCAATTGATTCATTCAATGAAAAAGTGATTCCTTCCAGCACTGCACGAACAAAATCCCTGCGTTTGTGAGCAGCATCCATGCCAATAAAGCTGGCGCGAATTGCAGCATCTGGATGCGGTGTTCTTTCACCTGCCAAATAAGGAGTAAACAACAGTCCATTTGCCCCAATCGGAACATTATTTAGTTCTTCAAGCAGTTCATCAAAACCAATATTTTCAGCAAACGTTTCTTTAAACCAGCTTAAGCTATGCCCTGCTGCTAATGTTACCCCCATCGTATAGTAGGCATTTTCCTCACCATGATTGAAATAATGTACCTTCCCTTCAAAATCCTTGTCTGCTTTTTCTTCATAGGAAAGAACGACACCAGATGTACCGATGCTGCAAAGTGTTTTTCCATCTGCAAGTATACCTGCCCCAATCGCGCCACATGCATTGTCAGCTCCACCAGCGAACACTTGGCAGGATAAACCTGTTTTCTTCGTAATTTCAGCAGTAACAGTACCAACAAAAGCATGTGATTCTACAAGCGGAGGACAAAGGCTGCTATCAATTCCAAACAGTTCACAAAGCTCTGTGCTCCATTCCTTTTTACTTATATCCAGAAGCAGTGTGCCTGCTGCATCGGAGTATTCTGTATGTATGTTTCCAGTGAGCCTAAAGCGCAAATAATCCTTTGGCAGCAGAAAAACAGCCGCTTGATCGAATATTTCCTCTTCGTATTGCTTAACCCATAGCAGCTTAGGCAGGGTAAAGCCTTCCAATGCTGGGTTTTTTGTTATCTCAAGCAGTTTGTCCCCTGCTTTGTCGATAATAATTTGGCACTGCTCTGTCGTTCTCGTATCATTCCATAGTATTGCGTTCCGCAATACCTGCTTCTCCTCATTTAACAAAACAAGGCCATGCATTTGCCCTGAAAAGCTGATGCCTTCAATATCCTCTTTCTCCCCTTCAAAGACTTCCATTATTTCCGTTAATCCTGCAAGCGTTTTTTGGAACCATTCCTCAGGGTTTTGTTCACTATAGCCCGATTTTTCATGAATGAGTGGATAAGATTTTGATACTTCATGAACAACATTCCCCTCTTTATCTACAAGCAAAATCTTTACAGCACTTGTACCTAAATCTACTCCTAAGCAATACTTCATATAAATCACCTCATTTTGTCATTTGTGTTTTAAAAAATGTACTGGTAACATTCGTCCCAGCACATTCTTTCTTCCCCTTTATACGCGTACAGTTGATAATGTTTCCAGTAAATATTGATTCACAATCGCTTTTAAACGCTCTTGACGTCCTGATTTATTTGTTACTTCCCCTGCTGCGAGCGCATATTGCTCTAATTTATGGAGGTTCGTTCTACCTTCGACAATATCCAGACCAATTCCTTCATTAAAGCTTGCATAACGATCGGCAATAAAGTCTTCCAGCACTCTGTCTTCTATCAGCTTATTTGCCACCTTAAGACCGATAGCAAATGAATCCATTCCAGCAATATGGGCATGGAAAAGATCTTCTGCCTCAAAGGACCCTCTGCGAACCTTCGCATCAAAGTTTAAGCCGCCTTTGCCAAGTCCGCCATTCATCTGAATTTCATACATCGCCAATGTCGTGCTGTACAAATCAGTTGGGAATTCATCTGTATCCCAGCCAATCAATGTATCTCCTTGGTTTGCATCAACAGAGCCAAGCATGCCGTTAATTCTCGCCACTCGCAATTCATGCTCAAATGTGTGACCAGCAAGCGTCGCATGGTTTGCTTCAATATTGAATTTAAAATGATCCTGAAGATCATATTTCTGCAGGAATGCCAATCCTGTCGCTACATCAAAATCATACTGATGCTTTGTCGGTTCTTTGGGCTTAGGCTCAATTAGGAACGGGACATTAAAGTTAATTTCTTTTGCATAATCAATGGCCATATGGAAGAAACGAGCCAGGTTGTCTTGCTCTAATTTCATATCAGTGTTTAGCAATGTGTCATACCCTTCACGGCCACCCCAGAACACATAGTTTTCCGCACCTAATTCCTTGCCGATTTCAAGGCCTTTTTTCACTTTTGCTGCAGCGTATGCATACACATCCGCATTATTTGATGTAGCAGCACCATGAACGTATCTTGGATGTGTAAACATATTTGCTGTATTCCAAAGCAGTTTCGTTTTGCTTGTTTTCATATATTCCTTAATCATCGCTACGATCGGATCGAGATTATCATATGTTTCTTTTAATGTATTTCCTTCTGGTGCAATATCAGAATCATGAAAGCAGAAAAACGGAGCGTTCAGTTTTTCAAACAATTCAAAAGCGGCTTCCACACGAGCCTTTGCCAAATCTAGACCTTTTAAGTGATTCCACGGGCGGATGGCTGTACCGCTTCCAAACGGGTCTGTGCCATCTGCTGTAAATGTGTGCCAGTATGCGACAGAGAAACGGAGCTGCTCTTCCATGGAAGCGCCATTTACGATTTCCTCTGGATTATAATACTTAAAAGAAAAAGGATTTTTCGATGTAGGACCTTCATACTTTATTTTGTTAATGTTTTCAAAATACGCCATAGTTAACTGCCTCCCTATTACATTCATATTTTTGATATCGCTTACAAAATACAAGAAAAAGAAGAATCATATTTTCCATTCTCTTTCTATCTTCTTGTTAGCTATGAACCTATTATATCAGCGCCAACTTAGTTTGTCTATTGAATAAACTAAGTTTATTGCACTTTGTTTGTTTATTAGATAAACTTAGTTTAATTGTATTACTGTTTTTCCCTATAAATGATAAAATGGGGATATTATTTTCAAATTAAAGGGGGCTAAAATACATTCATGCCAATTACTTGGAACCAACAGCTCGTTAAAAAAGAAAACAAATCACTTGTACTTTCGCAAATTATCAATCATGCTCCCCTCTCCCGTGCAGATATCGCCCAGCGTTCTGGCCTTAATAAAGGCACTGTTTCTTCACTTGTAGCAGAGCTAATTGAGGAAAAACTTATTAATGAATCAGGTCCAGGCGAATCAAGCGGCGGCAGACGCCCTGTCATGCTTCACTTTAATCATGGAGCTGGACATACGATTGGAATCGACCTTGGTGTCAATTATATCCTCGGCGTGTTGACAGATTTAAGCGGGAATATTGTTGTACATAAAAACGAAGCGTACAAAAACACCTCCTATGAAGATACAATAAGCCGAGTAGTAAATATAATCAAATTCTTAATAAGCGCAGCCCCTCCATCTCCTTACAATATTGTTGGAATTGGGGTAGGTACACCAGGTATCATCGATAAAAAAGGCACACTTTTACTTGCACCAAACCTAGGCTGGCAAGATATCCCTTTTCAAACAGAGCTGGAGAAAATCTTTCAAATTCCAGTTATTGTTGAAAACGAAGCGAACACTGGCGCTTACGGGGAAAAACAGTTTGGAGTTGGTCAGCATGCTGATAACTTGATATACATTAGCGCAGGTATCGGTATTGGTGCTGGAATTATTATTAATGGCGAGCTATATAGTGGATTTACAGGCTATTCCGGTGAAGTTGGACATATGACAATTGATCGAAATGGTGCTAAATGTACGTGCGGCAACAAAGGCTGCTGGGAGCTTTATGCTTCAGAACAAGCATTACTATCAAAAGCAAACAGTAAGAACCTTCCGAAGGAAATCGGTTTGGATGATATTATCAGTCTTGCAAAAGAAGGAAACAAAGAAATTCTAGAGACATTAGCAGAAATTGGCGAAAACCTGGCTGTCGGTATTATTAATATCATCCATGCCTTCAATCCAGAGCAAATCATTATCGGAAATCGGCTAGCTTCCTGTAAACAGTGGCTAGAGCCAAAGGTAAAGGAAGTTATCCAGCAATATACTTCCCCATTTAATCAGACAGACATCAGAATTGATTTCTCAAGTCCATCTATGCCAGTGTCAGCCATTGGGGCATCAGCGTTTTCGGCAGAGGCGTTTTTGAAGGCGCAGCTTGATATTAAATAAAAAAGCGTGAGCAACGGAGCTCACGCTTTTTTATGCACCTAAACAGCCAGTCCTTTCCCCCCTCTTTTCTCAATCAACCTAAAGCTATAACTCCCTCCTGCCATCCATATCCATGCAATGGAAATACCACCGTAAAACGGAATAAGCCCAGGCATATATAATAAAAGACAAGCTGTCGCTATTGTAAGAACTAGCATCAACAGTGTGATATGCAGATGATATGCTCCAAGGAGCAGGGCATATTTGAGATAATCGCCAAGCTTTAAGTCATAATGGACAAAAATAGGAAAGAAGTATCCTAGCAGTGTGAGAAAAATCGCTGACAGCAGCAATAGCATACCTGTCATCATCCCTTTGATCAGGCCATCTGTATACTGGAGAAACCAATAATCCACACAGAGAACCATACCAATTACCATTAAGAAAAGTCCTAATAAATTAGCTTTAAGAAATTCCTGTTTATATATAGTATGAAATGTCCTCAACACAGGTATATCCGTTTCTCTATGAAGCCATTTCCTTATCACCGCAAACAGAGCTGTGGTTGCAGGCATAAACCCGAATACAAGCAGACCTGCTAGTGTATATGCGATCCAGATGATATTAAGGTATGCTGTCTTCATAATCCACTCACATGCAATGAATATTTTTCCCAACGATTTGCCCACATACTTTCACCTCTTTTTGTTCTACTTACCTTCTGCAAGCCAAAGGATGCTTGTTACACCACGAGGATAATATTTGCTTCCTGCAATCTCTCCTGCAATGATTTGATCGCTCCAGCTCCAAACTGAAAGCACTGGATGTGTCAGCCATTTAACATGGGCAGCGTCTGCTTTTGCCCCTGTTTCATCCCATTGCCATCCGAGAATTTCTCTTGCGATGAATTGGCTTAAATAGATTTTGCTGAGCCATGAATTGCTGCTTGTTGACGAGATCTTCCAGCCACCGTCTTCAAACAGGCAAACCCCTTCTTTCATCACTGTTTCTAAATGCTTTTTCAATGCTTGAATATAAGGACCGAATCTTCCTGTATCTTCAAGTGCTTCCTTGCAATTGGTGAAGTATGGGAAAATAAGTCCTTCAATTGCTGGAATTATCTTCGAATCATTGCCCTCCCCAATTACTGCTGGGATATAGCCTTCTTCTGTCACATTTTCCACAATTGTATTGGCACATTTTTCTGCTTGGATGCCTGCTTGCTCTGCAAGCTCTGTAAGCCCATGCTCACTGAATATCTTTTCAAGAGCGACATAAGAGGCCCAAATTTTCCCTGCAAGATAAATATTATTTCTTGCTTGCCCTAATGAAACATCTAAGCTGTCATATGTCGTTATTTCAGCTCCTCCCATTACTCTGGAGGAATCAAGTCCCATTAAACCATTTCTCTTTTCAGGAATTGGATGATCCCTGTTCAGCAAGCTTTCAAAACAGCTCTCCACAATCGGCATGTTCGTCTTTAGCCATGCTTCATCCTCCGTATGTGTCACATAAACAGCAGCACATAATATCCAGTTTACGAGCTGTTCATGTGTCATATGGGAAAAACAGCCGTCAAGCCCATACAGCTCATAGGAGGAATAATATGGGCGGGAAATAGTATTAGCAACACCCATATCATGGGTAAAGCTGATGCCGCCAGGATATTCGGTATCACTGTCAGGGAATCGGACTTTATCTTCATAGCTGAAACGCTTCACAAACATATCTAATTCATTTTTGACTGTCCAAGGGTTCATTTTCAGCTCAAAAAATAGTTGATCAACAGTTAAATCAAATGTATTCATCATTCTGTATTCCCCTTCGTTGACAACCCAGAACGGCTCGTCATCAACACTTAGGAGCTGTGTGGAACCATAGTAGCTGCGAATAGAATGTATCAGCATGAACTTTTGGTCTGCCGATAAATGGTCAGCCGTAAGCAGACGATCGTCTGCAGCTTCCGCTCTTTCGGCAATTTCAGCAAAATGCTCCAAGGCAAAAGCTGCGACAGACTCGATATTTTTAAAGTACTTCGTATAGTAATAGGATGTATCCATTCCAGCTGTAGCAATGCCATCGCGATAGAAGCAGACAGCAAACCGGTATGTCCTCACCTCTCCTGCAGGTACATCTGCGACAAGGGCACCGAGCGGACCTAAGCCGAATGTCCAGTTTTCCTCATTCGGTGTCGTCAGGATATTTTCCATGCTGAAATGCATTGCTGACTTCATGTCTGCATTACTTGCAGCGATTGCCGTTAGTCTTCCTTGGCCGATTCCGGCAATTTCGTCCATCGTATCATCGAGCCGTCGCATCGAGCTGTACGGGTCACTACCTTCATAGCCGAAAAATGCTCGCCTAGCTTTTGTTCCGTTTGTATTATCAACCGTCAATTCTGCGAGAACAGCAGGCAGGAGAATTTTTTTCATTTCCTCCTCATTGTCCGCTCCCGGCTCTGGTACAGATTCTACTTGTGTATAAATCTTGAAGGTTAAGTCTCCTGCTTTCCATGTATCTGTGCCTAGCTTAAATTCCCTTGTTATCTTCTCCTTTGGAAACGGGAAAATGATATTTGGCTTATCAGGATCAGGGTCCATGTTTTCAATATCATACCGTTTGCTTTCATCGTCTTCCTGATAGGCGAAAAACGGAAATGCCTCGTAAACACCTTCTTTATCTAGGCTTTCAACACCAATATAAACATTCTTTTTTGGTGAACGGCCAAGCTCCAAATCAAGTCCCCCGCCTGCACCTGGAAATCCAAGCGTAAAGCTTGAGAATGCCCCAATCGGGGAGTGATGTGCATTAAAAAACATATTTTCTGGCATAAATCACAGCTCCTTTTTTGTTTTTATCCTTTGACAGACCCTGCTGCTAATCCTTCGACAATTCGATTACTCAATGCAATAAAGGCAATTAATATTGGGATGATGCTAATCATTAACGTTGCCCCGATTGCTCCCCAATCTGTCAGATATTGACCGACAAAATTATTAACACCAACAGTTAAAGTTTTCCACTTATCAGAGCTGATAAAGGTATTGACGAAGACGAATTCATTCCAGTTATAAATCATATTAATAATGACGATTGTTGCCATAACTGGTGTTGTCATTGGCAAGGTGATTTGAAAGAAAATCCTGTGAATGGAACAACCGTCCATAACTGCTGCCTCTTCAATTTCCCGTGGTAGTGTTTGATAAAAGCCTAATAAAATCATTATCGTTAATGGCAGATTAAAGGCAGTGTAGGAAATGATGATGGAAATGGGATTATCAATCAGATGTATGTTGTTAAAGAAGCTGAATAATGGAATCAAGGTGGAATGCAGCGGAATCATAATCCCTACCATAAACAGCCCAAGAACAAGCTTGCTAAATTTCCAATACATTCTTGTAATCGCAAATGTCACAAAGCTTGCTAGTATGACCGTCAACACAACTGCGACAACAGTAATCCAAACACTGTTAAAGAAATACAGACTGATATTGCCCTGTGTCCAAACCTTTGCATAATTGCTCCATTGCGGGTCCTTAGGCAAAGCAAACGGTGATAAACCAAACACTTCTTGATTTGTTTTCAGAGAAAAAAAGAACAGCCAGACTAATGGGTAAATTTGAAATACTGCAATGATACCTAAAATAAGGTATAGGAAGCTGAAGCCGATTTTGGATCCGATAGAGCTCTTAGCCTTCGGTGAAAATGACTTACTTGTTTTCAGCCTTTTTTGTACGGATAGCTCACTCATTTTTATCACTCCCTTCGTATTAATACTGAACATCTTCCTTCGATGCAGTAAGCTTCTGAATGACCCAAGTCATAATAAGGCAAATGATAAGTAAGGCAAAGCCAATGGCACTGCCATAGCCAAAGTTATACGTTTTAAAAGCTTCTTTGTACATATAGGAAGCAATCACTTCACTCGAACCGTTTGGCCCGCCTCCTGTCATGACATAAATGAGGTCAAAGTATTTCAGGGAGCCGACAATTGCAAGGACAATCGTTACTTTAATAACTCCTGAAATGAGCGGTAGCTTTATTCTGTACGCTATCTGCAAAGGTGTTGCACCATCTATTCTTGCTGCCTCTATCACTTCCTCCGGCACGTTTTTTAATGCGGCATAATAAATAATGATATAGAAGCCTGCATACTGCCAAATAATCGGAACAAAGATGGCAATAAGCACAAGATTAGGATCTGCCAGCCATGTTGGTGTATTTTCCATACCGAACAGCTCTAGCAATTTATTAAGCATCCCGTTTGTCGGATCAAAAATTTTCAGCCATAGCTGTGCAATCGCAACAGAAGATAACAGCATTGGAATTAAATATATTTTTCGGAGCAGATTTGCTCCTTTAATCCTGCTTGCAAGGATTATGGAAATGACTAAGTAGAAAATCAAGCTTACCGCCGAAAATAACGCCAATAAAACAGAATGATATGTACTGGTCCAGAACATTTTATCCTTTATGAGCTGCACATAATTGTCTAAACCGATAAACTTCATTGCTCCAATACCATCCCAGTCCATCAGCCCGTAATAGCCTGTAAGGACAATTGGTATGTAAATCAGCACGAGTACCAGAATTAAAGCAGGCAGCACATATAAGCAAATGGCAAGTTTATTAGACATGACCGTTTTCATTCGCTAATCTCCCCTCCTTCTTTACTATTAGGGGCATATGAATAATGCCCCTAAATGCCTGTAACTTATGTTCGTTACTCCTCTTCTGATAATGCCTCTTCCTGCTTTTTCACAAAATCCTTTGGTGTCGCCTGACCGCCAAACAAGGATTGAATCATATCCAAATGGACTTGTGCAACACTTGAACTCATTTGTACATCTGCATAAAGAGTTAAGTTGGATGCATTACCTAAATCATTAAGGATATCAATATACATTTGGTCAAGCTCTGTACTGGAAGTATCAACAACTGTTGCAGGAATCACTCCAGCATCTGAGACTGAACGCTTGCCCCACTCCTTCACTAGGTAGGAAACAAAATCCTTTGCTTCGTCTTTTACTTTGGAATTCTCTGATACAAATAAACCAACTCCAGGTCCGCCAACATAGCTGTTAATATCTCCTTTACCGCCTTCATATGTTGGAAACTTGAAATAGCCTACTTTATCTTTAAATTCTTGCGTAACATCAGGACTAGTTGTGTAGTTTGGCAGCTCCCATGTTGCCATTAAATACATGGCTGCCTGTTCATTCATGAAATAGCCTTTTGCCTCATCGTTTGATAAGCCATTGAATCCTTTGACAAATGCCCCCATGTCAACAAGCTTCTTCACTTCTTCCGCTGCTTTCAACAAAGCCGGATCTTCAAAGCTTCCAGAACGATTAATCGCATTTGCGAGAGCTTCAGAACCGCCAATGCGGTCGGCAAGGTACATATACCACATAGATCCTGTCCATCTGTCCTTGTTTCCAAGCGTAATAGGTGTTACCCCTTTGTCTACTAACGTTTTTACTACTTTCTCGAATTGATCATATGTTTCTGGTATTTCAAGATTGTATTTCTCGAAGATTTCTTTGTTGTAGTAAACTGGTGTTATGTTCAGCTCAAGTGGCAACCCGTATGTTTTACCATCAACTGCATATGCTTCTGTCGTCCCTGCAACAAACGAGTCCTTGAAATCGCTTTCGATTTTGTCGTCTAATGGTGCAAGCATGTTTCCTTCCACGAAAGGCTTTAAGTAGCCGGCAGCCCATGTTACCCCAATATCAGGAAGTTCATTTGATGCAGATAAAACTTTGATTTTATCTTTGTATTGCTCATTTCCAAGAATTTCAGTTTGAATTTTTATATCGGGATGATCCTTTTCATATTGCTTGATGATATTATTTACTATCGTGTATTGTGCCTTTGAAGATCCTTCTGGCCATAGGTGCATAAATTTAATGACGGTTTTCCCATCACTTGAAGCGCTTTCATTTGTAGACGATGAACATCCTGCTAATGCTAAGACAACTATCATGACAATGGACATCATAACGAAAATAGATTTGCGTCTAATCACTTTTTTGCCCCCTTTTTTTAGTTTCTTTACACTATGAGTCTACCATCTTTTCTTATTGCTCTGAAAGGTCACTGTCATTAGGAAAAATACTACTTTTTTTAGAAAACAGTTACACTGTTTGTCCTTCTATACATGCTTGGTGTGACCCCTTCTAACTCTCGGAAAATCTTAATAAAATATTTAGCTGTTTTATAGCCGCATTCCTCCGCAATATCTGCAATGGGATGCTTAGTGGAAATCAGCAGCTCTTTTGCATACTGAATTCTGCGCCTTGTTATATATTCACTAAAAGTCACTTTCATTTGTTCCTTAAAGAGCACACTTAAATAGCTTGAGTTTAAATGGACATGCTCTGCGACTCCTTTTAAACTCAGCTCTACTTTTAAGTGCTGGTCAATATAATGAATTGCTTCTAGCACTGGTTCCTTCGTAGTTGTTTCTTTCAAGTTGAGCTTGAGCAGCTTTTCATCGACGACCTTTTCCATCATTTCTGCTCTTGTTTGCTTTGTTTCAATGGTGACAGCAGCTTCGACTGCTTCAATCAGCTTCTTTTTACTGACAGGCTTAAGCAAATAGTTAACAACCCCTAAGCGGAGTGCTTCTTGTGCATACTCGAACTCCGAATAAGCAGAAATGACGATTGCAACTGGTGATAGGCTTTGCATTTTTATTTCCTGTAATAGCTTAAGGCCAGTTATTTGCGGCATTCTGATATCTGTTATTAATATATGAATTTTGTATTGCTTGACGAGTTCAATCGCTTCCTCGCCATCTGCTGCTGCAATTATTTGCCACCTTTTATCTGCCCAAGCCTCCAGAGTATTCTTCATTCCTTGCCTTGCTTTAGGCTCATCATCGACAATTAAGATTGTTTTTGTATACATTCCTTTTCTCCCCCCATAATTGGAATTTCGAAGGAAACAGTTGTCCCCTTATCTCGCATACTTTTAATCTCCAGCCCCTCATGTCCATCCTCTTGGTAGTAGAGCTTCAATCTTTTAAATACGTTAGAAATAGCCATACCCTTGCCTTTAACAGAGGTAATCCCGCCTTTTGCCATCGCCTTCTTGATTTTCTTCAACCTGTCTTCGGCTATACCTGCACCATCATCTTCAACCGTTATCAACAAATTTTGTGTGTTTGACACATGTCTGACAGAAATGATAATATAACAAACTCCTATCTTGTTACCTGCACCATGTATAACGGCATTTTCTACTAGCGGCTGAATTAAAAACTTAGGTACCTTTACCAGTTCATAAGCCGTATCCATCTCAATGCGCCATTTTAGCTTATCGCCAAAACGCATTTGCATGATTTCCATATAATCGTTTATATGATTAAGTTCATCCTTCAAAAATACCCATTCATCCTCTTGGCTGTTCGTAATTGTATATCGAAATAAATTAGACATGGCTACAACTGTATCTGCAAGCTCCTCCTCTCCCTTTTCCTCAAGCGACCAATGAAGAGCATTAAGTGTATTGAAGAGAAAATGGGGGTTAATCTGTGCTTGGATTGCTTTCAACTCACTCCTGCTCTTGACGATTTCCTTTTCATAAACCATTTTGATTAAATGATTTGTTTCTTTAACAAGTTGGTTATAGGTGCTATTCAACTCATTTATCTCATTAACAGACGGAAGCTTTGGATTCATCTCCAGTGACCCTTGACTCGCATGTCTCATTGTTTTTGTGAGCCTGATTATGGGTCTTGTAATAATGGTCGATAAAAATAAAGAACAGATAAAATAAATCAGCAGACCGATCAGCCCAGAAACGAAGATGCTTGAACGAAGAACAGAAATTCCGCTTGTCAATGCGGTGACAGGCGTCAGGATAAGCACAGTCCAACCTGTAATTTCCGATTCCTCTCTTGTTACCATATAATCCTTCTTATTGATTTCAACATTCGTACTGTCATTATGTATGATGGATTGTAGTGGCTTGTCATAATCAGTAATAATCGGCTCAAGCGCTTTATCAAGCAATATTGAATACTGATTTGTTTTATTAGTTAAATCTTTATTTACAAATTGAAAATACTCTTTATACATACTGATAAGGATATATCCGCCATTGGCATAGTTTTTGTCCATTAAATTAACTCGTCTGATAGCAAGAAAATAATTAGCATCATTCGGGTCTTCACCGATCCAAACAAGTCTTCCCTTTTCTCTCTTCGCCAGCTCCACCCAGCTCTTTCGTAATTTAAGAGGTGCATTTGCATCATCAAGTGGTAATATACGATGCTCTTCATTCGTAAAAAGCTGAAAAGAAAAAATGCCATCAGAGTTTGCTGTAATGGTGTTCACTGTTCCCATCAATTCCTGCAGCTCCAAAAATGGCACTTCCTTATTTTCATATTCCTTCGTCAAAAGCTTTTGTACTTTGTCATTTGTTACAACTAGCTTTGAAGCCATGTTGATTTGCTCATACAATGATTCTAGCCTGCCATTTGCTTCCACAGCGACTTGTTTAATCTGTTTTTCCGCATTGTTTTTTAGCAAATAGGATACTTGATTAAAGGTGAGGATACTTACAATCAATAACACAATAAACATCGCTGACAGGAAAACTATTAGTATTTGGTTCCGTAATGTATTCCACTTTTTTAAGACTTTAAGCATAGTCTCCCCCTTTAATTATGTTGGCCGTACCACTAATAAACAGCAGTTTACCTAACTTAGTTTATTAGATAAACAAAGTTGATATACTTTTCGGTACAATTATCTCTCTGCAACGTTCATGTAAGCCCTTACTTAATTCGAATTATACTATTTTTTCTAGATGGATGATATAGAGAGTATTAGTATTTAGAAAAAATTCTTTCATACATAAAAGAAGGAGCTGGGACAAAACAAAAATACCCTATCTAAGGACGAATAATTGAAACAATGAAGCATGGAATTAACAATTGAGTACCTTTAAAATTAGTTCGTTTCATTACGCGCTACACCCATTCGCTTTCCTCTATTGCACTTAGTAGTAGAGTGGCCTCCGCTCCATTCCGCTAATATTTTTGATGATTGTTTTAAAACGGAAAAACATAAAAAACCAAACTATTATCAATAAACGATTAAATAGTTTGGTTTTGAATTAGACTTAAATGCTTATGAAAGCAATTCCTCTGCAATCAGCCTGTATGACTGTATTTTATCAGCTATGTCATAAGTAATGGTAACAATCATAATTTCGTCAGCACCATATGTCTCACTTACTTTGCTGAGCTTGTTTTTGACTTCCAGCGGATTTCCGATAATCATTTTTTCCTTCATGGAAATAAGCTTTTCTGTCTCTTCTTCTGTGAGCTTATAGTTTTTAGCCTCTTCTATTGAAGGAACACCTTTTTCCCCTTGCCCCTTTGCCCGTTGCAATGACCAAATGAGGGAGCTTAAGGCAATAGCTTCTGCTTGTTCGGTTGTTTCTGCGCATATTACAGAAACAGCCACAATTACTTCAGCCTTACTTTCCCCATTTTTTCGCTTCTTGAAGGCGAGTTTATACTGCTGAACAATTTCCGGTCCATCATTTTCACTCATAAAATGGCCAAATGTATAAGAAAGCCCAAGTGATCCTGCAAGCGCAGCGCTTTTTTTGCTTGTCCCAAGCAGCCATGGCACAGGCGAAATCGCTGGAACAGGTGCTGCTGATAATGCTGCTTGCTCGTGAGCTGAAGGATATTCATCATCCAAAAACTGTAGCAATTCCTTTATATTTTCAGGCATTGCCCAAACCTGCTTGAGAAAGTTTTCACTCAGGGCATTACTTGCTTCTGCTGAACCACCAGGTGCTCTCCCAATGCCTAAATCGACCCGATTAGGAAATAATGTTGCCAGCATGTTGTAGACCTCAGCAACCTTGTATGGCTTATAATAGGGCAATAGAACAGCACCTGCACCAATTCGGATTGTACTTGTATGAGCTCCAATATAACTCAGCATCACTTCTGGTGCTGAGCATGCAAGGCCTGGCAAGTCATGATGCTCTGCAAGCCAATAGCGTGTAAAACCAAATTTCTCTCCTGCTTGCGCCAATTTGGCAGACGCAGCTAGGGCAGCTTGGGCATTTTGATTTGTAGAAATCGGTGATTGATCTAAAATTCCTAACCTCATGAGGATGCCTTCTTTCTATCTATTCCTTTTTCTCCAACAGTGTTAACGTAAATTCGCCCACATTTCCTTTTTCATATAAGTTCGTGACAGATGTTGAGTATTGTTGGATAGCTGCAACAAAGGACAGCTCTGTTTCTGGAACGGTGACTTGAAAATCATTTTTGTACAATAATGTAGTAATTGCATGATAGTCTTCATTTCCTACATCAAATACGACAGTAATAGAATGAAGGCCGTCTATTAACTCTTCTTTATAGCTTTTTACATGTATTACCGTATCATTAAGTTTGATTTTGTTTATCATAGCCCTAACATTCCCTTCTATTTTCTTATAAAAGCAGGCTCCGCAATTCCTCATCTGTAATGGATGACAGCACTGCTTCATCTGTATTGATAAGCTCATCAACAAGAAGCCGTTTCTTTTCCTGGAGCTCATGGATTTTCTCTTCAATCGTGCCTTTAGCCATCAGCTTGATTACTTGTACGACGTTTTCCTGGCCAATCCTGTGAGCTCGGTCAGCAGCCTGCTCTTCTACTGCAGGATTCCACCAAGTATCATAAAGAATAACCGTATCAGCACTCATTAAATTGAGCCCTGTTCCGCCTGCCTTTAAACTGATTAAAAAGTAGTCCCTTTCACCAGCATTATATCTATGGCACAGCTCTACTCTTTCACTCGATGGTGTGTTGCCGTCAAGATAAAAGAAAGGCATATCTCTAACAGCAAGCTCTCTGCCAATTAAATCAAGCATCTTCGTAAATTGAGAGAAAATCAGTACACGTCTGCCCGCTTGCTTGGACTCCTCTACCAATTGCATCAACTGCTCAAGCTTAGAGGATTTGCCATTATAACCGTCCACAAAAAGAGCTGGATGGCAGCAAATTTGTCTTAGTCTCGTCAACCCTGCCAAAATTCTAATGCGGTTTTTGCGCAGTGTCGCTTTATCGAGATGCTTGAATGTATCGTGGCGCAGTTTTGCTAAATAAGCACCATACAGTTTCTTTTGGTCTGGAAGCAAATCAACTGCTTCCTCCCATTCCTCTTTTCTAGGCAGCTCCATCAGCACATCCTCTTTAAGGCGGCGCAGCAGAAATGGTTTTATGCGCTGTGCTATTTGCTTTCTCGTCAGATTGGCATATTCCTTCAAGCTTCTGAACAGCTGTGGAAAAACAATATAATACAGTGACCACAGCTCTTCTATGGAATTTTCCACTGGTGTTCCTGTTAAGGCAAAACGGTTGTCTGCATGAATTTGTTTCACGGCCTTTGCCGTTTGTGTTCCTGCATTCTTAAAGGCCTGTGCCTCGTCAAAAAATGCTGTGTGGAAGACATGTGTTGCATACCATTTAATATCCTTGCGCAGCAACGGATAAGAAGTAATAACAACATCCATGCCATCAAGCTCATCTAGCAGCTTTTTCCGCTCTATTGCAGCACCATCTATAACAACCGCTTGAATCTCTGGTGCAAATTTCATTATTTCCTGAAGCCAGTTATATGTTAACGAAGACGGACAAACAACCAAAATCGGCTTATTATCCTTTCTTATGGCGGGAAGTTCTGAGGCAATAAAGGTGATGCTTTGCAGCGTTTTCCCCAGCCCCATATCATCTGCCAGAATACCTCCAAAACCATATCGCGCAAGTGTTTTCATCCATTTAAAGCCTGTTTTCTGGTAATCCTTTAAGATGGATTGCAAATGCTCAGGCATCTCTATGTCAGAGAGTTCTGGATTTCGAATTACCTGCATAAGCTCCGCCATTGATTCATCTAATTCTATAATACCCTGTTCTCCCTCTGAAAAAAGGGATAGACCTTCTGTGAACGGAAGCTCAAACATATCAACTTCTTCTTTCAGCTCCAGCTCTGGAAAGCGCAAAAACTGCTGAATTTTTTCAAATTCCCTAGTCTGCAAGGAAAGCAGCGCGCCGTTTTGTAGTCGATAGTATTTGCGTTTCTCATCTAATGCAGACAGCAATTCCTTAATTTCTCTTTCTGGAAAGCCTTCCATTTCGAACTTGAATTCCAGCCAGTTAATGCGATCCTTTTTCACCTTTACCCTGAATTTCGGGAAGCTATTTCCCTTGAAAATGCGATTACGGACTGCTGTTGTAGCATATATTTGTACACTCAGTTTTAATTCTGGCAAGGTGTTATACAGAAATTCATACTCCAGCTCCTCATTGTAGAGGATATAGCCGCTTTCTGTTTCGGCAAACGAGCTGTTTTCCATTATTTTCAGGATTTCATTTTCCTTTTCTTCCTCCCTGACAAAAGCACCTTTTGCAGGAACATCCCTGCTTTCAACAGGGTTTATCACAATATGGCCATAATGAAATTCTAAACTTGCCAAGAGCCGATTATTGACACGGTCCAAATACAGTTTTGCCAATAGGGGTGTGCGAACAAACTGACTGCTTATATGCACACTGCCCAGTTTCCTTAAGTTAGGCGCTACCTTTTCCAGAAAAAACTCTGCTTGGTTTTGACGGATGGGAATATGATTTGTGCCAGTCTGCTCAAGCATCCCCTTTAACTCTGTTAGCCTTTGAATATCCTGACTGTCTACCTCATAGATTGTTCCTCTTGAGACAACAGAATCATACATAGGAAGCAGCTGGATTTGTTCCATTCCAGCAATAGAGAGCTGATGATTACCTGTTTTCCCATACTCGAATTGGAAGGTTAATGGCAGCTTCCCGTTAGAAAGGGTTACGCCTTGATGTGTTTCTGCCCAACATTGAAATTCAACATGAGGCGCCTTTGTGAGCAGCTTACGAACAGATGGCCAAGAAGATGGGGTGAGGAATACCATGTGCTTTTCCTCTGCCATTTCGGTCTTGCTTAACTGCGGCATGTAGGCATTTTCGTCCTCAGCTACTGCCAACAGCCCTCCCAATACAGCATCTGCTTCCTTAATAAAGCATTGTGTTTCTGGATTATGGTTAATAGTTTCTGTTGTATAGACATTTGCTTGTTTCCAAGCAAGCAAAAAGGCGTGCATATTTGATACGACAACATCATCAATCCGCATTTCAACTGCAAGCATCATCCTTTTATTAACTTCCTCCACCCGACAAACAAAAGCTGCTTTTCTTACTTCTCGATTCTCAAAATGACGTTGATGTGCACTTTTCCGTTTAGGCTGCAAATCAAAAATAGACAGTAATTCGTCTGCAAGCAGATCCTCGCTCTGCTCGATATGTGGTGCGGTTTTCTTAACCTGATGTTCATAAACCGCCAGTAAAACTGCGGCCACATGCTGACAATCCTTTTGAAAGGAAGCGAGCTTTGGACAAGAGCATTCTGCTTGAATATTATCTGATGTCGTCTTTATGCTAACATTAAAATCATCTGCACCATGGACAATTGCTTTACATGTATCTGCATTAAATAATTGAAACGTAACTTTATTGCTTCTCACAAAAGAATCTCCTCGCTTGAAGGAGACATTGCCGCACATTTCTTTTATGATGTTTTTTGTCAACCTAACATTCATCTGGCTTTCTCCTTCTTCGACAAGTCCATTCGCTTTTTTTCTCTTTTTTCATTCTAACACCGTGCCTTATATGCAACAAACAATGTGCACTACTGAAAAATCCGATTATTTACAAACTAAAACATGCCTTTTAAAGCTGCCTTTGTTTGCTGTACAGCGGTCAACAATGGCAAAGCCAGCTTGTTGGATAGCCTCATCTACTTCTTCTATTGATACAATGACTGCTTTTTTAGCAAATCGTCTCGCGCTTTTAAGCATTTCAAGCTTTTCTTCATACGGAAGTACAGAACAAAGATTGTAAGGCATATCAATAACGGCTACATCAAATGCACCCATCACAGCTTTAATATCCTGTAATAGTACCTCTCCTTTTAAATGGAAATGGGCAATATTTTCTCGCGCTTTGCCTGTTACAAGCGGATTGATATCACTGCCGACAATATTTATACCCATTGACAATGCTTCTATTAAAACAGTGCCGATTCCACAGCAAGGATCAATTGCCTTAATACCTGCTGGATGGGGCACGGCAATATTGGCAACAGCTCTTGCTAGCCTTGTGCTTAATGCAGTGGAATATTGATTAGGCTTGTTTTGGTGCTCGAGCCAAACTGATTTACTTTTATGGTAGTAACCAAATAGCCAGCGGCCATTCGCAAACATAACTGCAAAGGTCTGTTCCGGGTTTTGTAAATCAACAGCTCCCTCTATATATGCCCCAGCTTCTCTCTCCATCCGTTTTCTGTCCGGAAATGGAATACTTCCGTTTCCTTTTATAAAAACGACTTTATAGGAAGCTTCTTTTAAACCAATTTCACTAATTACGGACAACAGTTTGTGATAGCTTTCGCTTTCTGCAAGTATGTCCACCCTTCCTTTCATAAATGGACTTCTGCTTTGCTCAAGCTCAAGCTTGCTTTCGATGAAACCTGTGGGAGAGATACTGTCCTCTGGAAAAAGGGAGCGCATCTCAAGCTCGCATAAGTCTGTTTCATCCTCATGAAAAGATATGGTATAAAGATAACCTTTGATTTTCAATTAATAGACCTCATTCTAATTCATATTTATTATGCTATTATAATGGACTTCCAGAAGTATTACTATTAAACGGGCTGCTAGAATTTACTTCCAAATATACTATATGTAAACAAAAAAGATGCTCCTTTTAAAGGAACATCTTCTAAAAGCATAATAGCTTAGTTAAACAGACAGCATTTCTGTGACTGTCGACTGGATTGCTTCTGCCAGCTTCTCTGGTGCCGTTAAATATAACAGTCCGTTTCCTTCCAGTTTTGGAGAGAAGCCAAGAGGAACAGTCCGTTTAATCAGCTGTGCATACAGCTCTGGTTCTGTTAGCTGTCTATCAAACTCCTGAACTGCAATTGCCTTGATTAAGGCCAGTCCGCCTGTGACATGCGGTGCAGCCATGGATGTGCCGCTAAGTCTCGCATATTGACCATTCAAATAGGTGGACAGTATATTTTCTCCTGGAGCTGCAAGGTCTACTTCCCTGTTGGAATTTGAAAATTCCGAAGAGCTTCGTGTGAAATCAACGGAACCGACACTGATTACCTCATTATAAGCTGCCGGATAGCCAAGCTCTTCTGTTGTGTCACGTCCATCCCCTTCATTTCCCGCTGCACAAACAACAAGGATTTGGTTATCGACTGCTCTTTTGACTGCATCATGAAGGGCTTGGACATCATCTGGTCCGCCTAAGCTCATCGAGATAATATCAACATTCTGTTCGATAGCATAATGAATTCCGTTGGCAATCCAATCATACTGCCCTGAGCCTTGTCCGTTAAGGACCTTCACGATAAGAAGGGAGCTTTCTGGTGCTGCACCTACAACTCCATTAGCATTTTCAACAGCTGCAATCGTTCCTGCCACATGTGTGCCATGTCCGTTATAATCTGTATAAATATCTGGATTCGAGTTATCATCATCTGTAAAGTTATAGCCGCCAATTATGCGCTCCTGCAAATCAGGATGTGTCGTATCACAGCCTGTATCAAGGATTGCAATCTTCATTCCTTTTCCTTTCGATTTTCCCCATAATGCAGGTGCTTGAATTTGCTGTATTCCTGTTGGCACCTCATTTGTCATTTGCACCACTTGCTCTACTTTGTAAGGTATTACCTTCACTTCTGGTCTCAAAATATGATCCCTCCTGTAGGATTAGTAGTTTACATTAAATAGTTTAACAATTTAGCATTTTCAAAAAAAGAGCCTTTCGACTCATATAAGAACACATGTTTTGCTGAAATTTGCCGATTTAATTTGTTTACTCCTGATATAAATGACTCAACTAATAGACAGTAATTTCAAATACTTCTTAAAAGCTATGAAAATAACAGACTCAATTTTATTATCTTGCCAATTTCCTCTATACAATTTAAACTAATTAGATTATCATCTAATTAGATAAAAATCTAAAAAGGTGATAAATAATGTCCATTCTGACAAAAGAAAAGAACTATCAAAAGCTTTTTCTAGCTGGTCTAATTAATGGCATTGGCGATAGGTTTAGCCAAGTTGCTTCCTTGTCCCTTCTTTTACAGCTTGCTGATTCTGGCATGTCTGTAGGTATAACTCTTGCTCTTCGCATGTTGCCCTTCTTGCTGTTTGGTCCTTTTAGCAACAAAATTGCTGCTAAATGGTCCCGAAAAAATCTGCTGATTTTTACAGATGCGGCTCGGGCTGTCATAGCCATTTCGTTTTTCTTTGTTGAAAATGAAGCAGATATTTGGATTATTTATTCCGCCTCTTTTCTTTTAGCAAGTGGAGAAGCATTATATGCTCCTGTAAGAAAAGCAAGCATTCCAGCAATTATTGCTCCCAAAAACTTGAAGGCTGTGAACAGTTTAGAGCAGGTACAATTGGGCTTCGTCCTTGTTATTGGTGCATTGGCCGGAGGCATTGTTTCCTATCTATTTGGAATACATGCTGCTTTTCTAGTTAATATTGTTTCCTTTGTCGTTGCAGGTGCCTTCATTAACAGGATTGAAAGCTTGGAAAATCCGCAGAGCAATGCTGTTTCTCCTTCTGAATATAAAGGAAACGGGCTGTTTTCAGTGCTCTTCTCTTCTTCCTTATTCATCATGCTAATGAGTGCTGATATTCTTGTTCCACTTGCGAATGGCATCGAAAATGTGCTTATTAGTGTGTATGCAGACAGCACCTTTTTTGCAGGAGATTTAGGAGTAGGAATTCTTTATAGTGTGCTTGGGACGGGTTTTATCATTAGCCCGATCCTCACTAAGTATATTAAGAGCCATTTCTTGTATTTTGCCTATTTTTCCATGTTGATGGAAGGCTTCATTTTGCTGGCTGTAAGTCAAACTGATTCATTCATTATAATTGCTGTATTGTTTGGACTTCTTACTATATTTGGAGGTGTCGGCAATGCCCTGCTAGACACTGTCATAATGAACGAGCTGCCACAAAAGCATCAAGGAGCGTATTTTTCCTTTTCTGCAACGATTGGGAATACAAGCTTGAGCTTGTCCATGTTTGCCACAGGGCTGCTTTTGAATGTACTACAGCCGCGCATATTAGGAGCCATAAATGGACTATTATATATTGTCTTTGGAGTAGTGTATCTAATGTGGAGTTTTTTGCTCATTCGACTGAAAAGATCGCAAAAAAGCAATTTACTATAGTGAATTTTAGAGAAAGGAAAAACCTGTACCCTAATAAAGGTACAGGTTCATGTTGTCAGTATACCGGCAGATTTTTCAAAGCTGCGTACGCAGTTTCTACCATCATTCTTCGCTTCGTACAATGCTATATCAGCTTCATCCATAAGTGAAGCGATAAGCTGCTCATTTTCGTCGTTATCAATAACGGCACTTGTAACTCCTAAGCTTGCAGTAACATTAATTGCTGCTTCGTCTACCTTTACAGTGTTTTTCTCAACCTCGTGACGAATTGCTTCTGCAACTTGAACAGCATCTGATTGAGAGGTATTAGGCAGGCAAATAATAAACTCCTCACCACCGTATCTGCCAATAAAATCAGCTTTTCTAATATGCTGTTTGGCAAATTGGACTACTTGTTTTAAGACAATATCTCCTGCTTTATGACCAAAAGTATCATTCACTCTCTTAAAATGATCGATATCAAACATTATAATTGCCACTTTATCCATATCAAACAGCTCGTCTGTTTTCTGCAGAAAAAAGCTACGGGTATATACATTCGTTAAACCATCCATACTGGCGATAGCTTTTAACTGTTCCTGCATTAATATTCTTTCGGTAACATCCACAAATGTAATGATTTGGCCGAGATGCTTTTTCCTATGCAAAACGGGGGTAAACTTGATTTGATAATGAAGTGTCTCCTGCTTATAATCTTGTTTTTCTCCTTTTACAACAATATCCAAAAGCGACTCGTTTTCCTTAAGCATTTCCTTTACAGGTTTGCCGATTGAACGGCTGGTGATTGCTGGAACCATTGTTTGCATGACTGGATTGAAATCGACAATAACATTGTTCTGATTTAATACCAAAACCCCTTCTTCCATGCTGTCGAATACTTTTTCTCTAGCAATTGGGGCAACACTGAACATTTGTAACGATATTATCGCCGCCCCATGAAAAATAAAGGAAACACTCATTGATATTGGCCCTAAATCAATGCCGTTAGGACTTAATCCTGTCAAATAAAAAACACTGCCAAGTACAGGTACAAAAAGACCTGCTGTCATTGTCGCAATCTGCCATTTAAAGCGCCTTGCTTTCCCCTTTCGAAGCTGTGCCAAAAGCAAAATAATGCTGCCTAAAACACATGCATATAAGAAAAAGGAATGAACATAAAACCATGGACCGCCTTCAAGACTTAAGGTAGGAAAATCCCCAGATGTGTCTACACCCATTGATTTATAATAGAAATGATGAAAATCATTTGTATAGTGAATCAATATCGTCAATGACGGAAGGCCGAAAAAAAAGTAGTACAAACGGCGACTCCACTTAACACCCACGTATTCCATGCACATGAATAATGTAAAAACCGGAATAAATGGCAATGCAAGATATTCAAGGCGCAGCCATATTTTCATATGCTCTAGTGTTGTGCTTGTCAGCTCAAACACATAAAAAAAGGTAAAGAGCATACAGCAGAAGGTTCCTAAAATATAGAAAATTCCTCCTGGAGCATTGCGTATGCGGTAATAAGCGTAAATACATAATAGTGCACTTAACAGTCCGCCACATATATCAATAAAAGCAAACAGGAATAATTCTTGTGACATCATTAATTCTCCAAATTAGATTTTTACCTCATTATTTCTACCTTTTATTATATTCTATTTCCTAACAGCAGGGATATAAAAAAATAGACCCCTATTTCTCGTAAAATAGGGGTCATTTACTGATGAACTCAGGCTTTATCCGATTTATCACTTTCGCTATAACAACTTTAGAATATATTACCAATTAGATAGTGAATTTACGAATTAGTTCCTGCAGCTCTTCTGACATGCTTGAAAGTGATTTTGCTGATGCAGTAACTTCCTCAAGAACTGCAATTTGCTCTTCTGTACTTGCTGCAACACTTTCAGATGCAGCGGTGTTTTCTTTCGCAATATTTGCCAATTCAAAGGAAGTGGAAGTTACTGACTGCATTTCTCCTGTAACACCCTTAACAATTTGCGAAACTTCTTCCATTTTTGGTGCCATTGTTTTAATTCCTTCAATGATTGCTTGGAATTTAACAATCGCTTCTTGAGATACGTCTATTCCTGTCTGAACACTATCTGCTGCCTGTTTCATTTTATTGACAGTCTGTTCTGTACTTGTCTGGATATCCTTTATCAAGCCAGTAATTTGTTTAGCAGATGTTTGCGACTGTTCAGCAAGCTTTCTTACTTCCTCTGCCACAACAGCAAATCCTTTGCCTTGCTCCCCTGCTCTTGCTGCCTCAATTGCGGCATTAAGTGCTAACAGGTTTGTTTGCTCAGCGATGCCACTGATTACATTACTAATTTCATTAATTTCTTTTGAACGGTCGTTTAATGACTTAATCATTTTATCTGATTCATTAACATGTCCAAAGATCGTGTTCATTTGATCAACTGTTTTCCTAACTGACTCTCCACCTTCTGTTGCATGGTTCGCTGTCAGTCTAGCTTCCTTATTGACTATTTCAAAGTTTTCATGGATAGCGCTGATACCTTGACCTACTTTTTCGATGGCTTTAGCTGTCTTTTCAATACCTATTGTCTGCACCTCTGCACCACTTGCGATTTGCTGAATAGATGATGCAACATGGACAGTTGCTGTTTTTGTTTCTTCAGATGCTGCGGACAGCTCTTCAGCTGCTGCTGCAACTTGTTCTGTATTTGTGTCTACCTGTGAAATAAGCCCACGCAACGACTCCTTCATTTCAGAGAAGGCATTTCCAAGCTCGCCAACCTCGTCATTTGAGGTTACTTCTATCGGTTCTGATAAGTTTCCTTTACTGATAATAATGGCACTGTCCTTCAGTTTGTGAATTGGACGGATAATAGAGCGTGTAACAAGGACTGCAACTATAATGCCAACTAATATTGCCAGAATTTGAATGATTAACGATGTTTTCACAATAGGTGCTGATGCAGTATCTACTTCGCTTTTAAACATTGCTCCTGCAATTTTCCAGCCAGTCAATTTGTTTGTAGTGAAAGTCATGCTTTTCAGTTCACCATCGAACTCATAGTTCAAGTGTCCTTGATTACTTTCATATAGTTCTGCCATAAAACTGTCTTTTGCTTCTGTACCAGATTTTTTCGTTGGATGGTATACATATTGTTTTTCCCTGCCAAGAATAAAGGAATAGCCTTCTTGTCCAATTGTCACTTTTTTTGCTACATCTTTAATAGAATCAACCTTTAAGTTAATTCCAATAATGCCAGTTCCATCTGTAAGCTTCTTCGAAATAGTAACAACCATTTCCCCTGATGCTGATAAATAGGCATCAGATATAAAAGTATCTGTCGCAGCATCTGCGTTTTTATACCAGTCTCTTTCCCGTGGATCATAACCGTCAGGAAGCTTTTTAACAGGATACTGAATCATGTCTCCATCAGGTGTACCAACATAAATGCTGGCTGCTTCTGGATGAAGCGATGCATACTCGTCAAGACGCTTTCTTAAATCGGAGTTTTGCTTTACACTGTTTTCATCAATCGAAATATTTTCAGCAAAAAACTCCGTGTCCTTTACCTTTGGGGCTACCGTACTATCTATATACTCGTTCAGCAAATCTACACTTGCTTCTGCGGCATACGTTATTTGGTTTGAAATCGCCTTATTTGCACTTAAATAAGAAACCGTACCTATCGTTAGTGCTGGTATAATCACCAACAGCAAAAAGGTTAAAAGCAGCTTCCTTTTGATTGTCATTTTTATTTTCTTTATCCCTTTATGTTTCCCCATGTTGTCTCCTGCCTTTATCTATTTATCTCAATCTATTTCCTATATCGACAGGAAAATTGTCTTATATATAAGAAAATATACCCATTATTTTCACTATATGTGGATAATACCTCCAAAAATGATGAATCCGGTTTATAATCCGATTTATTGCATACCTTTTAGAAAGACTATATAATCAGCAAATGGATTCTTAATTCCACCCTACCCAATCAGGTATGGACGAATGATTTTAAAGTGAGCAAAAATTATTAAAGGAGCGCTTTATTTGAATCAAGCAATTATTAATGAAGCAAGTCAAAAACGGAATTATCCCTTTATAACGTTTATTCTTTTCTGGTGTGGACTCACCCTCTTGACGAGCATGTATATCACCATTCCCCTAACCTCTGTCTTCTCAGAAGAATTTCAGATTACTTTGGACCAAACATCGTGGATAGGCAGTTCGTTTTCATTATGCTATGCACTTGGCTGCTTGCTTTACGGACCTATTTCCGATAAATACGGGCGAAAAGTACTAATGGTTACTAGTATCAGCGTCTTAACTGTGGTGACATTTATGATTGGGTTTGTTCATTCCTATCATGCTCTCGTATTTTTGAGAGCGGTACAAGGGCTAGTGGCTGCTGCTTTTGCGCCAATTTCTCTTGTGTATGCAGGTGAAATGTTTCCGCCAAATAAAAGGGTAACAGCAGTTGGTTTTATCAGCACAGGACTTCTTATGGCCGGCATTATCGGCCAGATTTTCAGTGGGCTTATAAATCAGCTACTCGGCTGGAATGCCATCTTTTTCATTTTAGGAGTTGTCTATTTATTCTCAGCGGTCCTTGTTATTATCGCTTTGCCGAAAGAGGATTTGCCAAAATCAAATGAGCATATTTGGAGTAAATTCAAGCAAATTAAACTATTGTTTCATCAACCGCAGCTGCTTCTTTGCTTTGCTGTCACATTTATGCTGCTGTTCACATTAGTCGGAATGTATACCATTTTGGGGAGCTATTTATCTTTACCGAAATTTGGATTAACAAGTGATCAAATTCTGTATGTTCGTGCAGTTGGGATTATCGGGATGATTGTTGCTTTTTTTGTTGGTTCTATCTCGAAACGATTCGGGGCATTAACAGTGATGCGGGCTGGTCTTTTTCTATCTGTTGTCGGATTATTCCTGTTAGGCTTCAGTACCTCTCTAATAGCTGTGGTTATCTTAAGTGTCATTTTTGTAGCAGGGATTGCGGTTGTTTCCCCTGTAATCATCTCGCTCATCAGTCAAAAGGGTGGGAATGCTAGAGGTACGGCGATTTCCTTCAATGCTTTCGTCCTGTTTCTTGGGGCAAGTGCAGGTCCAATCGTAGCGGTACAGCTGCTAAAAACAGGAATGCTGACATTGTCGTTCATTATTTTAAGTGTTTGTCTGTTGATCGGTCTTGGAGTATCGTTCTTCCTTCGTTCTGCTGCATCAGCACAGGGTAGATAATAAAAAGAAAGTTAGAAATTAATCGTTTAGAACAGTTTTAAAATTAATTCGTTTCATTGCGCTGCACCAACTCGCTTTCCGCGGGAAGATGAGCCTCCTCGGGCTTCGCCTGCGGGGTCTCATCTTTTCCTCTATTTTCCTTAGTAATCGAGTGGCCTCCACTCCATTTCACTAAGATTTTAATTATTGAAGAACATAAATAAAACTAAACGATTAATATTTATTATTCGTGTTTAGAGTGGTATTTTTGTTTTGTTCATCCCACTTTACTTATTTTCATCTGACCGTTTTGTAAGCAAAAAATTGGCTTTTACTGCGCCAATCTTTTCCTTTCTTGCATTATATACAGGCGCTTCTGCATATTTAGAAAGCTGTTGATAAATTTGGTCGTTTCCAACGCCTAGCTGTTTGAGCACCTCGATTGTGGCGACACTAACTGCTCTTGTGCCTCCATCCTCGACCTTAATGGCAATTCCAATCCCATGCTCTGTCAAACCGAGGCATTGAACGGCTTCTGCTCCTGCTTTCGAGACAATCTGTGATCCAAATGCCTTCATTAAATCTGTATCAAATCTGTTTGTCCCGCCAACCATTTCTGGATGTGTAATCATAGCATCCCGTATTCTTGCAAGTATTGCAGACCTTTGCTCATTCACTTGATTATCTGGCTTAGCAAGCCGTGCATATCCAAGTGCAGCATTTACTAATGGAATTTGATGAACAGGTACACCGCAGCCATCGACACTTAATTGAATATTCTCCTTTGGAAACGAGCATATCTCCGCAATAGCTGTTAGTATTCGTTGCTGCACAGGATGATGAACTTCACGATAGGAGCTGATTTCCTCCTGCATATGAACAGCTGTTGTCAGCATGCCCGAATGCTTTCCAGAACAATTGCTGTATACAGGTGTTACATCCTTGCCTGCCCTTAACAGTTTTTTATAGCTTTCCATATTCCAAGGTGTATGTGTGCCGCATTGGAGTGCATCTTCCTGTAAATGGAGCTTGTCCAATATATTCAAAACCGTATTTCGATGATAATTCTCTCCACTGTGTGAAGCACAGCTAAGTGCAAGTGCACCTGCATCAAAAGCAAAGTGGTCTGCTGCACCTGTTTCCACTAACGGAACAGCCTGAAATGGCTTCATGGACGAACGCGGGAATGTCATCCTGTAAGGATCTCCATACGAATACAGCAATTCCCCTTCTCTATTGACAACGGCAATATGGACACAATGCGTGCTTTCTATTTGGCTTCCCCTATAAACTAAAATCGGTTTTTCCATCCCCAACACCCCTAATCCAATATAATTTACACTAAATTTTAATATAAACCAGATTATTTGTCGAAATTTTTTAAAAACTAACTGTGATTTACTAATAATATAATTAGAGGGATAATTTCACGTATCATTGAAAGACTAAAAAAGCCACTTAAAAACGGCACTACTCAATTTAGGAGGGATTTTCTTGGCGATACTTGTAACTCTTATTTACACTATTATCAGACTGCGTACGAGATTAGATTATTTCTTGAACCATTCTGCTTATAAGCTAAACGGTCTTCTTAAGCTGTTTGCAGTTCCAAGTGTCTAAAGTTATCTCTGCCTAAAAAAAAAGCACTGTCATACTGATCGATTTGTCTCGGCTAGTATGACAGGTTTTTCCATTTGGGTAATTTATGTTAAGCTTCGATTTTCCACTTTTTTGCCGATAAATTCAAGAAATTCCTTCACCGACAGCTCTTTACTTTCGCTTTTTCCGAACCTTCGAACATTCACAGTAGATTCATTTAATTCCTTATCCCCCAAAACGATAATATAAGGAATTTTCTGCAGCTGTGCCTCTCTTATTTTATAGCCCAGCTTTTCCTCACGTTTATCTACTTCCACGCGAATTCCCGCTTCCTTCAATGCGGATTGGACTTCGCGGCAATAATCCATATGAACATGTGAGACCGGGATAATCTCTACTTGAACAGGTGCAAGCCAGACCGGAAAAGCACCTCCAAAATGTTCAATCAGAATGGCGAAAAACCGGTCAAGGCTTCCCATAACAGCTCTGTGAATAACTACTGGTCGAACCTTTTCATTCTGTTCATTTATATAAGACAAATCAAATTTTTCTGGCATTTGAAAATCAAGCTGAATTGTTGCACATTGATGACTCCTATTTAAGGCATCTTTAATATGAAAATCAATTTTCGGCCCATAAAACGCACCGTCTCCTGCATTTACAGAATAGTTAATGTTCATATTATCCAATACTTGCTGCAGTGCTAACTCAGAAGCTTCCCAAAGACTATCGTCCCCTAATGAATCCTCTGGTCTTGTTGAAAGCTCCACCTTATAATCAAAACCGAATGTGCTGTATACTTGATCAATCTGTGCAAACACATTTACTATCTCCTCCTGAATTTGATCCTCCCGAACAAATAGATGGGCATCATCCTGACAGAATGTGCGGACCCTAAGCATCCCATTTAAGGCACCGCTGTATTCATGTCGATGGACTTGACCGAACTCTGCAAGGCGGATCGGCAAATCTCTGTATGAATAGAGATTATTTTTGAATATCAGCATATGGCCAGGACAGTTCATTGGCTTTAATGCGAATGATTGCTCATCAACATGGGAGAAATACATATTATCCTTATAATGATCCCAGTGACCGGATTGTTCCCACAGTCTTTGATTCATCATGAAAGGTGTACGTACCTCCTCATAATCTGATCGCTCTTGTAACTCGCGCGAAAACTTTTCCAGTTCATTCCGAATCATCTGCCCTTTTGGCAAATAAAACGGCATGCCAGGAGCTTCCTCTGAAAACATAAATAAGCCTAACTGCTTTCCAAGCTTGCGATGATCTCTTTTAGCTGCTTCCTCTAAAAAATGTAAATAATCTGCTAAAGCCTGTTTAGTAGGGAAAGCTGTTCCATATATACGCTGTAGTGATTCATTTTCGCTGTCTCCCTTCCAATAAGCCCCTGAAACATTTGTTAAAGCAAATGCCTTCAACATGCCTGTTCTCGGAAGATGGGGGCCGCGGCAAAGATCGATAAATTCACCTTGCTCATAAATAGATATCTCCTCATCCTTAATTGCCTGCAGCAGGTCAAGCTTATAAGGCTCCTCTCTTTCCTTCCAAATCCTTTCACCTTCTGCAAAAGACACCTCTATACGGTTAATAGGCAAATCCTCCTTGATGATATTTACCATTTCTTTTTCAATCATCGGTAAATCAGAAATAGATATAGATTTTTCACTTTTCACATCATAATAGAAACCATTTTCAATCACTGGACCTATCGCTAATTGGATGTTAGGATACAGCCTTTTTAGTGCTTGTGCCATAATATGTGCTGCAGTATGGCGCAAAACAGTCAGCCCAGCCTGCGAATCAATTGTGACGACTGAAAGCTGTGCATCCTCCTCTAAGCAAGTGTCTAAATCAGTCAGTTTGCCATTAATAATGGCAGCTACTCCCTTTTTACGCAGGCTTGCACTTATATCACCAGCAATAAACTCTGCAGTACAGCCCTTTTGATATTCCTTGCTCTTCCCATCTGGTAATGCTACGTTAATAGATTTTTCCTGATTCATTAACAATCAACTCCTAAAAAAATATATAAAAAAGCACACTCATCCCTATATAAGGGACGAGTGTGCTTATTACCCGTGGTTCCACCCAACTTCCCGCAATGTTTCCTGCGGCTTTGGAGCTTTAACGCAGCTAACGATGCCTTTTCTAAGGCATTGCTCCAAGGTGGTAAATCATTTTCCTAAAGCCGGGAAGATTTCAGCTTCACTTCCCTCTCTGCAGACTGTAAAAATAATTCATGTCCTTGTCATTGCATGTATATATAAATAAAAAAGCACACTCATCCCTATATAAGGGACGAGTGTGCTTATTACCCGTGGTTCCACCCAACTTCCCGCAATGTTTCACGCGGCTTTGGAGCTTTAACGCAGCTAACGATACCTTTTCTAAGGCATTGCTCCAAGGTGGTAAATCATTTTCCTAAAGCCAGGAAGATTTCAGCTCCACTTCCCTCTCTGCAGACCGTAAAAATAATTCATGTCCTTGTCATCGCATGTATATATAAATAAAAAAGCACACTCATCCCTATATAAGGGACGAGTGTGCTTATACCCGTGGTTCCACCCAACTTCCCGCAAAGTTTCATGCGGCTTTGGAGCTTTAACGCAGCTAACGATACCTTTTCTAAGGCATTGCTCCAAGGTGGTAAATCATTTTCCTAAAGCCGGGAAGATTTCAGCTTCACTTCCCTCTCTGCAGACTGTAAAAATAATTCATGTCCTTGTCATCGCTTTTTATTATCCATTATATTACAACGGTTCATTAAACTTTGCAATAGTATTTTTATTTTTACCGAAAAAATCGTTTTTATGATATAACAGCTATTTCCATACTCTTCACATAAACAGCAGTACCAGCAATTTCAATATCAAGACTTCTTTCGCTGTCTGATACCTTAACGAGAACCTTACCAGCACGGTCGATTTCCAAGCCTTGCTCTATCACAAGATCAAAGGGTCTTTCTGCTTCTTTTTTTATAAATTCAGCATAATATGCCCCCATTACACCAGCTGCAGTTCCTGTTACTGGATCCTCCACCGTGCCGGAAAATGGAGACGAAAAGTGGCGAGCATGCATATCTGCATGTTCTAGCTCTGTTTCTAAACAAAACGGATGTAAGGAGGCCTTTGGAATTTCCTTAAAAATCTTAGGAAACAACTGATTTTGCGGCTTCATCCTTTTAAATACTGCAAGGCTTTTAATTGGTAGCAGCAATGTCCATATTCCTGTACTGCCATACATGACTGGCAGTACATCTGAAATATCATCTTCTGCCAAACCTATTGCAGATGCCAAGTCCGCTTTAGAACTTCCGAATTCGATAAACTTCGGTGTAGGCTGTTTCATTGTTATGTACAGACGACCGTTGTCGCTGATTTGCAGCATGATTGGTAAAACTCCAGCTTTTGTTTCAATTGTTATATATTCCTTTTGAGGAAGCAGATCATGCTCATGTAATCCATATAAACAGGCAATTGTTCCATGTCCGCATAAGTCCATTTCATGGCCTGGTGTAAAATAACGAATTCTTAAATCTGCTTTATCAGATTTAGTGATAAAGCCTGTTTCGTTAAAGCCAACCTTAGAAGCAATTTCCTGCATCTCTGCTTCACTTAAAAGCTCACCATCCACCACTACACCAGCTGGGTTCCCTTTATCAGGTTTTGTGCTAAAAGCATCATAATGATATACCTTAACTGATTTCAATACGGGTTCGTCTCCTTGTTAACAGAATTAGTTATTCGGCAAGCACCTTAACTGCTTCATACCTGAATCCAACATATTGATAATTTTGCCTTTTGTACATTTCCTTCGGTGTGTCTTCACCGTCTGCAACTAGAATAACTGTTTTGTCAGGGAAGGATTCCATGACAAACTGCTGCAGATGTGCAGCTACTTTTTTTCGTTGGAATTCTGACAACACAAATAAACCATCAATCTCCACTGTTTGGTCCTGTATGATTATCTCCAGCCCGCCGGCCGGAATGCCACCATAATAAGCCAGAACTTGCCAAAATTTCGAATTCTCAAAATGGAGCTTATTATTTTCTCGTTTACGTGCAGCAAACTCACTGCCATAGATAATATCCTGCTGATAGCTCAATGTTAAAAAATCCTCAAGCTCGCTCTCGCTAACATGAACTACCTCTATTTCCTGTTGCTTTTTGACTATTGGAAAATTTAGCGGGTTTATCGTATACAATTCAGTAAATCCAATATCATAGCCTTCGCCGATCAGTTTGGCTAACACTTCTTTCTCTATCTTTTCATTCGGAGGAAAAGTAAATTTCAAATGTTTTTGATTTCTTTCCAAATGGTAGTCACGCAAATATTTTTCTGTTTTGCTGAACTCCTGCACATTTGGCATGCGCTTAAAAGCGATTAAATTACTGTCATAGCGAATAAGTATTTTTGAATCATGTAGATGGACAAACATATCACTTTCAAAGGCTGTAATGCCCTCATTATGAATGTCCATATAAGATACTTCCTTCAAATCGCATACCTCCCTTTGTAATCTCTAACATAAATTATACAATTTTTGTAAAAACATAATAATTATGGTGGTCTTTTGAAATACTATAAACATCAAGACGCTATCTTACCATTTTCACATGATGCAGCGTCCATAATTTTCAGATGGACATCTGCTTTTTTATTGGCTTTAAACAATATACCTAATTACCAATTATCAGAAGGAAGCAGGCTGATTATAAGTTGAATAAGGTGACACTGGAAAGATTGTTATGGTCAATTGCTTTTCCTGGCTTTGGCCAGCTGCTCAATCACAAGTATTTTAAATCACTGCTTTTCATCATGATGGAAATGGTGATTAACCGGCAATCTAATTTTAATCTTGCGATCATATCGAGCTTCCATGGCAATATTGACAAATCAATCGAAAATATTCATTTTCAATGGCTGATGTTTTATCCATGCCTTTATTTTTTTGCGATGTGGGATGCTGTAAGAGATACATATGATGATGAAGATTCACCCCCTCCTTACGCGTTCCTGCCCTATGCCTCATGCGCCATTTGTGTTACAGTCGGGCTAATTTATTGTCAAAAATGGACGATTTTCGGCAGATTGCTTGGCCCAATATTTATGCCAATCCTCTGTGTGCTACCAGGTATTATCATAGGATTGTATGTTAAGAAATGGCTTTTAAAAAACAGTAGCTAAACAAAAAAGAATGCATCTACTATTTTTAGCCGCATTCTTTTTTACTTTCTTAAAACGACTTTTACGCTTTGCTATTCCGTTTAAGTTTATCATATATTCAGAAAAGTTTTTACAACAAAAAGCCCTGTGTAGCCTTTAACAGGGCATTGTTCTACTTATCGATTGTTATGAGTTTCGTCCATTTTCCACTCCAGCAATTGACCAGGTTGAATGTATGATAGAAGCTGTAAATCCTCTTTATTAACTGCCCCTATCACATTTACCCGTTCATCTGCGGGAAGATTCCGCAGTACAATTTGCACTTCTCCACAGTAACGTCCGTATAAAGAATTATCCATTGTAATCATTCCACGCTGTCGTTCCACTGTATTGACTTGTGCGACAGATTCGTTTGAACGAGAATCCATTATCCGCAGCACATCACGAGATAAATCAGGACGTATACGGTTAATGCCTTCTTCTAAAACGGCAGAATGAATACGAATTGGCAGGATTTTATCTTTATCATATTTAATCAGCTTTTCTAACAATCCCTTTCCATGATCTGGATCTCCAATATACACATCTGTTATCCCAAGCTTATACAGCTCAACCGCCGCTGCAAACGGATGTATTTCCCGATGACTCTCCAATGTTGGAAGACCATCAAAAACAGGTCCCCGTTTTTCTCCAATTCCCGGGATAAAGGCACAAACCGGAATATTATATCTTTTAAATAGAATGGTTTGTGTCCGAAAAAAGTCTTTATCTAAACCAGTTTCACGACGAGGATAAAAATTATGCCATGCGATAAGCCTTTTAGCGTTAAGTCCGTTAGCTATTAAGCTTTCGAGCTCTGCTTCTAAAATGGTACTGGCATTAACGGCAATGTGAAAGCATTTTGATAGTTCTATCATTCTATTACTTTCGAAGAAATCATCTAATCTGATGCCAACAACACCTAAAGAACTCAGTTGTTCCAAGCTTTCAATATTTAAATGGCGGGGTGTTTTCATTGATACATCAGCATAAACTTCCATACCACAGGCTTTAGCTGCCTTAAGCAATTTAGAAGCTTTACTTACAAGATTTCCTCTTTCCTCTGGTATATGCAGCGAAGTAAATGCCTTTCTTATTCCCTTTTGACTTGCTTCTATTATTCGTTGCTCTGCCAGTGGGTCATTTAGATAAAAGGAAATCCCAATCATTCAAACTCACTCGCCATTTCATCCTTATAGCCAAATAAAAATGTGAAAATAAATCCTGCTGTGTAAGCGATGATTAAACCTGCCAAGTAATACAGAATTTGCTGGGCATGAACAAGAAAGGAAAGCGGCAAGCCGGAAACCCCTACTGCGATTGTCGCAACTTTAAAATAAGCCTGGAATGCTCCACCAATACCTGCACCAAGACAAGCTGTTAAAAACGGTCTTCCAAGAGGAAGGGTAACCCCAAAAATCAACGGCTCTCCAATGCCAAGCAAGCCGGAAGGAAGCGCACCACCGATTGCCCGTTTTAAACGTGCTTTTTTCGTTTTCATGTAGATCGCAAATGCGGCACCCACCTGACCTGCACCGCCCATTGCTAAAATTGGCAACAGAGGATCATCACCAATCGAATTAATAAGCTCAAGGTGAACTGGTGTTAATCCCTGATGCAAGCCTGTTACAACTAATGGCAGAAAAGTCGCACCTAATACAAATCCTGCTACGACCCCGCCCATATCTAAAATAGACAGTAAACCTTTTGTTATTCCGTCTGAGATTAGACCGCCAATCGGCATAAACACGAGATATGTAACAATTCCTGTAATTAATAAAGCTATTGTTGGTGTTATGATAATATCAAGGGACTGTGGAACAATACGGCGCAACCGTTTTTCAACAATTGCGATAAAGATTGCAGCAAACAATACACCAATTAACCCGCCCCTGCCAGGCATTAACTCCTCACCGAAGAGGGTTATTCCTGCAACAGAAGGGTTAATAATTAATATCCCTGCCACCCCACCTAGTGCAGGTGAACCTCCGAATTCCTTTGCAGCATTTATTCCGACTAATATTCCAAGATAAGTAAACAAACCGCTCCCAATAACCGTTAATATCATTGCAAGCTGAGACTCTGCTGACAGCCACCCACCCTGCACAACTGCCTTTGTAACCCCTGTAATTAATCCAGATGCCACCAATGCCGGGATAAGCGGGATAAAAATACTAGCGATTTTGCGCAAAAACATTTTAAACGGAGTAGAATTTTTTGTTTTTAATGTTGATTTTTTTTGCGCTGCAAGCTCCTCTATATTAAAGTCTCCTGCAGGTTCTAGCAGCTTGCCAAACTCTTCTGCGACTTTATTCACTTTCCCCGGCCCTAATATGACCTGTAATGTCTCCTCCTCAACAAGCCCTAATACACCGTCGATTTTTTTAATTGCTTGTTTATTAACAGCATTATCATCAATTGGTGTCACACGAAGGCGTGTCATACAATGTGTGTATGCAGCAATATTAGCCGGACCGCCAAGCTGTTCTAAAATTTTTTGTGCCAAAACATGATTTTCCCCTGACATTTTAGTTCCTCCTTTAATATCAATTCCAAAACAAATAAAATGTAACCGCTTAAATTTTTATGTTTGAGAAATTGAGATTCATAAGAACTTATCTCGTTTTTCCTCCTCACATTTTTGTCAAATGATGCTCTTGTTTCCAATTACACGGCAGCTGCGCTGATAGCATCTAGTAAATCTGCCTGCTATCATCCTCTTAGCTCTCCACTATAGCAGTTGCTTTTCTTACATTACCTTCTGCTTTGTTTAAAAGCACTTTAGCCTGCGTGTAGTCCTGATTGGTTTTTAGCATAACAATAGCTGTTTTCACTTCATTCTGTGCTTTTGCCAACATCTCTTTTGCTGATTCATAGGATGCGCCTGTAGTTTTACAGATGATGTGGATTGCTCTTTCTTTCAACTTAAAATTGCTTACATGTACATCTACCATAAGGTTTTCATATGCTTTCCCATTTTGAATCATCGTAGCTGTTGAAATCATATTTAGTATCATCTTTTGCGCGGTAGCAGCCTTTAGTCTTGTCGAACCTGTAAGCACTTCCGGCCCCACCTCTACCTCAATACATTTGTCTGCATACTCACTAATCAATGATTGTTTATTGCAGGATAAGGCAATTGTTTTTGCGCCGACACTGCGTGCATAACAAAGCGCACCTATTACATACGGTGTCCTGCCACTTGCTGCGATTCCAATAACAGTATCATTTGCTGTTAAGCAGATGTCTTGTAAATCTCTGGCACCTAGCTCCTGATTATCTTCTGCTCCTTCAACAGCCTTAATAAACGCCTTTTCCCCACCAGCCATAATACCTTGAACTAAATCAGGATCTGTACTAAATGTCGGTGGGCATTCAACTGCGTCCAAAACCCCCAGCCTTCCGCTCGTACCTGCACCAATATAGATGATGCGGCCTCCTTTTTTTAAAGACTCGCAAGCATATTTGACAGCTGTTTCGACCTCTGGGAGCACTTGCTGAACGGCAATCGCTACCTTTTGATCCTCTTCATTCATCAGCCTCAGAACTTCCATTGTTTCTGCTGTATCTATATGCATTGTTCGATCATTGCGAGATTCTGTTGTTAGTAATTTGAGCTTCTGATCCATGCTTTAGTCCTCCATTTCTTTTTTACACTTTTATTATAATTATTTTGAAACATAATTTCAATAATAATTATTTTATTTTAAAATTTTAGTTCAAATAGTCATAAAAAAAGAAAACCTGCATATATGGCAGGTTTTCATAAAGATAGAACTATGTTTCTAAAATATAAGAAGGCTATTATACAAAAAAAGGGAGACATCCATGTCTCCCTTTTTACCAATATATTAAACCGTTTCAGGCTGCTCCATTTCCAATACAATATGGTCATGCAAATACCGGAAATAGCTGTTGCTTCCCCTGCTGTTTCCCTCTAAGCAGCCGAAAAAGAACCCAGTCACCCATGCGGCATAATTGAAGCTGAGCTGATCTCTTCTGCTGTAGTTTTTCACAAGCTTCCACCATTGCTCCATTAATTGCATTACATCAGGAGAATGGGTTTTGCGAAGAATAACATTGCTTTCAATTAGACCATTATGTTTAGGATAATACTCACTCTTTAACAGCGCCAGCTGCTTTCTGATGATTTTTTCATTATCCTGCCCATTTTTGATACATTCCTTCGCTTCCTCATAAACACAATCTCTTACTGGATGTTTAAATGTATACAGCGTTTTATCGCCATTGATAAAATACTGTTCAATCAGTTGATCAATATCACCAGTTATCTCCACATTTCCATCTACCCAAATGCTGTATTCATATTCAGGCAAAAAGAAATGCGGCATAATTTTCACCTGCCTGCACTGCCTAACAATATCCAAATCGCTTGGAGGAAGAGGTCTTATTTGCCATGTAGGTGAAATAAGTGTTGGATCATCTGTAAAGCATATGTAGTCACACTGATTAGATATGATTGCTGGCTCCTTCAATTCATCATAGTCTTTTGTAATTGCTGTATAGATTACCACTCTTTTTTTCATCAACCTTCTCCTCCCTATTTCATGTCACTTTAAAGCAACAATAAAATTCTTAATATTCAATTAATCACTTATTATATCATAATTGATTTCTTAGTACTATTATGTAAGCCTTTTTGTTAATAGAACAAGAAGTATGCTAATTCTAGTTATTATCCGTTTATCAGTAGAATGAAACTTATTAACACCAAAAAAAGCAGATGCATTCTGAGAGCTTCAAGAGATTGGTACAAATTGGTTGTTAATAGTCTATCATATGACTAAGTTTAATCTTAATGATCGAATTACCTAGGAAAATCTAAGGAAAAAAGAGGCAGGACATCGCTTCTTTAGAATGCATTAAGCAGGCCGATATATGTATTAGTTTCAGGAAAATAAACTTAAAAGGAGACAACATCATTGAAACTGCTAAAAAACTTAAACATTACCAGAAAGCTTTTGATTATCACACTAGTAAGTGCTGCAGCACTTTGCTCAGTTGGTTTTTTAGGCTTAAATTATATTCGTGTTATGGCTGAGGATTCAGAAGTTATCTACAAGGAGAATCTGCTGCCGATAACTGATATGCTGCAAATTAGAATTAACACAAGGTCAAGCAGCGCCTATACACTTGAACTTCTGCTGACAACAGATGCAGCTAAAAATAAAGAACTGCAGGTGGAGATTAAGTCTGCCTGGGAGGAAATTGATACACTTGTTGCCAAGATTGAGAGTGGCAAAATGACTGCGGAAGAAAAAACACTGCTTGACCAGTTTAAGGAGGAGGTAACTCCTTTGACTGCAGGAAGAGATAAAGTGGTTGCTCTTGCTCTTGCTAATAAAAACACAGAAGGCTATGAAATTTACTTAAAAGAAGTAGAAACAAACAGAGCAAAAGTAAACGAAACGTTAAAAGAGCTTGTTGCCGCGAAAACAAAGCATGCAGAAAAGCTTTACACGAAAAGTAAGGAAACCTTAACTACAGTTACTATTTTTGTTGCGGCTGTCATCATTTTGGCTGTTTTGCTGCTGTTACTATTGAGCTATTTTATCGGCCGGATGATTGTAAAACCAGTCAAGGAAGTAAAAGAGCTTCTTTCTATGGCAGAGGATGGAGATTTTACTGTTAAAGGAAGCTACCAATCAAAGGATGAAATTGGCGAACTTGCTAATTCCTTCAATAATATGACAGCAAAGCTTCAATCTGTTTTCAGTACTGTATATGATTCTTCGCAACAGGTTGCTGCTGCTTCAGAAGAGCTGAGTGCAAGTGCGGAGGAAAACAGCAAAGCAAGTGAGCATATAACACTTACCATGCAGGAGCTTTCTGTAGGAACAGATAAACAAGTTGATAAAATCGAAGACAGTGCCGATATCATCAGCAATATTACGACATATACAAAAACAATTGCTGATAATACAGATAAAATAACAAAAGATGTCCTTCATGCATCTCAAGTGTCTGCAGAGGGAAATGAAGCAATTACAGAAGTAAATAAGCAAATGAATTCTATTTATGCTAATGTTACCAGCTTATCAGAAGCTGTCAGAAGCTTAAATGAACGTTCAAATGAAATCGGAGAAATTACGAATGTCATCACTGGCATTTCAGCCCAAACAAACCTGTTGGCATTGAATGCAGCAATTGAAGCGGCACGTGCTGGAGAGCATGGCAAAGGCTTTGCAGTCGTTGCTGATGAAGTTAGAACACTTGCAGAGGAATCTACTAAATCAACAGAACAAATCTCGAACTTGATTCAATTAATTCAGAAGGATACAGAGTATACACTTCAAACAATGGAAAGAGCCTCACAAGAAGTTAACTCAGGCTTAACTGTCGTTCATACAGCAGGTGCCTCCTTCCAAAAAATCGAAACAGCCGTTAATGGTGTCGTCTCGCAAATTGAAGACATTTCAGAAGCACTGCAAAAACTAGCAAATGGAACAGAAACTGTTCACACTTCAATGGATGAAGTTAGTGATGTAGCAAAGGATTCTGCTTCCATCACACAAAATATCTCTGCTGCAACACAGGAACAGCTTGCCTCGATGGAAGAAATCACTTCCTCTTCTCAAGCGCTGGCCCTTTTAGCAGATGATCTACAAGCAATCATTAAGCAATTTAAAATTGGTTAACAAACAAACATGCCCTGAAATAATCATTTCGGGGCATGTTTGTTTTCATGCTCCAAAAGCCATTCCTTTCGCCACAGGCCGCCTGCATAACCTGTCAAGCTGCCATTGCTGCCAATAATCCGGTGACATGGCAGAACAATACAAAGCTTATTTTTGCCATTTGTACTGCCAACTGCCCGAACTGCCTTTTCATTACCGATTGCTGCTGCAATGTCTTTATAGGAGCCGGTTTTACCGTAAGAAATAGACGGTAATGTATTCCACACATTTTTTTGGAAATCTGTACCTTCGACTATATATGGAAAAGTAAATGTCTCAAGCTCTCCTTTAAAATACAAATCAAGCTGTTGATAGCAATCTATTAATGATTTTGGCGTATTTTCCAACAAGGGATATTGCAAGATGTCTCTTTCTGTAAACAGTACAGAGTATACCCCTTCTTCGGTACCTGTGATTTCAACAAGCCCAATTGGTGATTGATAATCAATCATATATTTATCGCTCATTTAACATTCCTCCAGCTATTTATTACATGTCTTGATTGAGTTTTTTTATCAGCATTGGAATCTCTGCCAAATCCTTTACGATATAATCCATTCCAGCACTGCTCCAATCAGAATTCTCTTTCCATACTCCAAGCATTCCAACATTACGGGCTGCTTCTATATCATTTCGCGGATGATCGCCGATAAAAAGGCTTTCTTCAGGATTTACTTCCAGCCTTTGCAGCGCACGCAGAAAAATGGCCGGATCTGGCTTTCGCAAACCCTCCCATTCTGATATCAATATCTCATCAAAAAAGTGTTTGATTCCTAACGACTCTATATTACTTTGCTGAAACCGCCCATATCCGTTTGAAATGATTCCTAAGCGAAGCCCTGCTGATGAAAGCTGTGCTAACATTTCTTTTAAATATGAAAAAGGCACACAGCTATACGGAAACTCCTCTACATAATCTTGCAGCAGCTCCTGCCAAGTGATTCCGGCCAAGTGAAATTCTTCAACAAGCTGCTGATAGACTTTATCCTTCCAAACATAGCCCTTTTCATCCAAGGTGATGAATCTGCTTATATATGTTTCTTTCGAAATATCGCTTGTCTTTTTTATTATGCGGTTATATTGTCGTTCAGCAAAATGCAGGACTGATTCATTTCTGTTTAATAATGTTCCATCTAAATCAAACAAAACTGCTTTTATCATATAAACAGCCCCTACCTTTTCTTCCATTATAAACTATTGCTTTCAACATGGCTCAAGCCATAAAAAAACTGACTGAAAATTTTTCAGTCAGTCAGCTTTATAAAGCATTATTTCCAAACATCATTTGAAATTTCTACAACATGGCGGAGCTTATCCCATTGCTGCTCTTCTGTCAGCAGGTTGCCTTCTTCTGTTGATGCAAAGCCGCACTGCGGGCTTAAGCACAACTGATTTAAGTCAACATAGCGTGATGCTTCTTCAATACGACGTTTAATAACATCCTTATCCTCTAGTTCACCGAATTTAGAAGTGATTAATCCAAGTACGATATTTAAGTCTGGTCTGTTAACGAAACGGAGCGGTTCAAAACCACCTGAACGATCATTATCATATTCAAGGAAGAATCCATCAATATTTAAATGACCAAACAGCTTTTCAGCAACCGGCTCATAACCACCTGAAGAAATCCATGTAGAACGGAAATTCCCTCGGCATATATGCATTGTTACTTTGAAATCATCTGGACGATCAGAAACTGCTTCATTCAGCGTTTCTAAATATTTTCTGCTTAAGTAGTCAGGATCCATTCCTTTTGCGCGCAGCTGTTCCTTCTGTTCTTCTGAACAAAGGTATGCCCATGATGTGTCATCAAGTTGCACATAACGGCAGCCTGCATCATAAAACGCTTGAAGGCCCTTTTTGTATGTTTGTGCAAGATCTGCGAAAAATTCATCTTGGTCCGGATACACAGCCTTGTCAACTTCACCGCGGAAATGAAGCATACTTGGACTTGGAATCGTCAATTTTGCTGTATGGTCACCAGCTGCAGCTTGAAGAAATTTAAAATCCTCAAGGAATGGGTGCTTGTCAAACCCAAGCTTGTCCGTAACCTTAATAGCACGTGATTTTGTTTGCTTTTGCTGGAATTGGATACCAGACCCAGTTTGATAGCCTGTCACACCTTGTAGGTCCTCAAGAAAATCAAAATGCCACCATGCTCTGCGGAATTCTCCATCTGTTACAGCTTGAAGGCCAACTTCCTTCTGCTTTTCTACAATTCTGGCAATCTCTTCATTTTCTATTGTTTTTAATTGCTCTGCAGTAATTTCGTCAGCTGCTCTTTGTAGACGCGCCTTCTTAATTGCCTCAGATCTCAATAAGCTTCCTACTTGGTCTGCGCGAAATGGTGCTGTTTTCTGTGATGATTTATCAATCGTTTGCATCTAATTCCCTCTTTTCCCTTTGTCGTTCCTATATTGTCTGTATATTAGCATAATTAAAAGGGTATAGAGTAACTGATAAAAGTAATTATCCGTTATAACTAAAAGCTATATCACTTAGGAGCATAGTAATCGACAAATCTTTTAAGCTCTTCTAAATAAAGGTTTGCAATCCTGCTTAATCTTGTTTTTTTGTGTACAATCCATCCTACTGAAATCGTTTCCTCTTCAGCTAGCGGAACAGAAACAATGTCAGATCCATTTAAGTCCGAGCTTAAAATCCCTGTTGAAATGGTGTACCCATTCAGCCCAATCAGCAGATTGAATAAAGTAGCACGGTCACTCACTTGGATTGATTTTTTGCGAGGAATAGTACTGAATATTTCCTCCGCATAATAAAAGGAATTAAACTCCCCTTGTTCAAAAGACAGCCGCGGATATGCTTCTAAATCTCCAAGCGTTACCGAAGACCTTTTCGCTAGCGGATTTTGGGCACTCACAAAAATATGCGGACCCGCCTCAAATAAAGAATGGAAATCAAGTCCTTCCTGTTCGAGCATTTGCAGCATAACCTTTTCATTAAACGAGCTGACATAAAGGATACCAATTTCACTGCGAAAGTTTTTAACATCCTCAATGATTTCATATGTCCGTGTTTCCCGCAAAGTAAATTGATATTCGTCCGCTCCATGCTGTTTGATCATTTCGACAAATGCGTTTACAGCAAATGCATAATGCTGTGTCGATACAGAGAAAAGCTGTTGAGATGGCGCGCTGTCAAAATACCTCCGTTCAAGCAGCTCCGCCTGCTCCACTACTTGGCGGGCATATCCGAGAAATTCAGCACCGTTTTTTGATAAAGTGATTCCTTTTGACGTCCGTAAAAAAATCTCAAAGCCCATCTCCTTTTCCAGCTCTTTAACTGCCTTAGACAAACTCGGCTGTGACATATATAAACGCCTTGCCGCTTCATTAATAGAGCCGCATAAAACTATTTCCACCACATACTTCAATTGCTGGAGTGTCATAAAATTACCTCCTGTTTTTTTAATAATTATGTACAATCGCTGCTTAACTCTTATTTATACCATTTATAACTTAATTAATAGGTAGCTGTTCATCCCCTGTCATTAATTTCTTGTAAATTTAATTTTTTACATAATATCATATTTTTATTGCTTGTATAAGGGGATTAAGATACTATAAATTGGGATTGGAAAAATATTTGTAAAATATTCCGATTTCTGCTAAAAAAAGCTCTTATTCTAGCGATATTAAAAAAGTAGAAATTATCACGAATGGTAAGGAGAAACATATGAAAACAATTATTAAAGCAACTTTGGCAACAGGCCTGCTTTTTAGCTTCACACTTGGCACAGTCCATAATGCAGAGGCTGCTACAAAAGTAGTTACCTACAAAAACTGCACAGAGCTAAATAAAAAATACAAAGGCGGAGTAGCCCGCGCTGCAAATGTGAAAAACAAAGGCGGAAAAACAAAATACAAGCCATACGTATCGAAAGCTCTTTATGACGCCAACAAAAAAAGCGATAGAGATAAAGATTTAATTGCTTGTGAAAAATAAATAGACCGAAAAAACCAGAACTTATCTTCCTTAGTTCTGGTTTTTTTAAGCCTTTAACCACTTAAAAGTATTAAATGCTCTCCATACATTTTTAAATTGTACATGTAATTGGCATGCTTAAACCATACACGGACAAAATTAAATACATTCTTTCTTCCTTATTTTAGCAAATCTATCATTTCTGTTTAAACCTCCTCACAGCGGGAAAAAAGTTGATAAGAAAATCATTTTGAATTAGTCAAGGAGGTTGAATGAAAATGGCAAAAAGTATAGTAGCTGTTTATGAGACTCCCCAAGAGACAATTGATGCCATTGAAAGATTAACTGCAAAAGGATATGAAGCAGAGGATTTTTCTGTTGTGACGAACAGAAAAGACACGGATTATCTCGAATCACGGACAGATGCAAATATTGCCTCTGCAGAAGATAATGAATCAGCTGGTTTTTTTGAAAGATTAAAAAGCTATTTCACAATGGAGGACCTTGGATTTGGCGCAAATGAAAACAAAACTGCCGACATAGACATACCAGCAGTTGAGCTGGATCAGTATTCAGACCAGCTGGAAGAAGGGAAGTTTTTGCTCGCTGTTGAAGGAGATGTTAACGAAATCACTGCAAACATAGCAAATGACTATCCAAATATGCGGCCATTAAATGACGTTAATCCGACAAACAGAGCACAAGGGATGAATATTTCCTTAGGGTCAAATGAGGATTATGAGCGCAGGAACCCTGTATTTGAAGATACACCTGATACGCCAATATTGGAAAGAAGAGCTGGAGGCAATAACAATAGAGAGGCAACAGATGAAGTTGTGCTTGATAGGTCCTTCCCGCGTAACGAACATTTATCAAAATAGGTATATAGTAAAAAGCCGGATTTGCTCTAGCAAATCCGGCTTTTTCAAGCTGTCCAGAAAGTCTTGATAGCCTGAAAACAAGTTCTATTTCTTATCTTCAATCAACCACAAAAAAAATATAAAAGAAATAACGATAATTACAGATTCTATAAAGTTTTCAAGCCACTTATAAGTTCCGGTAGCTGGATAATCAAAAAATACTAAAACAGTATAAACTAATATCAAATGTATCAGCAGAAACCATTTTCTAACAAACTCCAATTTATCACCTCTTTATTTACTTAGCTTTTATTTTAACGAAAGCAAATACATAGCTATATGGAGAGTTCTTACAAATTTGTGAACTTAATTTAAGCAATTATATTTCATTCTCCTAATTTGTTTAGTTCTAGGCTTAAAAGCTTGTGATGAAATAAAGGTACCTTTCTTCACAAGCTAAAAACCGGATTTGCCTCTAAGCAAATCCGGCTTTTTTATTAAATATTTTCCTGCTTCAATCCATCAATAATATTTTCTTTTTTTATTTTTACAGTTGCATACATCATCGCTAAACCAACGATGACAAAGATAGCGATAATTGAAAATAGCATGCTCATCCATGGTAATGCAAAACCATACTCAAATGTCTGTCTTATAGAGAAGTACAGCAGCACCATAACAGCGATGCTTAAAGGCAGGCCATACAGCAAGGCTTTTAATCCATAAAACATACTTTCGTATTGCAGCATTTTATTAAAGCCCTTCGGTGTCATCCCGACGGAACGAAGCATCGCAAATTCCCGTTTTCTTAATGCAATACTTGTGCTGATTGTATTGAATATATTTGCAACGGAAATCAGCGAAATAAGGATGATGAACCCGTAGGTGAAAACAGACATAAACAGAAGCATTTGTTCATTTTCCTGCTTATTTTGATAAACATTGTATACATACATATTTGAGGTTTTAACGTCCTCTAGTTCCTTTTGGGTTGCAAGAGGATCAGAGCTGTTCAAATACAGTGACGTATCGAAAAAATCCTTTGTTTTTTCGTTATCAGACAGCTGTGAAAACGTCTTGTCTGATACGATGATATCAATGCTGCCAACTCCTCCTGTATTCATACCGAGTGGAAGCTTATTTGTCATACCAGCAATTCCCACCTTACTTATTGCAGTGTCATTTTCGCCATCACTGTAATGCAGCTCGAAATTATCTCCTTTTTTAGCATGGACCGTAGTAGTTTCAATAAATTTTCTCGTATCGTAATCCTGATAGGAGATTTTGTCTATGAGAATTCCCATCGGGATATTATCATCAGTGAATTTGTCTAACGAAACACCTGCCTCTTTTGCATATTCTTTAAAACTTGCTTCATCAAGACCGACAAGATGTACTGTATACTGGAATTCACCCTTCTTAAGTAAACTCTTGTCATCTGCAACCATTTCTTTCAGCTCATCTGCAATAGCACTTTCCTTAACCCATGTACTTAACACATATGATTCTCGTAATATCGTACTGTCCTCAACATACGAAAGCTTTGTTAACGGAATATAATCACTCGGCTGCATAAAGCCAGAGCTGTATACTTGAATATCAAAGCTGACATTTTCCTGTGACAACTCCAGAGACTTTTTAATATTTGATGTAAAAAAGGCTACTGCTAAAAATAGGACAATGCTGATAACTAATGAAAAAACAGTAGCATGATATCTGCGTTTATGGCGTTTTAAATTTTTCAGCCCTATTTCTGCTTCTATTCCAAACAGCTTCCGTACAAGCTTTGATGTTTTGACTGCTTTTCCTGTCAGCTTCACATCCTGTGTTTGACGGATCGCATCAATTGCCGAAATTTTTGATGCCTTGCGTGCTGGCAAAAAGGCAGATATAAAAATAGTAAAAACAGAAACTACTATTGCAATCAGAACAGAGTATGGTGTTACAACTAGCTCCAGCTTTTGGGATACACCTAAAGCTCCTTCAATAAATGAATTTAGGAAGATAAAGGTTGCACCAATTCCCCCAATTCCTGCTAAAATGCCAATCGGAATACTAATTGCACCGATGACCATTCCTTCAAAAAACACCGCATTCCGCTTTTGTTTTTTTGTTGCACCAACACTTGAAAGCATTCCTAAATGTCTTGCCCTCTCTGACACGCTTATGGCAAATGCATTATAAATAAGTGCGATAGAACCGATGATAATAACAGCGACAATCACAGCACCGCTAGCATAAAGGGTTGTGCGCAGACTATCATTATCTGTTACTCCATAATAACGAAGCAGCTCATCATTGTATGTGATTTGTTTAGTATTTATCTTTTTCGCTAGGCCCTCTGCATGGTCAAATATAGAGCCATTTACTTTATTTAGCACAACAACCGCATCAGCTGTATCTGTTTGGGAAATGGTTGTGAAATCAACATAGCTTAATGCTGTATAGCCAGCCTCCCAAGTATAAGCCCAAGACGGATTTTCCATAATTCCAACAATAGTAAAGGTTTTTTGGACAGTATCAGCAAGCTCCTCTTTAAGATTTCCTTCTTCATCTGTAACAACGCTTAACCGCTGTGTCAGCTCCTCGCCTTCCGAATTTTCCCTATCAACTCGTTTACCTATATCTACCGTAATTTTGTCACCAATTTTATATGACGTATATTCTTCCACAATACTTTTTGAAAGAATTAACTCATTAGGATTTTCAGGAAGGCGCCCATCTTCCATTTTAATATGAAATGCGTTAAATCCAGCTTCATTAAATGCCTTATAAAAGATATACGGCTTATATATATTCGTGGCATCCTTTATCTTGGAGTATCCTAAATCCTTTGACAAAAAAAGCCCTTTTGTCGCATTATCCTTTTCTATTTCCGCAATTTGATCCTGGTTGACGTCCTCATATTTTAAATGCCATTCGCCATCAGTAGAAATAGACTGTCTTATCGACAAATCAAGAAAGGAAACACCAAGTGTTGCCACTGCCATAATCATTGCCGTGGAAATAATAACACCAATGATGGTTACAATCGTTCGTCTTTTGTTTTCCTTTAAATGTCTGATTGTAAGCTTTTGGATAATATTCACGGACGAATCACCTCATCCTTTGCAACCTTCCCATCCTCAATAGCTATGACTCTGTCTGCTTGCATGGCAATCCTTTCATCGTGTGTAATAACAATCAATGTCTGGTTAAATGTTTTATTGAACATCTTTAATAATTCCATAATTTCCTTACTGTTTTTGCTGTCAAGATTACCTGTCGGCTCGTCTGCAAGCACGATAGCTGGATTACTGATTAGAGCACGGCCAATTGATACACGCTGCTGCTGTCCGCCAGAAAGCTGATTCGGCAAATGCCCGAGACGGTCCTTCAAGCCAAGCACACGAACGATATCCTCAAACTTGCTGTTGTCCACCTCATGCTGGTCAAGCAATATTGGCAGTGTGATATTTTCTTCTACAGTCAAAATTGGGATCAAATTATAAAACTGATAAATAAGGCCGATTTGTCTTCTTCTAAAGATTGCTAAAGCTGTCTCATCAAGTGCGTAAATATCTGTATCATCTACTAACACCTTTCCGCTTGTTGGCCTGTCAACACCTCCAAGCAAATGCAGCAAAGTTGATTTACCTGAGCCAGATGGACCAATAATTACAACGAATTCGCCTTTTTTGACTGTAAAGGATACATTGTCCAAAGCCTTAACCTCTGTATCTCCTTTTCCGTACACTTTAGACAGATTTTCAATTTTTAAAATATCCATTTGAGTTCCCCTTTTGTATTTGATTTATCTCTAGTTTATCTGCCTAAAATGACATATCGGTGACTCAAAAGTGACAATTTAGTCACTTAATGCTGTTTATTGCCTGCTTATAAAATTTAATCTGGAAGGTAGTGCCCTCCCCTTCCTTACTTACAACCTCGATATCACCGTTTTGGGCGGAAATGATGCTGTATGCCATCGCAAGGCCAATACCAACGGAATCCTCTCCAGCATTTTCGCCTTTATAAAAGCGCTTAAAGATATGTGGCAAATCTTTTTTCGGAATTCCCTTCCCAGTGTCGCGAATGCTTAGTTCCGTAAATAAGGCATTCTCAAAAAAGGAAAAGTAAATCTCCCCACCTTCTGCTGTATGCTCAATCCCGTTTTTTAAAATATTAAGGATTGCTTCTGCTGTCCATTTTAAATCTCCATAAAAAACTGCATTCCTGTCACCCTCCGTTTTAAGTGACTGCTGTTTTATATCCATTGGTATAAGAACTGCCTCTGCTGCTTTTTCAATCACTTGAATGACAGGAACCTTTTCTTTTTTAAACGTAACAGAGCCTGCATCAATTTTTGAGAGCTTTAACAATGAGGATACAAGCCATTCAATGCGCTCTAACTGAATGCGGATATTCCTCGTGAATTCTTGTCTTTTTTCTTCGGTTATTTTTCCGCTTAACAAATCAGCCATAACCATCATGGAGGTCAACGGTGTCTTTAACTGATGAGAAATATCGGAAATGGCATCGGTCAATTTCGATTTATCCTTCTTCAAGGAAGACCCTTGCTGCGACAGCATCAATGTTACCTTATATATCTCGCTTTTTAGAATGCTTAGTTCACCTTCATAATTATCTCTTATATCAAATTGATAATCTCCGTTCGCTATGCGGCGCAAGTGACCTGACAGCTTAGCAATTTCCCTGTAGCGCCACCATGTAGAGATAACCTGTACACAAATTAGCACCATACATGTAACAAACACATAAATAGCAGCAGCTGCAGATATATAAAGATAAGCCAACATAGTGGACAGCAATGCGATTATGGAAAGAATCAACAAGTAAAAGCGTAATTCCCGATTGCGAAGCATTTAATCACCCACCTTATAGCCCAAGCCCCGAACTGTTTTAATAATGGTTGGCTTTTGCGGATCATCTTCCAGCTTTTCTCTAAGTCTTTTGATGTAAACTGTTAATGTATTGTCATTAACAAAGTCCCCCGCAACATCCCATATTCTTTCAAGCAGCTGGGTTCTTGTCAGTACCTGGCCGATATGATTGGCAAAAATGAGAAATAACCTGTATTCTAGTGCAGTTACTAACACCTCTTCTCCATTTTTAAATACTTTTCCCTCCGCTGTGTTAATTGCTATATTTTCAATTTCTATCACAGGCTTTGCTTGCAATTGTTTATGATATCTTCGCAAAACAGATTTTATCCTTGAAAGCAATTCTCTTACTCGGAAAGGCTTTGTTATGTAATCATCAGCTCCCATATCCAAGCCCATTACAACATTCACTTCATCATCCAATGCCGTCAAAAAAATAACTGGCTTGTCCGAGTGCTGTTTAACATATTCACATAATTCATAACCATTTCCGTCTGGCAAGGACAGATCAAAGATGCATAAATCAATTTGCTCTAAATTTTCTATTATTGCTTTTTTGGCTGTTTGAACACTATGACAAAGAATTGTTTCATACTCCTCTTGATTTAAGCTGTATTCTATCCCGGATGCTATTGTTTTATCGTCTTCCACTAATAGTATTTTCATTTTTCCTTTCACTTCCTTTACACAAATAAACCATAACTATATCCTATCTTATTTGATGGCTTGATTTTAAGTCAAAGGGGAATAATGTTGTTAAATAGGTTGCATTGGCACATCCAGTATCCTACAATACTTTATAGAGGCAATATGCAAACGCTACACATATTAGAACTAAGAAATGTTACAGGAGGAAACCGTCGTGCCAAATACATATAAAGGATCTAAATTAAAAGTCTTCTCCTTAAACGCAAACCCAGAGCTTGCGCAAGAAATTGTCGAAAACTTAGGAACGGAGCTTGGGAAGTGTTCCGTTAAAAAATTCAGTGATGGAGAAATTCAAATCAATATAGAAGAAAGTGTCCGCGGCTGTGAAGTATTTGTCATTCAACCGACAAGTGAGCCTGTCAATCAAAGCATTATGGAGCTGTTGATTATGATTGATGCTTTAAAACGAGCATCTGTGAAGTGCATCAATGTTGTAATACCATATTATGCATATGCACGACAAGATCGTAAAGCTCAGCCAAGGGAACCAATTACAGCTAAACTAATTGCAAACCTTATCCAAAAAGCAGGAGCAGATCGTGTTATTACAATGGATCTTCATGCACCACAGACACAAGGCTTCTTTAATATTCCAGTAGACCAGCTTCTTGCTATGCCGATATTGGCGCAATACTTATTGACAAAGGATTTTGCCAATGATGTTGTTGTCGTAGCACCAGACCACGGCAGTACAACGAGAGCGCGTGAATTAGCAGATCGCCTGAAAGCGCCGATTGCAATCATTGACAAACGTGGCTCAAGAGAAATTGGTGAAAAACGAGAAGTTAATATTGTCGGAAACATTGAAGGAAAAACAGCTATTATTATCGATGATATTATTGATACAGCATACAGAGTCACAACTGCAACAAAAGCACTTCTTGATAATGGCGCAAAAGAAGTTTATGCATGCTGTACACACCCTGTTCTGTCAGAAATGGCAATTGAAAACATCTCAGAATCCCATATAAAGGAACTGATTGTAACAAACAGTATCCCTCTCACAGAAGAGAAAAAAATCAGCAAAATAACACAACTGACAATCGCTCCACTTTTAAGCGACGCTATTTCCCGAGTTTACGAACAAAAACCTGTCAGTGTACTGTTTAAATAATTATAAAAAAAGAGATGCGGTGGGCTTACCATCGCATCTCTTTTTCTGTTAGGATATTGCCTTTTGCAATGTTATCAATTCATTTGCCAAATTATTAATTCTAGCTTTTACTTCCTTGCTGCTAATATCGTTTTCCACATTAAAGTCATCATTATGGACAAAAACAGCCGTTGAAGGAATAAGTCCCTTTAAGTAACTGAGAATAGGCTTAAGCTGATGCTCTGCTACAAGGAAGTGCTTATCTGTACCTGCGGTCATTATTATTCCTGTCACCTTCCCTTGAAAAGCAGCAACAGGCAAGTGGTCAAACAAATTCTTTAATGCTCCTGGAATGGAGGCCTGATAAACAGGACTGCCTATAATAAGCAAATCAGCTGCAAGTATCTTCTTAACAACCTTAATGGTGTCTTCATTATAATCGCTTAGTGCAGTTCCCTTAACGAATTCCACATCATATTCCTTCAGATCAATCAGCTCTGTTTCAATAGTTGCATCAGCTAATTTTGCGGCAGCAAGCACCTCATTTACTGCTTTTGCTGTTTTTGATCCAACAAGCGAACCAGATACACCGACAAGCTTCATCCTAAAGCAACCCCTCTCTTATCTGAAAAAGATGCCCTTAAAATAAGGACATCTAAAAAATATTACTTTTTAAAGCTTGCATATTTTGCTGCAACAGCATCCCAGTTAATGATTTCAAAGAAGCTAGAAATATAATCCGGTCTTCTGTTTTGGTAGTTCAAGTAATAAGCGTGCTCCCATACATCTAATCCTAGGATTGCATTGTTGCCTTCCATAATAGGATTGTCTTGGTTTGCAGTGCTAGTAACTTCAAGCTTTCCTTCAGCGTTTACAATTAACCAAGCCCAGCCAGAGCCAAAGCGAGTAGTTGCGCTTTGTGCGAAAGCTGTTTTGAATGCATCAAAGCTTCCGAATGCTGCTGTAATTGCTTCTGCCAACTCACCTGCAGGAGCATTGCCTTCTTTAGCAGGCGCGATTACTTCCCAGAATAACGTATGGTTAAGATGTCCGCCACCGTTGTTTCTTACAGCCGTTCTAATTGCTTCTGGAAGTGCATCAAGATTGCTTAGCAATTCTTCTAGAGATTTTTCTTGTAATTCCGCTTTTCCTTCAAGAGCAGCATTCAAGTTGTTTACATATGTTTGGTGATGCTTTCCATGGTGAATCTCCATTGTATTTTGGTCAATTTGAGGCTCAAGTGCTGCAAATCCATAGTTTAAAGCTGGCAATTCAAATTTTGACATTTTGTAATCCTCCAGTATTATGTATTATTTATACTTATTAGTATAAAAAGTATATTTAAAGGATATCGTATAAAAGAGAATAATGCAATTATTTTTTTCCACAATTTTCACTTTTCCTGCCCATCATATGCTGGGAGCCTTATAAATGTTAACATTTTATACTTTATGGTATAATTAATTATTCATAACCAAGCAATTTTTAGGTTAAAAAATACTCCAACATTAATGGAGGTCTATACATGGAAAAAAAACAAAATACAAAAGAAAAAATCCTCCATCTGCTCAAAAAAGAACAAGCATTGACTGTCAATGATCTAACCGAGCATTTGGAAATTACTCATATGGCTGTGCGCAAGCATCTTACTATTCTTGAAAAAGACGGGCTGATTCAAACAAAGGAAGTTAAGCAATCAATGGGTAGACCCATCCAAGTTTTTTCTTTAACAGAAAAGGCAGAAGCATATTTCCCGAAAAACTACGAAGGCATCAGCATTGGATTTTTACAGGATATTGAGGATTTGTATGGTGAAGGTTCAGTAGAACGGTTATTCGCAAAAAGAGAAGCAAGACTTATCCATGAATATGGAGTTAGAATGGACAGCAAGGATACTTCTCAAAGAATGAAAGAAATTGTTACAATCCAAAATGAAAAGGGGTATATGGCAGAGCTAAACGAGCTTGAAGACAACACATATGAATTAATTGAATATAATTGTCCAATACTTGAAGTCGCAAAAGAGTTCAAAATTGCCTGTAAATGCGAAACAGAAATGCTAAAAGACGTTCTTCGTCCAGAAAGCATCGACAGAACATGCTGCAGGACAGAAGGAAGCAGCCATTGCAGATTTTTGGTTAAATTTTAAGAATAAGAAAAGGAGCATATCATATGCTCCTTTTTGTTATTTTGCAGGCGGTCCAAACTCACCATGGTGAAAATCGCGAAAAGCCTGTTTTATTTCCTCCATCGTGTTCATTACAAATGGCCCATAAGGTACAATTTCTTCTTTTATTGGAACTCCAGAATAGATGAGTACTTTCGAATTACGTTTATTTGCTTTTATCGTGAGCGTACTTTCATTTTCGTCTGTGCCATTTTCGTTAAAGGTCAATGTCGCTACACCGTGCTTTTGCAGGTTTACTTTATTAATTCCGAAATCCATATCACCTGATAAAACATATAAAAAGGCATTATGATTTTCTGGTAGTTGATGCTTATAAGTCGTACCTGCACTTAATGATATTTCTGCTAAAGTGATTGGCACAAGCGAATTTAGAGGCCCTTGAACGCCAGCAATATCTCCCGAGAACACCCTTACCTTTCCTCCTTCAAACTCAAAAGCAGGCGCATTCTCGCTGTATATGTTTTGATAGATTGTATTGCTATGCTTTAAATCCTTCGGTAGGTTCAGCCATAGCTGCAAAGTATGGGCAATATCATCTCCTACCCCTTCCTCTGCGTGTCTAGCAGCCCAGCCTGCATTCATGTATTGCACATCCCCGGGCTCAAGGATATCTCTTCCGCCAGCATTATCGATATGCTCTAGCCTGCCCTCGACAACATACGTAATGGTTTGAAAGCCGCGATGTGGATGATCCGAAAATGCTCCTCTTTTAAACCAATCCTCTGCCATTAATATAAATGGATCAAAATCTTTCCATCCTTCCACAGGAAGAACCCAGCCTTTTTGTATGGAAGGGAACTCCGCTTCTTCATATTGTACATACCAATGGTCTTTGACATCTCTTCGAAAAATATTTTCTTGTTTCTCTACTATCTCTTTTTCCATTTCTCCCACCCCTTTTACAAACTATATGCAATTAAATCAGTATTACGCATACAATGCCAATTCTGCTTCAATCTGATCTTTAATTAATGTCACACATTCGTCTGCCGTTTTTGCAAAAATTCTTTTTCCATTAACAATGGCATAAGGTCTTTTTGCGCACATGCCACAAAAGGAAAGACAGCTGTTTTCAATTACGGCTACTTCCGGATATTCTGATTCGAGAATTTCCGCTAATGCTATGGAAGTAATGAGACTGCCATCACATATTTCGACAACTACAATCCCCATTTGCTTATATTCCCCCTCTAATTTGTTACATCTATAAAAAATGATATGAGTACTTTTTATACCAAATAGTATAATTAACGAAAATAACATTACTCCAATCTGTTTTGAAAAGCAATTATTATGCTTGTATAATTTCATAAGAAAAAGGAAGCTGCACATTAAGTCAGCTTCCTTCTACCTTCTATAATTTAACTTTTTCTAAATATAAACCGCCTGCTTCTGCCATTGGTCCTGTTTGGACTCTTTCTTTTGATTGAATAATGGCAGGAATTTGTTGTGGCTGGATTTTTTTCAAGCCTACTTCTATTAATGTTCCGATAATTTTTCTTACCATATTGTATAAGAAGCCGTCGCCTTTTACTCTTATATGGATAAAGCCGTCTTCTTTTTCTATTGTTATCGAGTAGATTTCACGAACCATTGATTTCTTTTTGCTTTTCGCATTTGAATAGGCTGTAAAGTCATGGCTTCCAAGAAAATGCTTAGCTGCTTCCTTCATTTTGGTTACATCAAGCTTTTCGTCAACATGCATGCTGTACTTGCGCATAAATGGATTCGTATGCTTCTCGTTCCATATTTTATACAAATATGTTTTTTCTTTGGCATTATAGCGGGCATGGAAGCGCTCAGGCACTTCTTCCACTTTAAGGACACTGATATCATTCGGCAAATACTTGTTTAAATAATCTTTTATTTCTAACTCATTCATTTTTAAGTTTAATTTCACATTGGCTATTTGCTCAATGGCATGCACGCCGGCATCTGTTCTGCTGCAGCCGATAATTTGAATTTCTTCACCAGCCATCTCTGTCAAAACATTTTCTAGCTTTCCTTGGATAGAGCTGTCCCCATTACCGAGACGCTGCCAGCCTTTATATCTTCCACCATCATATGCAATCGTCATTTTATAATTTGTCATGTTGTACTCCTTTTCAGTCACTTTCTAAAGTGTAGCTTGTCTGAGCAGGAAGTACAACTTTTTATTTTAAAAAGAGCAATCCCAATATTTAGGATTGCCTTTTGCTTCTTAGATTTGCGAGCCTAAACTCCCTAACTTCCTGATTAACAGACTTCAATAAACTGACAGCCATAATAGCAATTATAATGGAAAACGGCAATGCAGCTATAATCATCATATTTTGCAGTGCTTGCAGTCCACCTGAATATAGTAGCACTAGCGCCATAGCAGCAAGCAGGACTCCCCAAATTACCTTGAGACGATTGCTTGGATTGAGCGACCCGTTCGTTGTCATCATGGCAAGGACAAAGGTTCCTGAATCAGCAGATGTAATAAAAAACACGCCAATAAGTATTATTGCTAGTATGGATAAAGTAGTGCTGAGTGGATAATTCTCCAATACTCCAAATAATGATTCTTCTGTCGCTAATCCGGAAATCATGCCCATATTATTATGCTCTAACTGCATCGCAGTTCCGCCAAACACCGAAAACCATAAAAACCCAATCACTGCCGGGATGAATAATACATAAGCAACAAACTCTTTTATCGTTCTACCTCTTGATATCCTTGCGATAAAAACGCCAACAAATGGTGACCATGCAATCCACCAAGCCCAATAAAAAATCGTCCAATTATTAATCCATGCTCGTTTTTCCTCGTTGAGCGGAGCAATTCGGAAGCTCATATTTACGATATTTTGCAAGTAAGCTCCAAGTGTATCTGTAAATAGATTTAAGTTGAACAAAGTTGGGCCAATGAGAAACAGCATTAAGAACAAGATTCCTGCTAAAATCATATTAGCATTGCTCAAGATTTTGATTCCTTTTCCAAGCCCACTCAATGCTGAATAAATAAATAATGCAGTAACAATACAAATAATAATGAACTGTGTTGTGATATTTGTTGGTACACCATAAACAAAAGACAATCCTCCATTAATTTGCACTGCACCAAATCCAAGTGTTGTTGCAACTCCAAGTACAGTGGCAATAACAGCAATCGTATCGACCACTTTACCTGTAATTCCTTCTGCTCTTTTGCCAATCACTGGCTTTAAAGTGGCACTAATTAATGAAACCTTTCCTTTTCGAAAGGTAAAGTATGCTAAACAAAGAGCAACAAGGCCATAAATAGCCCATGCATGTATGCCCCAATGGAAAAAAGTATATCTCATCGCATCCTTCATGCCTTGCTCTGTTCCAACCTCTCCTGTTGGCGAGCTTATCGCATAATGGCTTATAGGCTCTGCTGTACCATAAAACACCAGTCCAATGCCCATACCTGCACTAAAAAGCATCGCAAGCCAGGATATCCGCGAAAATTCAGGCTTATCATCCTGTTTGCCAAGCTTGATACGCCCTGCTGGACTGAACAATAAGTAGATACATACAACAAGGAAAAACGATACAATAATTAAATAATACCAGCCAAAAATGTTCGTAATAAAGCTCTGAACGGTATTTGTTAAATTCTCCAGAAAAGCTGGTGCTAGAATCCCCACTAGAACTAGAAGCAGCAATATTGCTGTCGAAATATAAAATACTATTGAAACTTTTTTCATAAAAATAAATTACTCCTAACTTTTCCCTTTATGCCTTTTTCAAAAGAAAACCAGCCTTCTTCTCTACCCTTTTCCTGCTAAAAGTAAACTAATGAAGCGTGACTGTCTCTTAAAGGTAGTGTTAGTATGTTCTTATTATCAGCATTTCATATCCCTTATGCTAAAAAAGAAACCATCCTCATGAATGGTTTCTTCGTTATTTTATTTAAAGCCTAGTACAGGATGAGGAATATACGGTTCTTCAAGCTGCGCAATTTCTTCCTGTGATAATGTTACTGCGAGTGCTGCAACTGCATCCTCTAAATGAGACATTTTAGTTGATCCAATAATCGGGGATGCGACTGTCTCCTTTTGCAAGACCCAAGCAAGTGCGATTTGTGCCCGTGATACACCTCGCATTTCTGCAATCTGCGCTACTCGTTCTACAATCATTTTGTCAGCAGCAGCTGTTTGGGCATAAAGTGACTTTCCAAACTCATCTGTTTCAGACCGAGCAGTTGTCTCTTCCCAGTTGCGAGTTAATTTACCTCTTGCTAATGGACTCCATGGTATGACGCCGATTTTTTCTTCTTTGCATAGTGGAAGCATCTCGCGCTCTTCTTCTCTATATAATAAATTAAGATGGTTTTGCATAGTAATAAATTTTGTCCAGCCGTTTTTTTCGGCAATATGCTGCGCCTTCAGAAATTGCCATGCATACATCGATGAAGCCCCGATATATCTGGCCTTCCCTGCTTTGACGACATCATGCAGCGCCTCCATCGTTTCTTCAATTGGTGTGTCATAATCCCAGCGGTGTATTTGGTAAAGGTCGACATAATCAGTACCTAGTCTTTTAAGACTTTTGTCGATTTCACTCATGATTGCTTTGCGAGATAATCCGGCTCCATTTGGGCCTTGATGCATGCGCCCATGCACTTTTGTGGCTAGAACAATTTCATCGCGGTCAGCAAAATCCTTCAATGCTCTTCCAACAATTTCTTCACTCGTTCCATCAGAATATACATTAGCTGTATCCAAAAAGTTAATACCAAGCTCAAGAGCTCTCTTAATAATCGGTCGGCTCTCTTCCTCATTTAACACCCAGCTGTGATTGCCTCGCTCTGGAACTCCAAAGCTCATACAGCCGAGACAAAGTCTTGAAACATCCATGCCTGTATTGCCTAATTTAACGTATTCCAAAATATGTACACCTTCTTTCCAGGATTTAAGAATAAGTATAGTCCTATTCCTTTATTCGGACAAACATTTTACTTTTTCATCCATTGAATTATTTTCCATTGACTTATATCTACTCGTTTGACTTTGTAACCGTTTTCAATTATACTGTTTTTAGGTTGGATGACATCCGTGGTCATCATCGGTACCTAGCGCAGGTGGAGCTGGTACTATTTTTATGCAATTTCTTGTAATCGATTCACAAGATACTAGGCAAAAGACAACTAGAAAAATCTAGTTGTCTTTTCGCAAACCATTAGCGATTATTAGCTATCGGTTTTCCGAATACAGGAAAACCGCTCTCATCCCATGTAAATACTTGTGCACGTGCATGACGATCCGGATTATCCAGAGGATCTCCATCCATTTCTGTATACGGGCGGGCATGATAGATAAGTACATCCTCGTTACCGTCTTCACTTACCGTAAAGCTGTTGTGGCCTGGACCAAATTGGCCGTTTTCCGGGGCACTTTTGAAAACTGGCTCTTTCGATTTAGTCCACGAGTAACCGTCCAAAAGGTCTGCATCCACATCTGCCCAAAGCAGACCCATGCAATAGTTTCCATCTGTTGCACTTGCAGAATAAGTGATGAAAATTTTATTATTGCGGATTATAACTGCTGGCCCTTCATTTACGAGGAAGCCGATTTTTTCCCAGCCATATTCAGGGATCGTCAGCAAAAGCTGTTTGCCCTTTAATGTCCACGGGTTTTCCATTTCAGAAATATACAGGTTCGAGTTTCCAGGAATAGCAGGCTCCTTTTGTGCCCAAACATAGTACAGTTTATCGTTATGTTCAAACACGGTAGCATCAAGGCAGAAGCTTTCCTGTTGAGTTTTCACTTGCCCTTTTTCCTCCCATTTACCTGTGAGCGGATTTTCATCTCCACATTCAATTGCAAACATGCGATGCTGAAAAATATGGTTTTTTGGATGACTGCTTGGTGCGGCAGCAAAGTAAATATACCATTTGCCTTGCACGAAATGAATCTCTGGTGCCCAGATTAACTGACTTTGCGGACCTTCAGCATGCGCTCTCCAAACGGTCGCCTTTTCACTGTTTTCAAGGTCATTTAAACTTTTTGCTCTTCTTACTTCTATTTCTTGATAACCAGGTACGGAGCCTGTGAAATAATAATAGCCGTCTGTATGCTTATAAACCCATGGATCTGCACGTTGTAAAACTATTGGATTATTATATTTAGATGTTGTTTCAATCATGTCATTATCTCCCTTTACATGTTTTCTTTGATTATTTCCTCTTTAATTGCTCCTTTTTTCATTAATTCACCTGATATAAATCTTTCAATGCAGATGATATAGATGCTAACGAAGCAGAGAGGAAGAATAATGCTGAATTTATAAGCTGCTGCAAGCAGTACTAAGAAAAACAGCAGACTGAAAATACTCTGAACTGGCATAAGCAGCGGCAATGCCAGCACTAATTTTGCTTTTTGCTTAAACGTACCTTCCGTATGTATGGCAACAGGGAATGTATAAACGATTGCAGCCAAAACATAAATCATGATAAAGAGGAGCGGATAATAGAGCACTGCCAGACCAATCGCCATTTGTTTGACGAGCTGCATATCAATCCACAGCACATACAGAATCGCTCCATAAATGAGTGCCAAGCCATTCATTTTTATAAAGCCTTTCTTATATGCAGTGAAGAAGCTTTTGGCAATTTGAAGATAGGACGGGTAATCCGCTTTATATGCCTCCTCTTTTTGCAAATGGAATAATGCATAAGTGGCAGGAAACACTCCAAAAAAGCCAAGTCCAAGCACCACACCAGCAAGCCAGAGCAGATTCAAGTAAATAATATTTACCGCTTTATCCAGATAAATCATGATTTTATTTGACCACGCCATATACTAAACCCTCTTTCCAAAAATTGTGTTTCCGTTTGGAGTTAATCCGGAGAACGCAATTCCTTCTTTATCTTCTTTCCAGTTTTTGCATGCAAAAATAATAAATATCGTACCGCTTTTTTTATGAAGATATTGATGTTCTCCCAACGGCTCAAACTCTGCCAGGTTACTATCGTTTATGGTGAAAAATTCGCTTTCTTTAATAGAGGTGGTATCATCAAAAGCGATGATCTCCCATTTCCCCAGCAAATCTCTGTCTGACAACGAATACGCATCCAGTTTTTCATAATGCTCAGGAGAAACAACAGGCCAGCCGTTATTCAGCCAAAACATCTCTCGAATGAACGCAAAGTGATATGGAGAACGTTCTTCAATCCGCACATGGTGAACCATGTAATTCTTCTTGCCCTCCGTAAATATGGAGTTATGGCCAGGACCGATCCAGCTAATATCCTCGTTGAATTGATAGCTGCCAACAAGCTTTACTCCAATAGAGTCTGGCTGTATGTTTGTTTCTAGCATGCTGTTTCCATTTATGTCGACATAAGGTCCTGTTATTTCCTTTGACCTTGCGACCCTCACATTATAGCTGTCATTCAAACTATCATAAGAAGTGAACAAATAGTAATAATCCAATTCTTCATGATAATAGATAAAGGCACCTTCAATTGCTGTATCAACAGACTTGGGCCGCTTTGCAAGAAGCGTGCCATAATCTTGTTCATTTTTTAGTCGACCTGTCTCCATATTCAGCTCGGCAATATAAATGCCGCCAAAGAAAGAGCCATAGCACATCCAGTACCTTCCATCCTTATCTGTAATAATATTGGCATCAATCGCATTATGTTTGGCTAAGTTTGGATTTGTTTTTATAACGATTCCTTGGTCACTCCATGGACCTTTTAGATGCTCGGCAGTTGCTAGACCAATGCATGACACTGTGCTTCCAAAGGTTGAAGCAGAGTAATACATATAATATTTGTTGTTATAACGAATAACCTCCGGCGCCCACAAACCGCCTGCATTCGCCCATGTACCCGCCTCTGTTGGAATCCCCGCCAACGCAGTCCCTACAAACTCCCAGTGGACAAGATCTGTAGATTTCCTGATTGGCACACCTTGCGTAGGTTTGCCTTCAAAAAAGGTATCTGTTGCAAACATATAGTAGACGCCGTTTTCCTTCACAATAGTTGGATCATGAGCCCCAAGCGTGCCCCATTGATAGGCTTGAAGCTTGTCAAACCACCTTTTTGTATTCTCCTTCAACTAAAAAGCCTCCTTAACCCTTATCCTTTTACACCAGATAAAGCGACTGATTCGATAATTTGCTTTTGGAATATAAGGAATACAATCAGCACAGGCAGCAAGGAAACAACTGATCCAGCCATGATTAACGGATAATCTGTCTGGATTGCGTAGGTTGCTTTAAGATTGGCGATAACAACCTGTAATGTTTGCTTCTCTGGGCTGTTCAAATAAATTAATGGCGCCAAGTAGTCATTCCATACACCCATAAACCAAAGGATAAACTGTGCTGCAACAGCAGGGCGAATGACCGGGAAAATCAGCTTAAAGAAAATTTGCAAATATCCCGCTCCATCCACCTTCGCTGCTTCAATGAGTGAGTAAGGTACATTCGCCAAATATTGGCGCAGGAAGAAGATCATGGTGATATTTCCGAATAATCCTGGCACGATAAGCGGAAGGAGCGTATCGACCCAGCCAATTTTTGAAAACATAACGAACTGCGGAATCATGATAATCGGGTATGGAATCATGATAGATGCCAAAAGGATTAAGAAGATCCAATCCTTAAATGGCATTCTCAGCTTTGCAAATGCAAATGCAGCCATACTTGATGTAATTGTTCCAACGATTGTTACAGACAACGAAACAATAATCGTATTTTTTATCCCATATCCTAAAGTGTCCAGCTGAAACAGCTTTGTATAGGCATCAAACTGGAATGGATCTGGTATCCACTGCGGCGGTAAAGCAAATACGCCTGTTTTATCCTTTAACGAAGTAGAAATCATCCAAAGCAACGGACCAATCATTAAGATTGAACCAAGCGACAGGATTACATAAACGATGATATCCGTAATTCTTTTTTGCTTTTTCATTACTGCACACCTCCTAATCCAAGCTATAATCTGATTTTCTGTTTAAGTAGAACTGAATGACTGTCACGATGAAAATAAAGACGAACAAAATCAATGACATCGCCGAGCCGTAACCCATTTGGTAATATTTAAAGGCTTTTTGCCATACATACCATACGATGGATGCTGCACTGTATTCAGGGCCTCCAGTTGGTGTCATGATATTGATTTCTGTGAAAATTTGGAAACCGCCGATAATGTTTGTGATAACTAAGAAAAAGGTAACCGGCTTTACCATCGGCCAAGTGATATTCAGGAATTTCTGGTATGAGTTAGCTCCATCTAAATCTGCTGCTTCGTAAAATGACTTCGAAACACTTTGAATGGCAGCTAAATACAACAGCATGGAATATCCTAGGCCCTTCCATACAGCCATCAAAATAATCGCCGGCTTAACAGTTGCCTTATTTTCAAGCCAGTTCGGTCCTTTAATACCGAAAACCTCCAACACTTGGTTCACTAACCCGAAATCCCCATTGTATGCCCAAGCCCACATGATGGATATAGCCGCAAGCGACGAAATTACAGGTATGTAATAAACCGTTCTGAAGAAAGTAGTGCCGCGCAATCCCCTGTTTAAAGCAATTGCCAACAGCAGTGCCAAACCAAGACCAATGGGAATCCCAATCATATAGAAGACCGTATTGTAAAGTGTCTGGTAGAAGTACGGATCTTGGAACAGTTTGACAAAGTTATCTAATCCGATGAAATTCATGCGGTTTAGCCCATTCCAATCTGTGAAAGAAGCGTATATGGAGTAGGCAAACGGATAGACAGAAAACAGTAGGAACCCTATGACAGGAGCGAGTACGAATAAAAAGGCGACTCGATGTTCCTGCTTATATAACGCGCTGGATTTTTGCTTTTTTGGTTTTTTCGGCTTAACATCTTTAGTGCCGACAACCGGATTAATGCCAGACATGCTTTTCACCCCTTTTAGCAATAGGCATCTGTGACTTGCCACAGATGCCTATTAATCTATTATTTTGACATTTTAGCTTGTTCGTTTGCTTCATCTAACAGCTTTTGCATTTTAGGCTGGATCTCTTTCAAATATTCCTCTGCTGTCTTTTTGCCTTGGACAACTGGTGTAATATTTGTCCAGAACTCATCTAACCATTGAGAGTTATAAGTTGCAAATGTTGGATAAGGCACACCGTAATCTTGGACGATATCAAGGAACTCTTGTTTATTGCTAGGCACTGACTCTGTATCAGAAGCCCATTCCTCGGCCATATCTACAAGGTTAGGAATTTGAACCTGTGCATCAAGCAATGTTTGCTGTGCTTCTTCATCAGCTGATAAGTAGATGGCAAGCTCTGTTGCCAATTCAGGATATTGTGTCATTTCAGAAACAACAAGTCCTAATGAACCTACATAAGCGACTGATTTCCCAGCATCGCCTGATGGCCATGGCATTAAGTCATATTCAAAGTCAAGCTTAGCGTATGTGCTCATATCCCAAGGACCTACTGGGAAGAAAGCAAGCTCGCCATTCATCCATCTTTGGTAAGTATCAAGCGTTTCTGCTTGAGATGAGTTTGGTGTTGTATTATATTTGTTCGACAGGTCTGAGAAGAATTGTAGAGACTTTGCAAATTCAGGTGTATCTACAGTAACTTTATCGCCTGCTTCGTTTAAGAAGGAAGCTCCATTACTGTATGCAAATGACTGCAATGACCATGTTGCGTTAAACCCACTCGCCCACTGATCAACTTCTCCGTCACCGTCTGTATCTTGAGTTAAGTCTTGACTCACTTTCAGGAATTCATCCCATGTATACGCTTTATCTTTGTCTGGAATTGGAATGCCTGCTTTTTCGAACATATCTTTGTTATATCCTAAAGCGAAAGGACCAACATCCTTCGGTAATCCGTAAAGTGCCCCTTTACCTGATGTTTCTCCATCATAGCGGTAGATGTCGACACCAAACTGCCATAAGCTGTTCAAATCAAAATCCGCTTTTTCTACATCCTCGGTAATGTCTCTGATAATTCCATTATCTACATAGTTTGCAATGCTTCCTGAATCAAGATAGAACACATCAGGCACATTGCCGCCAGATACAGCTGCAGATAGTTTAGTAGAGTATTGGTCAGCATCTGTATTGATGATTTTTACTTTCACGCCTTCATGCTGCTCTTCAAATTTTTTGATAGCTGCAGTATAAGCCGTTTTTTCATCTTCGCCGCCTCTAAACATAAAAGTGATTTCTTTCTCATCGCTATTCCCGCTGCTTTTGCTTGAACATGCACCCAATAAAACCATACTTGCAACTAACAAAATAGACAGCAATAAATTTAGTTTCTTCATAATCAGTACTCTCCCCTAATTATTTTTTTGTACTGCCATGTATAAACGTGAATTCCCCTGCATAATCCCAAAGCTTTAAAAATAATTGCTTTTATACCTTTTAAAAGGTTTTTATAAATGAAAAGAAAGTAGCGGAAGACTGTGTTGGATTTCTTCCTTAACACAAAAACAATTTTCATGCCGTTTATTATCGATTTGTTGTTCATATAGCAGTAAGCTTGCATCCGACAAACAGTACCGACAAGGCACAAGAAATGCTTTGCGTTAAAGAGGGGCGGAACATTTTATTAATCACTATATTGCCCTTCTCATTCTGCTTATGTATCTGATATCAACTATATAAAAACGTCATCGATAAAATATTTGCTCTATTAAACTTTTATCAGAGCCCCCTTTAATAAGAAAATACCTTACATATTATTTATACAATAAGCTGAAAACGCTGTCAATAACTATAATATAAATTTAACATTAATTTTTTATAACTTAGTTAACAAAAACATTAACCATTAATCATTAGTTCTTTTTATAAATAACAATTATTTATATTTTAGTTAACTTAGACATAATCAAACCCACTTAATTAATTAAACTATTAAAGTCAAGGACTTATTTAGCTGTTTGCACTATTTTTTAATAATGAAAAGGAAAAGGAATAAGGCTTTGGTTTTTTTGTCTTTTTACGTTGAATTTTCGGGAAAAATAGAAGGCAGCTGATTACGGTTGTTTCAGATGGTAAAATGCTGCCGTTTTAATAGAAATTTTTTAAAAAGGTGATTCATTTTTCCACTTTAGATATAAATATGAAAAGAAAAAACAGAGTCCCCCTGCAACAAAAAGATAAAAAAAGCCGGCAAACTTAATAGTGATAAGTTTGTCGGCTTTACTAAAGATGGCGGCTTGTTACACTGCCATCTTCTTACTTATTAGTTATCTTTAATCTCTTTACGGTTTTTCTTAAACATTTTAGAAAGAATCTCGTAAGCGATTGGAACGATAAGTAATGTTAACAATGTTGAGCTTGTTAAACCGCCGATTACGGTAATTCCAAGTCCTTTCGAGATAATTCCGCTTCCGCCATTACCCACTGCAAGTGGAATCAATGCACCGATTGTAGCAATTGCCGTCATCAGGATTGGACGAAGACGTGTTGCTCCGGCTTCAAGAATGGCATCACGCAAGTTCATACCGTTTCTTTCCATATGAATGATACGGTCTACTAATACAATCGCATTCGTGACGACAATACCAATTAACATCAGCATACCCATCATTACGGAAACAGAAATTGTTTCACCAGCAATTAGCAGTCCTACAAACGAACCAATTACTGCAAATGGCAACGAGAATAGAATAGCAAATGGTGCTGCACCTTCACTGAATGTTACAACAAGAATGAAGTATACAATCGCAATTGCAGCAATCATAGCAACTCCAAGCTGTGTGAACGTTTCAGACATATCAGCTGATACACCTGCTACGTCCTGTGTTACGCCGCTAGGCAAATCAATATCGTTAATCTTGTCATCTACTTTAGATGTTACTTTTGAAATATCATCTGTTGTGATAGTTCCTGAAACTGTCGCGTAGAATTCACCTTTGCTTCGATCAAGTGTATTAAGAGTAGTACCTTCCTCTACATCCACAAGATCTTTAAGCTTCATATTTGACCCAGTAGCTGTTGCTACTTCAGTATCAAGCAATTCATTCATTGTTTTCGGAACAGATTTCTCTTCCTGTTTAACAATTACATCAAGCTCTTTACCGTCTTTTTCAACAGTAGTCAGAACCTCATCAGAGCCTTGGTTGCTTAATGCCATTACAATTTGACCTGTAGTCAATCCGTACTGTAATAGATTTTCCTGGTCAACCTTTAAGATATGCTCTACATATGCTTCTTCTGCACTTGAAGATACATCTTTAAGCCCATCTGCATCTTTCATTATATCTTCAGCTTTTTTAACTGTTTCATTTAATTTATCTAAGTCTTCGCTATAGAAAGTATAGCTGATTTCATTTGTAGATCCTGACATGGAAGTGAAGTTTTGGCTCTTCCATTCGCCTGATTGACCAATATCTGCAATATAAGTTTCGATATCTTCTTTAACTTCAGAGAAATTCTTCATGTCTGGATCAAAGATCAAGTACATGAGTCCGCCGCCAGCGCCGCCGCCCATCATCGCAGCCGTCATGTCTGCATTGCTGCTGTCTGTAATAGATGTTTGGACAGTATCAATGTCATCGCGCTTCAGCATTTCATCCTCGACAACTTGAATGTTATCTGAAGTTTGCTTTTCTGTTTCACCAGCTTCTGGTGTATAAGTTAAATACATAACTTTATCTTCTTCGCTTCCCATAAAGCTGAAGCCGATTAATGGAGTCAATGCCAAGCTTCCTGCTAGAAGCACAATTGCGATAGCAGAAGTAATAATTTTATGGTTTAATGCTTTTTCTAGTATTCCTCTATACCATAAAGCCAGCTTTCCAACTTCTTTATGGCCGCTTTCTGACTTCTCACTGTATAATTTTTTCTTAAATAAGAAGTGTGAAAGTGCTGGTACGATTGTAATAGCGACAATCAGAGATGCACCAAGAGCAAATGTCATCGTCAATGCGAATGGCATAAATAATTCTCCAACCATGCCGCCGACGAAAATTAATGGAGCAAACACAGCAACAGTTACTAATGTAGACGATAAAATCGGCTTGAACATTTCAATTGTTGCCTCGCGAACTAACGCACGCCCTGTTAGCTTCTCTTCTTTAGAGTGCAGTCGTCTGTATATATTTTCTACTACAACGATGGAGTCATCGATTACACGGCCGATGGCTACAGTTATTGCTCCAAGCGTCATAATATTCAATGTGATATCCATCCACTTCAGAAGCAGGAATGCCATAAAAATGGAAACAGGAATGGATACTATTGAAATGATTGTAGATTTAATATCACGCAGGAACAGCAGGATAATAAGTACTGCAATCGCACCGCCGAACACTGCTTTTTCAATCATTGTGTGGACAGAATCTTCAATAGGCTGTCCTTGGTCAAGTGTTACGTCAATAACTAAACCGTCAATTTTATCCTTTTCATCGTCAGCAAGATCCTTAACAGCATTTACTACATCAACTGTATTCGCTTGCTGGCCTTTAACGATTTGAATTGCAATTGCATTTTTCCCATTTGTACGAGAAATCGATTCTTCCTTACCGACAGCCTTAATTGATGCAATGTCGCTAAGTTTTACAAATGGTGAAGGATTGTCAGCTGTCGGTGTTACCGGAATCAGCATATCCTTCAATTGATTTATTGAAGTAAGCTTTCCGTCAACCGAAACAGCCTCTTCGCCTTCATTAAATTCATAAAGACCTAAAGATGTTGCCATATCACTTGCTTGAATAACTTGCTTAACAGAATCCTCTGTAAGATTCAGCTCAGCCATTTTCTCTTTATTATAGGAGAAGTCCACTTCTTCTACATGCTGACCTGAAATAGTTGCAGATGCAACCCCATCAAGTTTTTCAATATCAGGAACGATAACGTCCTCTACTGTTGAAGTTAAATCAACAATATCTTGTTCTGTGCTGCTTATGGACAATGCAACAACTGGCATCATGTTCATACTGATCGCAGATACAGTCGGAGCATCCACATCCTCTGGAAGTGTTACATTATCTAATGCAGATTCGAGTTGTCTTTTCTTTTCATCCATGTCAATGCCATACTCGTATTCAACTTGTATGCTTGAAACACTGGAGCTTGAATTAGAATAGACGTTTTTCACATCCTCGAGCCCTTCCACTGCCTGCTCAATCGGCATGGACACATCATTCATTACTTGCTCAGGAGTTGCTCCTGGATAAACACCAGTTACCATTAAGTATGGAATGGAAATATCCGGAATCGTCTCCGTTTTCATTTGTGTACCGGAATAAATCCCCGAAGCTGTGATAATAATGGTCAATAACCATACCGCTAGCTTATTCTTCAGTACGAAATTAACTATCCCTTTCACTTTTGCACCTACCCTTTATTGACTTTGTCGAACTAATTACTTATAATACTGACTAGCCAGTCATTTGTCAAATCATTTATAGCTAGGAGCTAAAAAAGACAATGTTAAAAAAACAACTAATTATGGACACTGCTTTAGAATTGTTTGCCAAACAAGGTATTGCCTCAACCTCTGTTCAGCAAATTACGGAAAGCTGCGGAATATCAAAAGGGGCATTTTATCTTTCATTTAAATCAAAGGAGGAGTTGGTTCTCGAGCTTATTGACAATGCAATGAAACAGCTTGTATCTGACCTTGACTACCAAGTCAAACACACGCAAGTTAATGAGGATTCCTTGTATATGTTCTATGAATCCGTATTTTCTTCTTTTAAAAAACACTCTGACCAGGGAAAAATTTTCATGAATGACCATCATCTGTCTGTCAGCCCTGAGCTTATTAATAAGATTCAATATTACGATAAGCTGATTAACAGCACGATTCTGCTTTTGATTGAAAAGGTGTACGGCAATTCTATTGACCATTTAAAATATGATTTGCTGTATTGCATAAAAGGCTTTCTGAAGACTTATTCTGAGTTATTTGTCTTTACAAAAATCCCACTGGATGTCAGCCTTCTTTCAAAATCACTAGCAGAAAAAACAAACCTGCTTGCCATGCATGAAACAATCCCTTTTATAACGGAGGAGCTCTCCTATCTGATTGATTCTCCTGCAGAGAGCCCTGTAGACTTAGACACCATTACAACACTCTTAAGCTCACATGCAGAGGCAGCTGATGGAGATTATATCAAGGAGTCTTTAAATCTGTTAAACGAACAAGCAAGTAATCAAACGATGAGTGCTGCAATCATAAACGGGCTCATTGAAAACATTCGTCACATCCCTAATGGTAAATGGCTCGCATATCTTTTGCGTCAATACTTTCAGCTAGAATCCTAAAAAGAAAACAAGCGGCAGGTTAGACTTTAAGTTTAACCTGCCACTTGTTTTTTCAGCTTAGTCCATATTCTTTTAGTTTATTATATAGTGTTCCTCGTGAAATTCCTAACAGATTTGCTGCAGCACTTTTGTTTCCATATGTTTTCCGTAAAGCTTCTTCTATTTCTTGTGCTTCATCCATTTTGGAAATGCCGTTTGCAGACGACATAACAGCTTCATCCGTATTGTTGCGGATAAGATTTTCTGGCAAATGCTCTAAGCCTATACGATTCGTATCATGCAAGACAATAACTCTCTCCACTATACTGCGCAGCTCTCTTACATTACCTGGCCATTCATAATTAGTAAAAAAAGTCATTACTTCTTCCCCAATGGAGGGAGGAGCTTTTTTATACTTTGCACTGAATTCGTCGATAGACCTTTCTACAAGTGCAGAAATATCTTCTTTTCTCGTCCTTAACGGCGGTATATAAATATGAATGACAGACAGTTTATAGAAAAGCTTTTCATTTAGCTCTCCATCCTTCAGAAGATTTTCAACTGAACTGGAGGCAGATACAATAATCCTTGTTGGAGAATTGATTGGCTCCATTCCTCCTACACGATAAAAGGAGTTTTCCACTAAATAGGTGAGCAGCTTTTCCTGTATGAACAAAGGCATTTTGTCGATATTTTCGATAAAAATAGTACCGTTTAAAGCTTGTTCAATTTTACCTGTAATGATGTTTTGCTTATCTTCTGTAAACGATGCTTTTTCAATTCCAAAAAGCTCTATCTCCAACAACGCCGGCGGTATAATCGAACAATTTATATTAACAAAAGGACCTGTTGCTTTCGAACCGCCATAATGGATAGCTTGTGCAAGCATTTCCTTTCCTGAACCAGGTTCGCCTGTAATGAGGACAGGTATATCTGCATGTGCCATTTTTTGAGCTATAGTAAGTGATTCTTGAAACTTAGGGCTGCTGCTGTCAAAGGATAAAAATGGATTTATCTTTTGAACAAGCAGTGTCGATGCAGAATCAAGTTCCTCGTTAAGCCGGATCATTTTGGTAACATCATGCTCTGAAGCAATACCACCAATTATCCTATTATCAAGAATAACAGGCGTTGCGTTAATTAACACATGCGTGTCAGCATTCGGTCTGTGATATTGGCCTCTAACCGGATACCCCTCGTTAAGGATATGTTGCAGGACAATCGATTCATCACGGAAATGAGTGCTGATTTTTTCACCGATAATATCTGTTTTTTTTATTTTATATGTTTCCTCTGCTGTTGTGTTCCAGCAGACGACAATTCCTTCCTCATTAACAGCTGTCACAGAATCGTTTATCGTTTCAGCTAATGTTTGAAAATAAGCTGTGGTTTGTCTATTTTCTGCTTTGAGCATATTTATCCATGCGGCTTCTGTCATAATCCCAACTGGAGCATCGCCCTCAAGCCAAAGGACAGGACGGCGCCAATCAGCGGCATACGGCATATCGCCTGCCGATGCAGGCGCAGAAGGTAGCCAGGAAAGCTTATGCAGCCAATCGGAAATGCTGGTAGATTCTGCTCCTAACGCAATTATTTCATATTCATAATTGCCGATTATAAAGTATGTTCCGCCTGTCACAACGACAAAATTATACTCACGAAGTTTTGATTTTATCTCAGCTATTGGCGTCTGTTTGTCGACAACCGCAAAGGAGCGGTCAAGCTGTATTTGTGCACGTTCGAACATACTATTACCCTTTCACGCTTTTTTTCTAACTTTACCATACTCTCAAACCACATTGCTACTGGTAGATTTAAAGAAAGCTGATTGTATAGAAAAAAAAGCTGACCAAAAATCAAGGCATCAGCTCTTTCTATATTAATTACTATAAAGATTGCTTGTATTCGTCGAAGCTCTCTAATTGCTTTGCGTTCGGAGCTTCCGTTACCAAGCTTACAATCCAGATGGCAGCTAGACCTACAATAAATCCAGGGATAATTTCATAAAGATTATTTTTCAGTATATCAATACTAGCCCAAATGATTACTGTAACTGCTCCGCCAACTATGCCAGCAATTGCTCCCCATCTGTTCATTCTCTTCCAGCACAAACTCAAGAGAATAACAGGTCCAAAGGAAGCTCCAAAGCCTGCCCATGCATAACCTACAAGAGAAAGAATAGAGCCATTTTTGTTAAATGCAAGAAGTACAGCAATTACAGAGACAACTAGCACCGCTAGTCTACTAATTGTCAAAAGCTCCTTTTCACTTGCCGTTCGTCTGAAAAATGTCTTGTAAACATCCTCTGTTAAAGAGCTAGCTGTTACTAATAATTGAGATGAAATGGTACTCATAACGGCAGCAAGAATGGCAGCAAGCAGGAAGCCGGTAATAAGCGGATGAAACAATATCTCACTTAACATGATAAAGATTGTTTCTGCATCCTTTATTTCCAAGCCTTGCTGCGTATAGTAGGCAAGCCCGATAAATCCAGTAAACATCGCACCACCAACAGAAAAGATCATCCAGCCCATACCGATTCTTCTTGCCTTTTTTATCTCTTTCACAGATGAAATTGCCATAAATCGGACGATAATATGCGGCTGACCAAAATATCCAAGCCCCCATGCAAGCAAAGAAATAATACCAACAACAGTTGTTCCTTTGAAAATATCAAACAGCTTCGGATTAATTTCTTTAATTGTGTCAAAGCCTGATCCTAAACCGCCAACCTCCATAATCGTCACAATTGGAACAAGTATAAGGGCCACAACCATAATCAAGCCTTGCACAAAATCTGTCCAGCTTACTGCCAAAAATCCGCCAAATAACGTATAGGCAATAACGACTGCGGCAACAATCCAAAGCCCTGCCTGATAATGCATACCGAATGTTGTTTCAAATAATACCCCACCTGACACCATTCCGGATGAAACATAAAACGTAAAAAAGATGATAATAACTAGTCCTGATGTCAGTCGCAATATGTTTGATTTATCTTCAAACCTATTTTCCAAAAAAGCCGGAATGGTCATCGAGTTATTGGCCACTTCTGTATATGCCCGTAAGCGTGGTGCTACATAAAGCCAATTTAAATATGCTCCTATCGTTAAACCTATCGCAATCCAAGAGGCACTTATCCCTTGGGTGTACATTGCTCCAGGAAGCCCCATAAGCAGCCAGCCGCTCATGTCAGCGGCACCTGCACTCAATGCGGTAACAGCAGGTCCAAGTGACCTTCCGCCAATCATATAGTCTGATAGATTTGATGTGCGTTTATAAGCAAAATAGCCAATTACAAGCATTCCAGCCATGTAAATTGCAATCGAAACCAAAATTTGTGTATTCAATCCCATCCCCCGTTCTCTTATCTAAGAAGTCCTTTTATCTCCGTCTGATTCTTTTTTTATTTTCGAATATTCATTCTTTTGCAGGTAAAAAACCAGAAAAACCCTTAAGCGATTATGTATTTTTCTATTTTTTCGCTTAATAGGAGATGCACCATCAAAAAGCACATCTCCTAGTCTATTATTTTTATATTATTTTTTTCGAGATGTCAACTTCGCTTGAGTAAATAATAGCAAATAATCAAAGCCGCCAGCTTTCGAATCAGTCCCAGACATGTTGAAACCACCGAACGGATTAGCACCTACAAGCGCCCCGGTACATTTTTTATTAATATATAAATTTCCACAGTGCATGTTTTCGTGAGCATAGTCAATTCTGCTTACGTCTTTGGAATGATACGCCCCTGTTAATCCGTATTCTGTATTGTTGTAAATGTCGATTGCTTCCTGCCAATCAGCTGCTTTAGCAATAGCCAGAACAGGACCGAATATTTCTTCCTGCATAATGCGTGCCTGTGGGTTAACATCAGCAAATATAGTTGGCTCAATATAAAATCCATTGCCTTTTGACCGCTCGCCACCTGTAAGCAAATTCCCTTCTGTTTTACCTATAGCTATATAGCCCATGATTTTTTCAAATGACTTTTTATCGATGACAGGTCCAATTGCGTAATTCTCTTCTGGTAGACCAATTGTCAGTTTTTTTGTTAATCCCACTACTTTTTTGATTACTTCGTCGTAAACGGACTCTACAATAATTGCTCGTGAGCCCGCAGAGCACTTTTGTCCTTGGTATCCGTAAGCAGAGGCAACAATCGCAGCTGCTGCAGCGTCTAGGTCAGCTGTCTCATCAACAACTACCCCATCTTTTCCACCCATTTCAGCAATTACTCGCTTAAGCCAAATCTGCCCCTTCTGTACCTTTGCCGCTCTTTCATAGATTCTACAGCCAACCGCTCTTGATCCTGTAAACGAGATAAAACGTGTTTTCGGATGCTCAACTAAATACTCGCCAACCTCGATGCCATCACCAGGCAAATAGTTCAACACACCTGCAGGCAAGCCTACCTCCTCCATTAATTCGACGAACTTCGCAGCAATGACTGGAGTAGCATCAGCAGGCTTTAGAATAACCGTATTACCAGAGACAATAGCAGCAACAGTCGTACCAGCCATTATCGCCAGCGGAAAATTGAATGGAGAAATAATAATACCAACACCTAACGGGATATACGTAATTTGGTTGTCATCCCCCTCAATCTTTGTAAGTGGCTGGTGCACACTAGTCTGACTTAAACGAAGCATTTCTCGGCCATAAAATTCAAGAAAGTCAATTGCCTCAGCAGTATCTGCGTCTGCTTCCACCCAGTTTTTCCCTGACTCATAAACAAGGTAGGAGGAAAACTCATGCTTGCGTTCTCTCATCAACTCGGCAGCCTTAAACAAATAAGCGGCACGCTCTGCAGGAGCAACCTTTTTCCACGTTTCAAATGTTGCTAATGCTGTTTGCATCGCTTTTTCTGCTAGGTTAGTAGATCCTTTGCTGACAGTGCCCACTACTTCGTCTACATTACCAGGGTTCACAGAGATTATTTCTTCCTCCACAAAAAGTTTTTCACTGCCGATAATAATTGGATATTTCCTCCCAAATCCCTCTCTTACCCTTGCTAACGCAGCATGCATTGCCGTTTTATTTTCCTCTGCAGTAAAATCAGTCAGTGCCTCATTTTTGAAAGTTGTGTATGGTACAGTTGTCGTCATAATAGTTCAGTCCCCTTTGTTATTGTTTTTAATTAAAAACGTTGAAAGACACTTACTTAAAAAAATTCTTGACGATAAACCAAACGTTAGCTGGTCTTTCTGCGAGCCTTCTCATAAAGTAACCAAACCAGTCAATACCGTAAGGAACATAAATCCTGACTTTATAGCCTTCCTTCACAAGTCTGTCCTGAAGGTCCTCACAGATTCCATAAAGCATTTGAAATTCAAATTGGTCTTTATGAATGCCGTATTCCTCCACAACCGATTTTGCATATTCAACCATTGCCTCATCATGTGTTGCTATAGCTGCATAGTTACCGTTCAGCAAATGCTGCTTAATTATTTTTTTGAAATTTTCATCGACATCCTTTTTTTCAGGAAAAGCGACACTTGGCGATTCTTTATAAGCTCCTTTCACAAGACGAAGATTAGCATGGAGATCATTTAAATCAGCGATATCTGCTTCCGTTCTATACAAATATGCTTGCAAAACAATACCGACATTATCATATTCCTGGCGGAGCTCTTTATAAATATTGATTGATTCCTGACAATGACCATAATCCTCCATGTCAATTCTTACAAAATTCCCATATGACTTTGCACGATCGAGGATATTACGCATATTCTTCATGCATAATTCTCTGTTAATATCCAAACCAAGCGATGTCATTTTCAAGGATAAATTTGATTCTGCCTTTGCCTCTGCAATAGCATCCAGTGTTTGGATACACATCGCAGCTGATTCAACAGCCTCTGCCTCTGTCGAAATAAATTCACCAAGATGGTCCAATGTCACGACCTTGCCTTCTTTATTTAATTTTTTTACAGCATCAATGGCCATATTGATTGACTCTCCTGCAACAAATCTTGCTGCACCCAATCGAAGTCCATATTTTTTTGCAAGTTTATTGGCAGGCTGATTTTTTGCTAATGATTGAAACATATTCCTCATAAGCACTTCCATTTCCCTTCAATCCTCCTTGTTTTCAAGCCTCTTGCTACATTTTATTCATGCTGACGAAAAAAATTACTCCTTATTTGAACAAATGTGTTCAATGTGTTTTATGTTTGTACAATGTTGTTTACTTAATTAAATTATATAATAAAATTATTCAAAATTGTATAAAACAGTAAGAATTTCTTACATATTTTTTTATTTTTTACAATGAATATATCATTTACCTAAACTCTTGTAATTTGTGACATAAAAAAGGGACGCAGACAATTCTGCACCCCTTTTATCCTAGTTTCTTCTATATTATATATCCCCTGTCATGGATCTACTTATTCCACTCCACCAAACCATTTTGATACAAGCTCATCCAATTCTCCATTTTCCTTCATTACAGCTAGTTCTTTGTTAAATTCCTCAGTAAACTTACTGTCCTTTTGAAACGCAATGGAAGCCCCGATTGTTTCATTATTAGGTACAGAGATGACCTTTAAACTGTCATTATTCTTTAAGTATCCTTTAGAAACAGCCTCTTCCATCAATACTCCATCAAAGCGACCACTCTTCAATTCCTCTACCAAGTCAGGGACTCTGTCTCTAGTTTCCACTTGAAAGTCAACTTCCTTCTGCAGCTCTTTTGCTTTATCTGCTTGAATCGAACCGATTTGCACTCCAACCGTTTTCCCTTTAATAGCTTCAAAAGACTGAACATCCCCATCTTTAGCAACAACCATTAAAATATCACTTCGGAAATAAGAATCTGTGAAATCAACATTTTTACTGCGTTCAGGAGTCGGCTCCATCCCTGCCATAACGAAATCAACCTTCCCTGATTGAAGTGATGTAATCAATCCACTAAAATCCATATCCTTCACAACAATTTCATAGCCAAGCTTCTCACCAAGCGCCTTAGCAAGATCCACATCAAAACCAATAATATCCTCGCTAGTCGCTGTATCGATATACTCAAAGGGAGAGTAATCAGCCGACGTCCCCATCACCAATTGCTTCTTATCCCCATCCCCGCCAGACGCACTTTTACCACAAGCAGCTAACAGCATACAAACTAACAGCAAAACAATCCCCAAAACCCTCTTCTTCAAAAAAACCCCTCCATCCAGCACATATGTATCTTATAATACGTTTTATGACGTTTTACTTATTTATACTACTTTCCAACAACATAGTCAACATATTATTAGAATTTACAGAAAAGTGCAGGGCGCTTGAGTTTCGGCGACATGCATAAGACGAGATGGACGGGAAGGTGATGTTCTTTCACCTTCTTGGCCAGATTGGCTTATGACCTCGAGCCGATAGCGCCCGGAACTGGACACCGAAAAGTGCAGGGCGATTGTTTAGCGACGGAGAAACTGGAAGGCCTCGACTGAGATAAAGGAAACACGGTGAGCGGTAGCGATGTTGACTTATCGCAGACCTCAAGCAAATAACGCCCGACCGTTTAACACTCACCATCCCAAATCAACCAAAAAAGCAATCTTCCTGTGAAGATTGCTTCATTATTAAAACGAAAATTTATAGCGTTCCCCAATAATATACTGTTTTCCTAAATAAACTGGCAGATCACCATCAGAAACAACTGTTTCTAAATAGAAGAGCGGTTCTCCCACTGTAACATCAAGCAATGGTGCTTCTTTTTCAGAGGCTCTAGCTATTTCCAAGGAGGTTTCACCAGCATTATTAAGGTTGATATTGTATTTTTCCTGAAGCAGCTCGTAAAGGGAGCCGTCGAGATTTTCTTCAAGTAAAAATTTATACCGTTTAAAGGAATAGAAGTTATTTTCGAGCATAAGCGGCAGATCATCTGCGAATCGGACCCTTTGGATGTGAATAAGCTGATCATCTGCTTCTAGCATTAGCCGTTCTTTTTGATTTGTGTCCGCGTCGATTATTTCCTTTTTAATAACCTTGCTTGTTACTTTTAAGCCATGTGCTTCACATGAAGCAGTAAAGCTTTTTAAATGGAGAATTTTCCTGTCAATCTTCTGTGTCTGAACAAATGTACCTTTTCCTTGCTTTTTAACAAGATATCCTTCTTCAACCAGCTCAGTGATTGCCTTACGAACAGTAACTCTGCTTATATTATATTTATCGCTGAGCTCTACCTCTGTCGGAATCTTGTCACCAGCCTTCAAGCGGTTAGCAGTAATCTCTGTACGCAACGTTTCTTTCAGCTGAATATACAAAGGAACACGGTTCTCTTGCTTAATCATTTTTGCCGTCACCCACTATTTCATTCATTTACTCCAAGGATAACAAAGACGTAGCGATAAATAAATCATTTCCTCTTTAATATGCCTTCCCATATCCAAACGCACCTTCTACAAGACAGGACGAAGCGGCAAATTCCGCCCCTTTAGCAAGAGCTGCTTCAATGCCTTCTTGTTCATATTGCAGTAAATGAACAAGAAACGCAGTCAAAAAGGAGTCTCCTGCACCTAATGTATCAACAGCTTCAACCAACCTTGGCTTTTGCTTATAAAAACTGTTTCCATCATATAGAAGTGCTCCGTTTGCTCCCATTGTCGCAACCGCTAATTTGTTTCCTAAAGAAATCATTTTCTTTAACGTATTCTTTGCCTCTGCTTCTGATAAATGGCTGCATGACAGAAAGCTAAAATCAACATTTGGACCAATTTCAGAGAGATACTCCTCAGTAAAATCGTCAGAGAAATCAAAGGAAATTGGCACACCTGCCGCTCTTAGCTTTGGCATTGCCTCTTCCATATAGCTATACTTGCTTGTATGCAGCAAATCAAAGGATTGAATATACTTCATGTCCTCCTGTTCTAATTGGAGCTTATGATATTGTCTGATACCACCTTCATTACTTTCCAAAAATACTCGATCACCGTTCTCAAGGCCAACTAGAGCATATCCACTCTCCCCTTCGATTTCCTTACAGCGGCTTGTATCAATCTCTAATTCTTGTAGTACTGCCTTAATATGATGCGCTTCATTATCTGTGCCGAATATACCTAAATAAGCAGCACTCTCTCCAAGCATTTGTGCATAAACACTGAAGTTTAGCGCATTCCCCCCTGGATACATTACTCGTTTATACGTATATTTATCAACAACATTATCGCCAATCCCCAATACCCTCAACAAAATCCCTCCTCTGTGCTGTATATGTACTGTACACCGATTATACAATAGTGCTCAATTATTTAATCAACTATGTCAAAAGAAAAGCGGATCTTGCCTTAGTAAGCAACTTTGCCCATATATCTTCTTGTTTCTAATGGATGCTTTCTGATTTCTGCCAGCTCTGCACGATAAACACTCAAAATGCTGTAAAACACAATCGGATTGAAAAATTCGACTACCTCATCATCAATCGTATTAATACCTAATTCCTTGCAATCGACAACTTCTATCTTTTCGCCATATTGTTTTAAGAACGTAAGAGCCCTTTCATCCAAAGGTCTTGTTCTGCCTTCATTCATAAGTAAAATATACGGTGTTTCCTTATCTGTCACCTCGAATGGTCCATGAAAATACTCTCCAGAATGAATGGCTGAAGCATGCACCCATTGCATTTCCATAAGCGAGCAAATCGAGAATCCATAAGCGTGACCATAGGAAGCTCCACTTGATAATACGTAAAACATATTTTCATGCTGATATTTTTTCGCAAAGGCCTTAGCTCTTTCAGCCACTTGTACCCTTGCTTTAGCGATTATTGTATTAACCTGCTCTAATCCGTTCATGACCTTCTCGTAATTATCGTAGCCTTCTGTGCTGTGAAGTGCTTCGACAGCAATATTGAAAATAATAGCCATCGGATTGTCTTTCACGTCCGTCTCTTCGCCCCATTTATAAAGAATATTATAGTCGCTATTACTTATCAATGCCCCTGTTTCATTATGTGTTAATGTAATAGTTGCCGCACCATGCTCCTGAGCAGTTTTTGCTGCTTCTACCGATTCTTTTGTATTTCCACCATGTGAGCAAACAACAACAAGCGAGTGACTTCCAAGGGCTTTTGGGACTGCATGGACAAACTCATTGCTTGTATAAAGAGATACTCTCATCTGCTTCGCTTCACTTTTGAAGAAATATTCAGATAAGTACATATCAACTAAAGAGCCACCACATGCAACTAAATATAAATCTTTAATTCCTTCCTCCCTGTTTGCTTGTATTTCTCTAATAATATCCTTTACGTTCATGTTTATCTCCCCTATATCTATCAATCTTGTACATTTTAAAATACGTATTAAAACGTATTATTAATACAAATGATAACGACATATGTCTTTTTCGTCAACCACAAAAAAAACGCGGCAGATATGCCCCGTTTTGACTGTTATTTTATTAGCTCTCCCGTGTCGCCTGTTTGAAGCCCTGCTGCGTTTGCTTCATCTGTATCGATATGCATGTCCAATGCATACGTATCCTTCACTCTAATAAGAACTTTGTTAAAAGTTAACTCTCTTTCTCCAGCGGTTTTTACACTCACATATTGCCCATCCTTCACACCAAAACTATCTGCGTCTGCATTTGTCATATGAATATGTCGTTCAGCAATAATAACGCCCTTATCAATAGTAATTTCGCCCTTAGGACCAATGATCTTGATTCCTGGTGTGCCATCAATTTTCCCTGAGGGACGAATCGGAGGATTAATATGGAGCTTACGTGCATCCGTTTTAGAAATTTCCACCTGTGTTAACGGGCGGATCGGGCCAAGAATACGAACTCCTTGTATCTCTGATTTATCTGTTTTAATTGTGACCGTTTCTTCTGCGGCAAACTCACCAGGCTGTGATAGCTCCTTTTTGCTTGTCAGTTCATAATTATCACCAAACAGTTTGTCCACATCTTCTTTTGTTAAATGGATATGCCTATTGGAAACACCGATAGGGATTTGCATCTGTCATCCATCTCCTTTACTACTGATTTTGTTTACTTTTCCCTAATAAAAGAAGTTTAATCAGTATTCATCATATACTGTATCGCCTCAAAATGTCCTAAACAAACCCCTAAAAAACCAAAAGCCTATCGTCCTATAACGGATTCAAGGCTATTTCGACCTTATTTCATGGTTATGGCTTTATTATCTGACGTTTTTCCTGCTAAATAATAATCGATAATTGCAAGCATTGCTTTTCCTGATGTGAGCATTGCCTTTTCATCAAAATCAAATTTAGGGTGATGATGTGGATAGACTGCTTTAATTTCCTCATTTCCTGCCCCAGTAAAAAAAAGCATTCCGGGAATACCCTCTAAATAAAGCGCAAAATCTTCACTGACAAGCAGAGGGGGAACCTCATTCAATATGATTTCTGGGAGGGCAGAAGCAATAGCATTTCTAAAAATGTCTGTTTCAGCAGGATGATTATAAACTGCGGGCATTCCAAAGTGGTATTTAAACTCATAGTCAGCCTTTTGGCTTGTGCAGATACCTTTTATCGTATCTTCCATCGCTTCTTTAACAAGCTGTTGAACTTCCTTTTCATATGTTCTCACAGTCCCCTTCATTAAAGCAGAATCAGCAATTACATTTGCTGCATTGCCGGCATGGATGGAGCCTATTGTCAGAACGGCTGTTTTTTGGGGATGGACTCTGCGGCTGACAATGTATTGAAGCTGATTAATAAGAGCTCCCGCAATTGCTATTGAATCGACCGTATCATGCGGAGAAGATCCATGGCCACCCTTCCCTTTAATTTTTATGGAAAAGCCATCTCCTGCTGCTGTTGTATAACCTTTTGTAAATGAAATTTCTCCTGTTGGATACAAGCTCCATAAATGGTTGGCAAACACCAAATCAACACCAGCAAGACAATTGTCTTCAATCATCTGCTTTGCTCCGCCTCCGCCTTCCTCTGCATGCTGGAAGAGCAGTACAACCTTGCCTGCGAGACTGTCCCGATTGTCATACAATACTTTGCCTACTGCGAGCAATGTGGCTGTGTGACCGTCATGGCCACATGCATGCATAACTCCGTCAATCTTCGACTTATATGGCACCTCCTTTTCATCCTGAATCGGCAATGCATCAAAATCCGCACGTAAAGCAATTGTCTTTCCCGGTTTAGCTCCATTAATATAACCGAGTACTCCCATGGAACCAACGTTCGTTCTGATATCAATCCCGAAATCTGTTAAAATATCTGCAATCATTTTAGATGTTTTATATTCTTGGTTAGTCAGCTCTGGATACTGATGGAAATGCCGTCTCCACTCTACCATTTTTTCATACATTTTCTCCAATTGTTCATTCCAAGCTTCCAGCATTCCAATTCCTCCTCGATATAATTCAGTAAGTCCAGTCAAAATCTAGGATAATTTACTGACATTCTTTTTATAATGTAATGCCAAGGCAGCAAATACTTGCATACCTTGGCATCGTACTAACAGCTATTTACCACCAAAAAACTTTTTGAATTTCTCCAGCTCTTCCTTACTGTATTCCTTTGTTTTATCAAAATACGGATTATTTTCCAAAGGGTCTTTAGGGTCTAAATTTGTTTTCATGGAAAAAGCAGCTTGGTTAAGACCATCTCCAATAAGGCGATCATCTAAACTGTTGAAGTCTGGCATTTTTGACCCTTTATCGTTTTCCATTGTCCCACCTCCTATCCAAGCTTAGGGTGGGCTTTTCCTGTTATTTTATGTAAAGTTACTTATGCCTGGCAAAAAGTTGACATTTGTAACTCTGCCTTTGATATGTTTTTTTTTGCGTTTTCTTTAAAATAGTGGTTTCATTATATCTTTCAGGATTTTTTCGGTCAATTAATTTCAAGAAAATTTAGACTATTTATTCTATTAATAATTTTAATCATAAAAAAAAGCTCTCACCTTATAGTGAGAGCTTTCTTATTAAAGCACACGAGTAGTAACAATTCCTTCAATTTCACGGATTTTCGCTTCTAAGGCAGGAATGATATCTCCTTGGACTTCATTGTCGATATCAATCATCGTGTATGCATATTCACCACGGCTTCTGTTAACCATGTCTGCAATGTTCAAGCTGTAGCCAGAAATCGCCATTGTAATCTGTCCAACCATATTTGGTACGTTTTTATGGAAAGCAGCAACTCTCTGCTTGCCTGTGTATGGAAGGTACACATTTGGGAAGTTAACAGAGTTCTTAATATTCCCTGTTTCTAAATAGTCCTTCACTTGACGCGCAGCCATAATAGCACAGTTTTCTTCAGATTCCTGTGTTGATGCGCCAAGATGTGGAACTGGAATGATATTTTTCATTTTCAAAACATTTTCGTTAGGGAAATCTGTAATATATCTGCCGACTTCTCCATTTTCTAAAGCAACAGCCATATCAATTTCGTTCACTAGTTCACCACGAGAGAAGTTTAGAATTTGCACGCCTTCCTTCATAATGCTGAATGCTTCTTTATTAAACATGCCTTTTGTATCATTAGTTAATGGTACATGAACAGTAATATAGTCGCTTTCTGCAAACAGCTGCTCAAGTGTCATAGCACGCTGTACATTTCGAGAAAGATTCCATGCTGTGTCAACAGAAATAAATGGATCAAAGCCGATAACATCCATATCTAAGTCAAGCGCATCATTTGCAACAAGTGCTCCAATTGCGCCTAAGCCGATAACACCTAATGTTTTTCCTTTGATTTCCTTACCAACAAATTGCTTTTTACCTGCCTCAACAAGCTTTGGAATTTGCTCGCCTTCATCCTTTAGGTTTTTCGCCCAAGCAACACCATCAAATAGGTTTCGAGAAGAAGCCATTAAAGAAGTCAGCACCATTTCCTTAACAGCATTGGCATTTGCTCCTGGTGTATTGAAAACAACAATACCTTGTTCTGTGCATTTTTCGACTGGAATATTGTTAACACCTGCGCCTGCACGTGCGATTGCTTTTAATTTATCCCCAAAATCAATTGCATGCATATTATAGCTGCGAACGACAATTGCATCCGGATTTTCACTGTCATTATCAATGATAAAGTTTTCTTTTTTAAACACGTTCAACCCGCTGCCTGCGATATTATTCAAGGTTTTGATTGTTTTCACTTTGTCTAAAAGCGTTGTGCTCATGTAAATTGCTCCTCTTCCCATAAAATAGTTCGCAAAATTCTTTGCGATTTGACCAAAAATAGCCCAAAATCTCTTCTATAAAGAGAAAGAGGCAAAGGAAAAAGAGAAAGCTTTATTCCCTTACCTCTGCCCAGGCGAACGGCATCGACACCATGTGCTCCCCTACGGTTAACCCCGCGTTTCGCCAGTCACACACAGTCTTTTGATTTCTTTTAATTTAACAAATTCCCCTAAAAGATTCAATCATTATTTCAAAATTCTCCAAGTTAATTATTTTCCAAATCTCACGGTACTTTTCTTAAATAATTTTTTCTTTCTATTATTCCTTCTTCCATTCATACTCTTATTCTACTAAAAAAGCTGTACTCCTTTCCCAGCATGGGAAAGACAGGATATTTCTATAGCAGATTAGGCTGCTTTTACTTTTAGTATTTCTATTGCAAAAAAACACCAACTAATTCACTTCTAATGTCTGTTTATAGATGGTTGTCATTAAGGGTCACATAGTGCATGTAAAGTCTAAACAAAGAAAACTAGGACACAATAAATTCTTATTTATTATAATATGCTGTCCTCAAAAATTGGGACCAGCATATTTAATAAATTCTCCTAAAAAGACAGCTTGGCATTTATTGCCCTTTTTGAAAATAGGTTCATTTTGAAAAAAATGCTATTATGATACCAAATGAACTAGGGGGATATGCAAGTTGAAAAAGGTTGTAAATGTAGTTGCAGGAATCATTGAAAACGAACAAGACGAAATTTTATGTGCTCTTCGTTCACCAATAATGTCCTTGCCAAATAGATGGGAGTTCCCAGGAGGAAAAATCGAAGCAGGGGAAAATACCTTTACAGCTATAGAAAGAGAAATTATGGAGGAGCTTGGGTGCACTATTAAGGCAACAGAGGTCTTTCATATAAACACACATGAATATGATTCTTTTACCATTACATTAACTTGTGTGAAGGCAGCTATCGTCTCAGGCACTCCGACAGCTAGTGAGCATGCTAAGTTGATTTGGCTAAAAAGGGATAGCTTGGAGTCATTAAACTGGGCTCCTGCCGATATTCCAGCCGTTCAAGAATTAATGAAGCAATAAACCATTATACTTATTCACACGCTCCATATACATTCCTTCACTTTTGCAAGTGTATAAGCTCCTGGTGAAATTGGTAAGCTCTTATATTCATAAGCATCCAAAAACAGATGAACAGCTTGTTCATCTGTTTTTGGATGTAGATTTTATTTTTTTACAGCAGGCAAAACACCTGCTTCTGTCAATATAGCTTTAACTTGTTCCTGCTTCTCTTGACTAAGCAGTCTTGATGGAGGCAGTACATATGTTGAAATGTTCAAACCGCACAGCTTTATCGCCTCTTTTATTACATTTACAAATGGGCTGTCAAGCTTGTATAGCTGCGGGAGGATGGCCAGTTGTTTGTATAGGGAAGTGGCTTTTGTTATGTCGCCATCTATGTAGGAACGATAAATGCCAACAGACAATTGTGGTGCAAAGTTACCGCTTGCAGAAATAGTGCCGTCTCCGCCAAGCTGGAGGGTATTTAACAGGTGATCATCATAGCCGCATAAAACGGAAAACTGCGGATGCTTACCTTTTACTTGCAGAATCATATCCCGAATATGGCCAATCGAATCAACCGTTTCCTTTATCCCAACAATATGAGGATAGTGATCGACAAGGCGGGCTACAAATTCAGGGCTTAAGTCTTGGCCTGTAAGATTCGGAAAATTATAAAGAAGAATCGGCAGGTCAACGGCTTCTGCAATATCACTAAAATAGCCAAAAAGATTTTCTTCCGTCAAGCTCCAATAATAAGGATTTATTACCATTACTCCGTCAGCGTCAATTTTTTGAGCATGCTTGCTTAAGCTCACCGCTTCCCTTGCATTCGTACTGCCTGTTCCAATCAAAACAGGTACCCTTTTGTTCACATAACTGACGGCAAACTCTGCTGTTTCCATCCTTTCCTCTGTGGACATTTGACTGAACTCACCACCGGTTCCGAGAAACAACAAGCCATTCACACCAGCGTCGATTAGCTTGTCGATTAAATGCCCCATTTCCACTTCACTAAGCCTTCCCTCCTTATCAAAAATCGTTGATACTGGGGGAATGATTCCACTGAATTTGTTCATTTCGTAATCCTCCTTTTCCGCTTGAATGTTCTCAGCCAAGAATAATGAAAACTGACCATGTAGTTTGATTATAACAGTGCTATTTTCACAATGTAAACACTTACAATTTTATTTCAAAAAACAAGCATGAAATAAAACTCACACTTGTTTCGCAAATTTTTGATAAACCTATTATGCCTTTATATCCTTTATAAACTGTTGGACTGCTTCCTCTTTTGTTGCCCAAGAGGTTACTAAACGAATTGTCGATCTATCTGCATCAAATTTACTCCATACTATAAAAGCATAATTGTTTTGCAGCTTTTGGATTCGTTCATTAGGTAAAATCGGGAAAATTTGATTTGTCGGAGAATCGATTAGAAATTCAATATTCTCCTTTTGCAGGCCTTCTCTTAAAAGACCAGCCATTTTATTCGCATGTTCGGCAAGTTCAAAGAATAAATCATCACGGAATAGCTCTAAAAACTGGATGCCTAGTAATCTGCCTTTTGCCAGTAATGCTCCCTTTTGCTTAATATGATAGCGGAAATCTGCTTTCAAATCTTCGCGAACAATAACTAGCGCTTCCCCAAGCAAAGCACCGTTTTTCGTTCCGCCAATGTAAAAGGCATCGACAAGATAAGGTAAATCACTTAATTGAAGATCATTGTTATCAGCACATAATGCAGACCCTAGTCTAGCTCCATCCAAAAACAACAACAGATTATGATTGGCACAGAAGCTCTTCAATTCTGCCAGCTCGCTTTTTTGATAGATAGAGCCGATTTCTGTTGAATTAGATATGTATACAAGCTTTGGCTTGACCATATGTTCATCCGTATGTTCAGCAAGCACCTGCTGGATATGAGCCGGTGTCAGCTTGCCATCCTCTGTGTCAATTGTGACAACCTTATGACCTGTCGCCTCAATTGCCCCTGTTTCATGAACAAATATATGACCGCTTGCTGCCGCAATCGCAGCTTCATGCGGTCTTAAAAAAGCCGATATCGCTGTAAGATTTGTTTGTGTCCCACCAGATAGCAAATGAATATCTACTTCCGTATTCTCCATTTTTTCTTTTATAAGATCAATTGCTTGTAATGTAAAGCTATCCTCCCCGTAACCTGCTTCCTGTACAAGATTTGTTTCTATTAGTCCTTGCAGGATCTTGGGATGAGCCCCTTCGCTATAATCGTTTTTAAAGCTGTACATCTTATGCCTCCAGTCTGGCAATAAAAAAATTGCCTAAAAAAAATAGTACCTGTACTAATTATATTCGTTTTCCTAAATAAAAAAAATCCCATTATTTAAAATGGGATTTTTTTAAGTTAAACTGCAACCTTATCTTCACTCTTCTTAGCTGCTTTCTGTTTGGACGGAAGCTTATTTGCAGCTAATGTAATCAGAAATGCTACTATAAGCGGCACTGCCATGGCAATGATGAAGCCTGTAATATTATTGGAAAGAAAAGGTGCTGTAAAGGATGGCACATAAGCAGTTCCCCTTACATTAAACAGTCCGACAAGTGCTCCGCCTAGTCCTGCAGACACAAGCGCTCCGCCAAAGACAATTTTATTAGAGAACATAAACGGATAGGCTGATTCTACAAATGTGCCAAAGCCCATATTGATTAAAAAGCCCGGTGCGGCAACAGCACTTTCGCCTCTGTCTCTTGGTGCAATGATATTGGCAAGATTAATTCCTGCTGCTACCATTACTAAGCCGACCATATCGACAGCTCCTAAAAAGCTGTTGCCTGTTTTCTCCATTTCAAGCAGCACAATCGGCAGAATAGCCGCATGGTACACTCCACCTAAAATCGCCGGCCATATGAGCACGCCTGCAAGTACGCCTGCAAGTATTGGATTAAATGCTACCGTTTGTTCAATTATCTCTTTAATTAAGTTTCCGGCTTGCAGGGCAACAGGACCAATTAAATAGTAAACAATTAATCCAGCAATAAGTCCTGATAAACCACCGCTGACAATATTAACCGTTGTAATCGGAAATTTCCATTCGATACATTTGCGGAAGAAGAATTGCACGAGAATACCTGCCGCAATCCCTCCGATTATCCCGCCGATGATTCCACCTTGCACAGATAAAACACCTGCAATAACGCCTGCAATAATAGATACTTCATCCAATTCAGAAACTTGTTTAGCTGCAATAACTGCAAGCATAACCGGCAAGGCGTTTATCATTAAATCAAAAATATCAGTTAAGCCTTTTAATGCTGGTATTTGGCTGACTGCAAGAATAAGAGCCATTGCAATAAACCCTGGCAAAGAAGAAACCATGATGCCTCTTATATTAATATTTTTCCACGTAGCTGTATTTGTTGGTTGAGCCTTTTCGTATGAGCCGATGATTGGGTTGAATTTTATGTTCCAATGCTTACACAGGGAGGATATGAATGAAATGGCTCTTGTTCTGCTTGTTGACCCTGTTGTTCCAGAGGACGAAATAACATTTGCGCCCATTGAAGTCATTGCAGCCATAGAGGTTCCTCCTGTTCCGACAATCGGCAGCTTTCTCTCAATGGCGGCAGTTAATGTTTCCTTGTTGACAGCTTTCGTGTCAGCACTCATCGCAATAATGCCGTCCACTTCCCCATTTCTTATACTGTCTGCAATCATTTGATCAAGCTTTGCCGCTTCATGGTTAACCTCTTTTAAGGATGCCTCGAACAGAGGAAGCACAGCGTTCTCTTTATAGCCGTATATCGCGGCGTCTGTATTACTTTTAGCAGTATCCATCGATTCCTTTGCAGCGATAAACTGGATATTTTTCACATTCAATCCAGCTGCGTGTGCTTGCTTTAATATTTCTTCCAATAGCTGTACTGGTTTAGCACCGCCGAGATTAAACAAATTGCCGCCACTGCTGCCAATAATGACAATATTCTTCATATATATCATCCCTTTTATTAGTATATGTATAAACCAACAATTCTTTAGTTTGGTAGTTTGGTAAAGTGATACCATACTAAAATAACATACATAATTTAAATTCTCTAGTTATTTTTTGATAATTTAGAAGTATTTAAATTCATATATATATATCTTAACTTTTACATCTTTAGAGATAATTTTCTAGTGGAATTTTCATTGACGATTAATTGGCGGATTCGGATTTCAATTGGGATTATTCCAGTTGTTGCTGCAGCAGTTGCACTCTCTTTTTTTGGTAAATAACAATATACAAAAAAAAGCCTGTCACTCTTATCGGAATAGTGACAGGCTTGCTTTTATAGTTTATACAAAATTGCTCCGCTCACTAAAAGCACGGAACCTAACAGCAAAAAGTTAAAAATGCTTGTAGCTGTATCAGGCAGGCTGCTGCCTTTTTGTCCATTTTTGTTTTCATCTTTCACTTGCTTGTTTGTTTCATTTTTTTCTGATTCTTGTTTTGAATCCTCTTGGTTTTCAGGAGTTTCACTGCTTTCCTCTTCATCTGCAGGCACTTCCTCCTGCTCAGTGGAGTCCTCTCCTTGATCGTCCTGTGCAGGTGGCGGTGTCTGCTCTTCCTCTTCAACAGCCTCCTCGTAATCAGCGGTCTTCACGAAGGAGAAATCATCCAAGCTTCCCCAAGCTCCAGCGTTCGCTTGAATGCTTGCACCGATTGTAACCGTTCCATCTAGTATAAGAATATCGCTGATTTTCGGGTTTGCCCAATTATTCCACCCAGTAACATTAGTAGGCTCATCATATTGTTTATTACTCGTTTTTACATACAGTTGCATGTTGGCTGCAGCTGCGTCTCCGCCTTGAATAAACATGGAAGCATCATAATAGCCTGGGGACAGTCCTGTGATTGTCTGTTCAACAGTAAAATCCACACCATCTGCTGAATAGAAATGCAATGAATGCTCGCCAGATTTTGCATCAGAAGCATTTTTCAAAAAGTCAGCATGTGGTGTTAGACTATTAGGATAGGCAATAGTCCACATGCTTTTGTCTTCCTCTTCAAAGCTAGCATTCTGCACATAGTTTTCTGGTTTAATAGTCAGATTTGCTTTAACCGTCATTCCGTTTTCCACTGTGCCATTTATGACATAAGTACCGATTCCTGCTTGGATTGCTGTATTTAATTCCTTTTCATCCCAAGTAACAGCAACCGCTCCTTCTGTGCCGTCATTATAAACAGCTGTTACAGTTTCAGGGAGCTTAATTGGTTCACCTGCTGCTGCCTCGATTGTAACCTCGGTCAACTTTTCGATTTTCAATGGAGCCACCGCTCCTGTATTCACGTAGTTAAATACATTTAACGAAGCAAGCGGTTTTCCGTTAAAGTCGAATAACGCCTGATTATCGACAGCACTTCCGCCGAACCACACGCCGGCATCATGAGAATCATATTCTGCAGCATAGCTGGATGCCCAGCCAGAGCCATACTTCTCCCAAATCGCTTTATTTTGTGCTAAATTTTCCGGTGTGCCGACTGGAATCCAGGCAGGCTCCCAATAAAACACTCCAATGCCAGCATCACCTATATCGGCAACAGCCTTGATGACATCTCGGACTGCTGTTGCTTGTCCTTGAATGGTGACAGGATAATTTAATGTTTGCCCAGTGCTTTTTGGTGCTGTATTTTCATGGCCGTCACCATCATCACCTGTATATGTATACGATGTTTCTGCCACCATTACTTTTTTGCCATATGTGTCTGCGACATTTTTCAGAACAGATGTTAAGTTGCTTAATGTTCCATGCCAAAACGGATAGTAAGAGCTTGCAAATACATCATATTCGACATTGTTATCGTCAAGTGTTTTTGCGATTGATGCATAGCGGCCCGCTGTTTCTGGATTAGTGAAATGCAATGCTGTCAGGATGCTTGAATCCACTTCCTTAATTGCCCTGCTGCCTTCCTTAAACAGCTCAGACATTTTGGTCCAGTCCTTTTCTCCAACAAATCCACCGTTCGTTTCATTGCCAACCTGGACCATGCCGATATCGATGCCTTCGTTAAGCAATGCTTGCAGACTGTCCTTCGTATATGAATACAATGCTTTTTTCTTATCCTCAAAGCTTAAACTTGCCCATGCTTTTGGTGCCTGCTGTTTAGCAGGATCTGCCCAGAAATCTGAATAATGGAAGTCTACTAGCAGCTTCATTCCATGCGCTGTTGCCCTTTTTCCGATTTCCTTTGCCTTTTCCAGATCATTCGTTCCACCGCCATAACCATTTCCGCTTGCATCATACGGGTCGTTCCAGATGCGGACACGTACATAATTGACGCCTGAATCAGCCAATGTCTTGAAAATATCCTGCTCTTGTCCTTCTTGATTGTAATACTTCACTCCACTGTTTTCTTGGGAAATAATACTCGAAACATCAACGCCTTTAATAAAATCATCTTTTAACCCATCGACCTTTTCAACAAAAATATCACTTTGCACTGGTTCATTTGTACCATCCACCTTTACGAGTGAAAAACTATCCAAATAACCCCATGCATTCGGCTCGCCTGAAATTTCAGCACCGAATTCAAAATTTGCTGTATCCTGAGACAGCTCAAACGTCAAAGTTTGCGTTTCCCAGTTGTTATACCCTTTTGTGACAGCCTGTCTTGTTTTGCTTGTACCAGCAAACAGTACAAGCTGTCCAGCTTCTTTATCTCCCCCACCCATTGCTTTCACTGTTAATTCATACTTCCCAGCAGGAAGCGTTTCAACTGCTTGCTTCACTGTAAAGGTTTGTTTGCTTGCAGTGTCCTTTACCCAATACTTCAATGCATACTGACCTTCAGCAGGGTTTATCCATTCGTCTGATGCATAAGCAAAATGCTGCACCTCAACCTGACTATCATCTAAATTAGGAAAGCTCCAAGATCCGTCTGTCCAAAAGTCCGTTTCCATTCCACCATTAACTGCATAGCTGTTGTCTGCGGCTTTTGTGTATGTCGGCAATAGACTTATCATTAATATTAATACATATAATAAAGGAAGTATTTTCTTCGATTTACCGCACTTCTTGTTCATCAATATCACCCTCTAAGTAAAATTTCACAAAAAAAAGAGAATCCGAGCTACAGCGCAGTGCTTAATACAGTCATTTTTTAAAATGATGCATGGTACTCCTTGCTGTGCTCGCATTCTCTTGCTAACCATTAGCCTTTTGCTTTCTCTACTATTCTCACTTCATACTTATCTAGCTTTATGCTGCCATGAAGCTGTTCGCCTGTAATGACATCCTTCACCTCACTGCCAAGAACAAGTGGCTGTGTTTCTTCTGTAAAGTTCATTATAAAGAGATAGTCTTTGCCTTCCTCTTGTCTCGCTTGAACAGATACTCCTAGCCCATGTGTTATAGCATAATCCGGCTTTAACGACAGCTCTTCGATAAGCTTGCCGTAAAAGGCACGATGGAACTCATCGTCTAATCGGCCGCCGATATAATATGCTTTTCCACCCTCATAAGCATTGCTTGTTACCGCTGCTGTATCTGCATAAAAATCTTCTTTGTAAACACCCTCCACATTAGCTGAGGCAATATTCAATACTGTTGCATAATCCTTCAGTACATAATCTTTACCGTCGTAATGGACGATATTAGCATCTTTCGGATAAAGAGTATCTGTCTCAACTGGATTCAAACCGAACACATCTTGCAGGTCCTTATGCCAGCCTTTCATATATGTTAAATCATACTCATTCACGATTCCGCTTATATAGGTCATGACTAATGTACCGCCGTTTGCCACATATTCCTTTAAGCGTGCAATTGTCTCTTCACTTGCTAAATAGAGCATCGGCACAACCAGCAAACGATATTTAGAGAAATCATTTTCTTTTGTAATCACATCAACTGGAACATCCTGCTCCCAGAATGTGCGATAATGCTGCTGCAATGTTTGCGGATATTGCTTCGTGTCTAACCCGTAGCCTTGCGCATCATTCAACGCCCAGTTATTTTCCCAATCATACAGGATGGCTGTATCAGCCTCGCGGTTGGTACCGACAATATCAGTCAGCTTTTCTAGTGTTGTACCGACTTTGGCAACTTCCTGGAACACCCGATTATCCGGACTGTTATCATGATCAACAACAGCGCCGTGGAATTTCTCTGATGAGCCGCGCGATTTGCGCCACTGGAAGTACAGAACGCTGTCAGAACCATGTGCAACCATTTGCATGGAAGAAAGCAAATGCATGCCAGGACGTTTTGCTTTATTGACTTTATGCCAGTTAACAGCACTTGGAGTTGACTCCATCAGCAAAAACGGCTGCTCCTTCAAGCTGCGGAATAAATCATTGATAAAGCCTACCTTCACCGCTAAATCTGCAGTTGTTTCCCAGTCATTATGCCACGCAGGATAGGCATCCCAGCTGATTACATCGACGTGCCGTGCAAACTTGCTGTAATCAAGGCTTTGGAATGGAATTAAATCAAATGTATCTGCCATCAAGTTTGTCGTTATCGGAATGTCTGGTGAAATTTCCTTAATTGGAACAATTTCATTCTCAAAAAAGTCAATCGTCTGGTCTGTCACAAACCTGCGCCAATCCAAGTTTAAGCCGTGAACTGCATTCTCTCCTATTGAAGAAGGAGATTCAATTTGGGACCAGTCTGTGTAAGTATGGCTCCAAAACGGTCCCCACCAAGCATCATTGACAGCCTTTAGGTTATTGTCATACTTCTTCTTCAGCCAGTTGCGAAATGCTTCCTGACATGTATCACAATGACATTCTCCGCCATATTCATTGGAAATATGCCACATAAGCAGTGCTGGATGACTACCATATCTTTTTGCAAGTAATCTGTTGATTTGCTGTGTTTTTTCTCTGTACACACTAGATGAGAAGCAATGGTTATGGCGTCCGCCATGAAGCTGCTTCCTTCTTTGGCCGTCAACACGCAGCACCTCAGGATATTTATGGGACATCCATGCAGGTCTTGCACCACTTGGCGTTGCCAATATCACCTTACCGCCAATGCCATGGATTCGTTCAATAACTTCATCGAGCCATTCAAACTTGTAAACGCCTTCCTCTGGCTCCAGCGCGCTCCATGCAAATATGCCGAGAGAGAATGTGTTTGTGTGCGCTAACTGCATTAACTTAATGTCTTCAGCCAAAATGTCTGGATGGTCCAGCCACTGATCGGGGTTATAATCGCCGCCATGCAGCATGAATTTAGCATCTGTAACAAATGATTTCTCTTTGTTTGCCATAAAAGTCTCCTTTTTGTTTCCTTATTTTTAATTAACCTTTTGTTCCACCTGCAGTCAGACCTGATACAAAGTTCTTTTGCAGCAAAATGAAGATAATGGCAATCGGGATACTTATCAAAATCGCTCCGGCAGCAAATGTAGTATAGCTTGCACCCATTACCTCATTAACAAGATTGTATAGACCAATCGGCAATGTGTAGGATTCTGGTGTCCGCAGAATTGTTGATGACAAAACGAAATCTCCTAACGGTCCGGTAAATCCATTCATTGCTACAACAGCAATCATCGGTCTTGATAACGGCATGAGAATCTGCCAAAAGATTCTTGTATTGCTTGCACCATCAATTTTGGCACTTTCATCAAGGTCCATCGGTATGGAATCCATATACCCCTTCATTAAATACGTATTCATTGGGATTTGTCCGCCAATATACAACAGAATCAAGAGCCAATGGCTGTTCATAAGTCCAAGCAGCTGTGCCAAAACAAATAGTGCAATCAGTGCTGAGAACTGTGGAATCATTTGTAGCAGCAAAAATACAGTGAGTGCATTTTTTCTGCCTTTAAAACGGAAACGGGAAAACGCATATGCTGTGAATGACACACTGATGACCGTTCCAATCATCGTAAATATGCTGATTTTCAGCGAGTTCATATACCAATTAGCATATTGTAAACTCTCTTTGCCTGCGAACAGTTCTTTATAATGATCCAACGTCGGATTGCTCGGAATAATTGACGTACTGATAAGGCTGTTGCCTGGATTAAAGCTTGCTCCGACTGTCCAAAGCAATGGATATATGATAATAATTGTCATAAAAGCCAAGATGCAATAGGAGATAAGGAGCCGTAGGAATTTTTTTTGCTTCATATTTGTCTTCATCTCTTATGCTCCTTCTTTAAACGAATTTGTGCGTCTAAACTGCCATAATGCGATCGCAATAACAAATACAGACAGCAGTATGGTCAATGCTGCAGCCAAGGAATATTGACTTGATTGCATTGTCAGCTTATAAATCCATGACACTAGAATATCCGTTCCTCCTGCTGTGGAACCTGGCACCGCAGGACCTCCACCATTAAATAGATAGATAATGTTGAAGTTATTAAAGTTGAACGTAAACTGTGTAATGATAATTGGAGCCATCGCAATCAATATCATCGGCATGGTAATATGCTTAAATTTAGCGAAAATACTTGCACCATCAATGGTAGCTGCTTCATATAAATCGTCAGGAATAGACTGCAGCACCCCTGTTGTTACAAGGAATATATAAGGAAAACCAAGCCAGCCTTGCATCAGAATCAATGCGAGCTTTGACCAGCCAGCATCTGTCATCCATGGAACAGGTCCGATTCCTAATGCTGCTAATATATCGTTGTTGATTGCACCAAAGCTGTCATTAAAAAGCCCGGCAAAAATTAGAATCGTTACAAATCCAGGCACTGCCCAAGGCAATACAAGGATTGTACGGAAAAACTTCTTAAAGCGAATTTCCTTTTGGTTAACAAGAACCGCTAGCCCAATGCCAATACTGACTTGTACAGTTGACGCTACAAGTGTCCACACGACTGTCCATGCAAGAACATCAAAAAATGTAGAACGCCATATATCGACTGTAAAAATTTCAGCAAATGTTTTTAAACCAACCCAATCAGTTAAATGTGCTGGTGGGGAGTGGTATAAATCATAGTTCGTAAATGCTAAGGCAAAACTGAATAAAATGGGGAAAATGACGGCAAAAATTAAGATGAACAAGGAAGGACCACTCACAAGATATGGATAACCTTGTGCAATCAAATTATGATACTGGTCTTTTAAGGAGCTTAATTCCATGTTTTCATCACGTAATTTTCCATTTTTGTAGGCATCCTTTAAATTGAAGTAATAAATTGCCAATCCAAAACTCGTTACGATGATGGCAATGATCCCTTCTGCCAAAAGGAAAATGGAATTATCACGAGGCACCTCTGTTCCTAATGTGAATATTCCCCAAAAACCCATATTGAGCAAATCTCCAAACACTAAAAAGAACATAATGCCTATTAAAAGTAACAAAAGTCCCTTAACCCATTGTTTGTTATAAAACTGTCCCACTCCGGGAATAATTGATAGAATAAGAGCTTTATTGCGATGTTGCACTTTTTTCACCCCTTGAGTATCCGACTTTATGTAGTGAGCCGGAATTATGCAGTGCCAAACATGGAATGTTTGGCACTAGCCTTTTGTTTAGTTGCCGCTATGCTTCGCTTCAATCTGTCCTTTAACTGTCTCAACTGCCTGTTTTAGTGCATCTTTAGGCTCTGCCTTGCCTGTTGCGATCGTTTGCAGGGCAGCATCAACCGGTGTCCAAACTTCATTCATTTCTGGGATATTCGGTGTAAGCTCAGAAAATTGGGATTGCTCTGCAACTGCTTTAGCTACTTCACTTTCTTTCACAGCTGAATCATCTGCCAACGCCTGTACAGCTGGCACTTCTTGTGTTAGTTCAAATCTTGTTTTTGAATTTTCTTCATTCGTCAAATATACGGCAAGCTTTTCAGCGAGTTCTGCATTTTGTGAATAAGTACTAACGTTATAGCTTTTCACTCCAATAAATGCACTCATGTTTTTACCATTTGAAAGCTCAGGCAATTTAACAACACCGTAGTTAATTCCAGCTTTTTTGAATGGCTCCACATTCCAAGGACCGGAAATAATCGCTGCTGCCTTCCCTTCTGTAAACAGGGATTCTAGTACGTTAATTCCTTGTTCGCCGATAATTCCTGCTGGGAATAATCCTTCTTTATAAAACTTTTGGATGTATTCCGCGCCTTCTAATGCACCTGCACTATTCAAACCAATATCTTCCGGATTATAGGCACCGCTTTCATCTTTACCGAAAATATAGCCGCCATATCCGCTCATTACACTTTGTGCATAATAAATCTGGTCAAATAAAGCAAGGAAGCCGTATTTATCTCCAGATGTATTTTGCTTCGAATATTCATACCATTCATCTAATGTTTTTGGCAGTTCTTCCTCAGAAATCAAATCTTTATTATAATAAAGGACTGTTGTTTCAACTGCTTTTGGCAAGCCGTATACTTTCCCATCAACCAGCTGTGACTGTAGTGCTGCTTCTGTATAAATAGATTGAGTGCTATCGTCAACAGCAAGCTCTTTAATCAATCCCTCTGTAACAGCTGTTCCAATTTGGTCACCTGCCATTGTTAAAACATCTGGTCCAGTTCCAGCTGGTCCATCTAACCGCAAATCCTCAATTTGTTTTGCATATGGTTTTTCGACAATTTTTACTGTAACATCATTTTCTTCCTCAAACTTTGCTACAATGTCTTTAATACCTGCTGATTTTTCAATATCTTCCCAGACTAATAGATCATAGTCTTTATTCGAGGAAGCTTTCTGGCCGCTTGAGCCTCCGCTTTCTTCAGGTCCGCAGGCTGCTAGTGATAAAGTTAAGGCAATACCGCCTATTAGGCTGAAATACTTTTGGAACTTTTTCATATATGGGACATCCTTTCCAATAGTTATCCTATTTGTAAGTTTATTGGTGAAAGCGTTTCACTAAAATCAATATAGCACCGACAACAAAATATGTAAACAATTAATTTACTTTATTAAGTAAATAATTTTACGAAACTATTTTTCTACACAAAAAACCGACACCTTTTTTAAGTGTCGGTTTTTTGTTAATTTGTACTTCTCCTAACGATAAGCTCTGAGCCGAGATATAATGTTTTTACAATTTTTCTTTTATCAAGAACTCTTTCTAATAATAAGGCAATGGCGTTTTTACATATCTCCTTCATATCAATATGAAAGGTTGTTAATGGAGGCGATATGTACTTTGCAATGCTGATATTATTTATACTGATTACACTCACCCTGCTTGGAATAGAAATTCCATGTTCATTTAATGCCTGCAGACTCCCAACAGCGATTGGATCAGCTGCTGTGAAGAAGGCTGTCGGCATGTCGTCTCCTAGCTTTTGGATTGCTCTTGACATTAGTGTATAACCATTTTCCACCGAAAATCCTCTTCGGCAAAATATGTACTTTTCATTAAGCAATCCTTTTTCCTGCATGATTTCACGGAACATTTTTTCTCTTATATCCATTTCGTCCTCATCTGTATTTGGATTATGATAAGTTCCGCTTATTAAACCGATTTCTTTATGACCTTTTTCCATTAGAAAATCGATTGTTTTTTTTGTTATTTGTGCCAAATCGGGACGAACCGAGTCATAGTGATCAGAATCAGGAGTAGTATCAATAAACACTCCATTTGCTGTAATCCCTCTTAAGTAAGCTAATTCGGCATCAGAAAAGGAGCCGACTGCGATAAATCCTTCTATTGTATCTGGAATATTATCGATTCCTTCTGATATTTTATATGTAGACATTTCCACGTTTGCTTTTTTTGCTGACTTTTCAATTTCAAGCCTCATATCCTTGAAATAAATATCCTCTAGCTCTTCTGTATCTGTCAGCCAATATAAAAAAGCAATATTTTTCACAAGTGGTCTTACAGTCTTTTTACGGTAATTAAGCTTTTCTGCCACTTCATAAATTTTCTCTCTCGTTTCATCCGGTACAGATAAGTTTTTATCGTTATTTAAAACGCGGGAAACGGTCGAAACGGAAAATCCCGATTCTTCTGCAATATCTTTAATGGTAGCCATCTTTTACCTCCATGCAATTATCATTGACCATTTTTATGTGATGTAATGAAATAAATAATATCGTTTTTAGTACCAGTAAATTTTTTTACTTATTTTTTACTAAATTATATTAAATATTGATTCTTATGTAAACTCTTTTTTAAAAACACGCTAATTTTTAAATTTAAAAGGATTTTTATTGCGTCCCTAGAAAATTAGTAGTAATCTGAACATAGACTTAATTAAATTAATTAACAAAGTTAAAATACAGACTAAAACAGGAGGCTATTATGAATACAAACTTTCCTTTACTTGAAACTTTTCAGTCAATTTTTCATACAGATAAGAAGCCGCGGACGTTTTTTGCACCAGGCAGAATTAACCTGATTGGTGAACATACTGACTATAATGGCGGTCATGTCTTCCCTGCTTCTATTTCTTATGGAACATATGCCTTGGCAATAAAACGCAACGATTCTAAGTTTCGCTTTTATTCTGCGAACTTTTCTGAGAGCGGTATCATTGAATGTGATTTAGCTGCATTAGAATACAAAAGGTCCGATGATTGGGCGAATTATCCGAAAGGAATGATTCTTCATTTACAAAAGGCCGGCTATCCAATCGATTCAGGTGCAGATATCTTATTTTATGGGAATATTCCTAATGGCGCCGGACTATCCTCCTCCGCTTCTATCGAGCTTGTAACAGGCGTCCTTCTTCAAGGGCTTTTTGACCTTTCGATTGAAAGGATACCGATGATTAAGCTTGGCCAAAAGGTTGAAAATGAATACATCGGTGTTAACAGCGGAATCATGGACCAGTTTGCAATCGGAATGGGTAAAAAGGATTCTGCTATTCTACTAAACTGCCAAACATTAGAATATAAATATGCACCAATTCAGTTAGCAAACCATGTAATTATGATTATCAATACAAATAAGCAGCGCACCCTTGCCGGTTCGAAATATAATGAACGCCGCTCGCAATGTGAAGCCGCATTGCGTGATTTGCAATCAGAGCTTAAGATTGAAAGTTTAGGTGAATTAACACCAGAGGATTTTGAAAAGGCACAGCACCTTATTAAAGATCCTATTAATCAAAAACGCGCAAAACACGCTGTCTATGAAAATGCGCGCACATTAGAAGCGCTCTCCGAATTAAATAACGGTAATTTAACTAGATTTGGTGAGCTTATGAACCAATCACATACAAGCCTTAAAGACGATTACGAGGTAACTGGTATAGAGCTGGATACAATTGTAGAAGCTGCCTGGAGTCAAGCTGGAGTAATCGGTGCACGTATGACTGGTGCTGGGTTTGGAGGCTGTGCAATTGCCATTGTTGAAAGTGATAAACACGAAGACTTCAAAAAGAATATTAATGACATTTATAAAGAAAAGATTGGCTATGAGGCTTCCTTTTACACAGCAGCTATCGGTGATGGAGCAAAAGAAATTTAAAAAGGTGGGTTAATTTATGAGCATTTTAGTTGTTGGCGGGGCAGGATATGTCGGTTCACATGCTGTCCATCAGCTCCATGACAGTGGAGAAAAAGTAGTTGTTATTGATAATTTGGAGACTGGCAACAAGCAGGCATTACATCCTAATGTAGGCTTTTACAAGGGGGATATACGTGATATTGATTTTCTTCGCACAGTGTTTGCAAAGGAAGAAATCAATGCCGTTATTCACTTTGCCGCAAACTCACTTGTTGGGGAATCAATGGAAAATCCCCTTAAATATTATGATAATAATGTGCACGGAACGCAATTGCTCCTGCAAACAATGGTTGAATTTAATGTAAAAAACATTGTATTTTCCTCAACAGCAGCAACCTATGGAGAACCAAATACTGTGCCGATTACGGAGGATATGCCGACTAATCCTGCTAATCCATACGGAGAAACAAAGCGGGCGATGGAAAAAATGATGGAATGGGCCGATAAAGCCTATGGTATAAAATACGTTTCTCTTCGTTATTTCAATGTGGCAGGTGCAAGAAGTACTGGGGAAATCGGGGAAGACCATGACCCTGAGACACATCTTATCCCAATTATCCTGCAGGCTGCATTAAACAAACGCCCTTCTGTCATGATATATGGTGATGACTATAATACACCTGACGGCACATGCATCAGAGATTATATTCATGTGGAAGATCTCATTGATGCCCATTTATTAGCCTTAAACTATTTAAAAACGAACGGAAGCAGTGATATTTTCAATCTAGGCAGCAGCCAAGGCTTTTCGGTTAAAGAGCTCATTGCTGCAGCACGGAAAATAACAGGGCGAGAAATCCCTGCTGTTATTGGTCCGCGCCGCGCCGGTGATCCAAGCACTTTGATTGCAAGCTCGCTAAAAGCGAGACAAGTGTTAGGCTGGAATCCTACACGCACATCAATTGAGCAAATTGTAAGTGATGCCTGGAGCTGGCATTTGTCCCATCCGGACGGGTATTTAAAGGAAGTGAATATATGATATTTGCTTATATCGACACACTTGTTCTTAAAGCACAAGAGGCAAAGCTAATGGAATCCGCAGATGCCATATACGCTAGAAACCAAGTGCTACAGCTCTTAAAGCTTGATGATTATACAGAGGAGATTGCTAGTGAGGATTTATCTCAGCTCACAATTGCCGACATAATCGACTGGATTGTTTCCTATGCGACAACTCAAGGTGTCATCGAGAATCTAGTAGATATAAAGGAAATTTTGGCTGCTAATATTATGAACTGCTTTTTGGCACGCCCCTCTGTTATTAGAGACACCTTTTACAAGAAATATAAAGAATCTCCTGTTGCTGCAACGGAATATTTTTACGAACTGAGCAAGAACAGCAACTATATTCAATTGAATCGAATCAAAAATAATATTTCTTATAAAATGGATACAGATTATGGGCTTATGGACATTACGATTAATTTATCAAAGCCTGAAAAGGACCCAGAGGAAATTAAGCGGGAACGTGCGATGAAACAAGATGTCAAATACCCAAAGTGCCTGCTTTGTAAAGAAAACGAAGGATATGCAGGTCGAATCGGCCATCCTGCCAGATCGAACCACCGTATTATTCCATTAGAGCTTGCTGGGGAGACATGGAATTTACAATACTCACCATACGTTTATTACAATGAGCATAGCATCGTGTTTTCAGACGAACATAGGGATATGAAGATTGACCGCCATGCCTTTGAAAGGCTGCTGCTTTTTACAAAACAGTATCCACATTATTTCATCGGCTCTAACGCAGATTTACCAATTGTGGGCGGCTCCATCCTCAGCCATGACCATTATCAAGGCGGTTCTTATGAGTTTGCGATGACAAGAGCGGAGGAAAGCTTTGCATTTACCTTAACAGGCTTTCCCCATATTGCTGCATCTGTTCTGAAATGGCCAATGTCAGTCATCAGGCTAAAAGGAAAACACATCGCAGACCTAGTTGATGCAGGAGACTTTATTCTTAAAACGTGGCGAAGCTATACAGATAACCAAGCAAATATTCATGCATATACAGATGGTGTTCCACATAACACGATTACTCCGATTGCGAGAAATCGAGATGGTTATTTTGAGCTAGACCTTGTTTTGCGAAATAATCGGACGACAGAGGAGCATCCTCTTGGCATCTTTCATCCTCATGCAGATGTTCATCATATCAAAAAGGAGAACATTGGTTTGATTGAGGTAATGGGTCTTGCGGTTCTTCCGCCACGACTTAAGGAAGAGCTTCATGAAATCACATTGCTTTTACTTGGCAAGGAGAATAGCGTCAATGAATATCATCAAGACTGGGCAAATAACATGGTAAAAGAATATGGGACAATATCGTCATTAGAAGAAGCAGATCAAATTGTTCGTAAAGAGCTAAGTAAAAAGTTCGTTAGAGTACTTGAAGATGCAGGTGTTTTTAAAGAAAGAAAATCCTTTCAAGCCTTCCTCGACACATTGAACTAGCACAAAAAAGCTGAACCAATTCGGTTCAGCTTTTTAGCTTTGGTCAAACAGCTCAACAAGCAATAAGGAAACAGCTCCAAGGACGGTTGCATCATCCCCTAAGCTCGTGGCTATCACTTCTGTTTTCGCCGCTGTCTTCGTTAAGGCTGTCTTTTCGATTTTCCGTTTGATGGCAGGCAGCAAATATTGTTTGCTTTTCATGACACCGCCACCCAAAACAATTCTATCTGGATTCAATAAATGAATGAAGTTCGTTAATCCAATTCCAATCGTTTCACCAATTTCAGCTAGAAAATCCGCATGCATTTTACTTCCCGTTTGCGCTAAAGCGTAAATTTCCTCTCCTGTTATCCGCTCCCCGCAAAACTCCATCGACCTCTCCGCAATCGCAATTCCACTTACTAATGTTTGAAGGCAGCCTCGATTACCACATTCACAAACAGCACCGTGCAAATCGATGGTCATATGACCAAACTCACCAGCAATGCCTTGCGCTCCATGATGCAGTTGACCATTTAATACGATTCCTGCGCCAACACCTCTGCCAATGTTAATTGCCACCATACTGTCGACACTGCCGTGTCCGCCAAACCACGACTCTCCTAATGCCATTGCTCTTGCATCATTTTCAATCTTAATAGCCAATCCGAATTCCTTCTCAAGCGCCTCTTTTACACGAATATTCCTTAAATTGATATTGGGAGCAACAAGCACCTCTCCTGCCTCCACATCCACAACACCATGCATTGCCATGCCAATCCCGATTACCTGGTCTCTGTCCATTTTGGAACAAGCAAACAGACCGTATACAGCTTGCTTTAATGTTTCGACAAACTCTTCATTTGTAATTGGCATTTGCAGTGCTGCTGTATTACGGTAATAAATTTCGCCAGTTAAATCCGTAATCACACAATCGACTGTTTCAGGACCTGCATCAACCCCAATCGCAAAAAAAGCCTTGCTGTTAATATGAAGCATTGTTGGTTTACGGCCGCCGCTCGATTCTCCAAGCATTGTTTCTATTACAAGACCTTCTGTCATCAACTCCCTGACTATGCTGCTGACAGTTGGGGGAGTCAGCTTTGTTTCCTTAGCAATTTGCGCTCTTGAGATCGGCTCTGACAACCTGATTTTGTTTAAAATGATCGTCTTATTAACAGACTTCATCCATTGAAAACTGCCACGTTCCACTAAAAAATCCTCCATCTAAAAAATCCTTATATATCCCTTATTATAGCACAATAGCCTTAAGCCGCCCTTTCCAAAGGGTCAGCCTCAGGCTAATTAATAGTATGGATTCAAATGGATGAGCACTTCTTCAATATTGTCATGCTTTTTCATCAGCTTCTTTTTTATTTCTCGCGACAGATCATGACCTTCCTTGATTGTTTTGTCATGGTCAATGGAAATTCGTAAATCGACAAGAACATAATGTCCGTGTTCCCTTGCTCTTAGCCTGTCTATTCTTTTCACTTCAGAGAAAGATGCGATGATACTTTCATAATCCTTCAAAATAGCTGAATCAATATTCCGTTCAAGCAAGATATCAAAGGCCTCTTTCAACATTTCCTTCGAAATTTTGAAAATTAAGTATGCCACAATGATACTCGCAACTTTATCACCAAACAGCAAAAACTTTATGTCAAACTTATCCCCTATAATAGAAAGAATAACCCCAACTGCTGCGGCAATGCTTGCGACAATATCGGCTTTGTGGTCAAAAGCAATTGCTTCAATTGCCTTACTCTTTTGTTCCTTAGCAATTTTCATGCTGTATCTGTATAAGTATTCTTTGGCGCCATATGAAATAATCGCAATCCACATTGCAAGTATATTAGGTGCTGTAATCGGATGAAACAGGCCGATAATCGCTTCGTAAACAACATATAATGATACGGCAAACAGAACAATACCGACAATACCTGATACAATAACCTCCGCTTTTCCATGCCCATACGGATGCTCAAGGTCAGCAGGCTTGTTTGCAATTTTAATCACGAACAAAACGATGACAGAGGCAAATACATCTGCAGCAGAGTGAATTCCATCTGCAAAAACTGCATCACTGTTTGCTGCCCAGCCTATTACCAGTTTTCCTATTGTTAATAAAATGTTACTTATAACACTAATCCAAGCTACTTTTTTCGCTAACTGTTCTCTTGTTGACAAAGCCATACTTCCCCTCTAAAAAAATCACCATTGTATCTTAACAAAAGCAGACCTTATGGGTCTAGAGAAAAATTGTTGGTACAAGCCACAACTATTTATCTTGCCAAAACTTTGTTCCTGAATTTAATCTTCCATCTATTGTACGTTCAGCAACAAAAATGACCTATTCTTTCACCCTGTTTGCTTTTAGGGGAATGAATCATTTTCTTCAAATTAAGCAAGGAGAATATATGTAGAGGAGATTATTGCCGCCTAATTATCTGCGGCAATAATCAAAAACTTATTTAGAAATAAACATTTGAGTCCAATAATGCCCTGACGCATAATAACCGACACCAATCTGAGTGAAGGAGCTGCTCAAAATATTTGCTCTGTGGCCGCTTGAATTCATCCACGAAGTAACAACCTGCTGTGCGGTTGTTTGTCCTTTAGCAATATTCTCACCAGCGGATTTATAGCTGATTCCATATGCTTTCATCATATCGAAAGGCGATCCATATGTTGGACTAGTATGGCTGAAATAATTCTTCTGAGCCATATCCATTGATTTATCTCTCGCAACCCTTGATAACTCCCAATTCTCAGTTAAAGGTTTAAGGCCTGCTTTTTGCCTTTCAATATTACAAAGACGAATTACTTCACGCTCCACCGTTTTAACAGAATCGATATTCGGAATGTTCAAGGTTTGGCCTGGATATATCAGGCTTGGAGTTTTAATTTGAGGGTTGGCCCCAATGATCTCTCGCAGTCCAATTTGATATTTAACAGCTATTTTCCACATAGAATCTCCGCTTTTAACTGTATATGTATCAGCAAAGGCCATTGTAGGAATAGCAAATAAACATAGTATTGCCATCAATATCTTTTTCATCTTATCACCTCCTTATCGGTGATAAGATGCGTCTTTTTCGGTAAAAATATACAAAAAGATTCCGACATGCATAAGAAGAAATAATCACATAAAAAAGATGATATTATGGTGACATTTTGGTTAATTAATGATAATATGTTGGTATATAAAATCAACAGCAATAGGAGAGGATAATATGCCGTTAATACGCTTTGATATGCTTGAAGGAAGGTCCGAAACAGAAATTACAAAAATATTGGATGTTACTCATCGTGTTATGGTAGAGGCATTCCAGGTACCAGAAAGAGATAGATACCAGATTGTTTCCCAGCACAAACCGTATGAAATGATTGTCCAAGACACTGGACTTGGCTTCTCGAGAAGTGAAAACGTCTTGCTTATCAGCATTACAAGCAGACACAGGACCGCTGACCAAAAGCAAACATTCTACAAAAACCTAACAAACGAGCTTGAACAACATTGCGGAATTACCGCTAATGATGTAATGGTATCCTTTACAATAAACGGGGATGAAGACTGGAGCTTCGGATACGGAGAAGCTCAGTTTTTGACTGGCAAACTGACATAATAAAAGGGCAGAGATAACTTCTCTGCCCTTTTGCATCTATAATTATAGTGCTAATTTCTCTGCTTGGAATACTTCTGCCTCAAGCGGTGCTGCCAAATATTCTCCAGCTTTAGAAACGAAGCCTTGGAAATGACTGCTTGCATTGTGTTGTTCAATTGCTGCTTGATCTTTCCAGCCTTCAATCATAATAAAAGTATTTTCTTCTTCTACGCTTTTTACAAGCTGATAAGAAATATTGCCTTCTTCTTCGCGAGACGCTTTAACAAGTGTGCTCACTTCTTCTAAAAATGCTGCTTCTTTACCTTCTTGTAATTTCATTTTTGCATGAATAACAAACATCGTTATTTCCTCCTTATAATCTTCTTTATTATTTAATGGTTACTACAGTATGGTGAAACTGAAAAGATAGACTTAATGAAATGAGCACCAAAAAATGATACCAAACTCTTTAGAGACTTATCTTTCTAAATTTCTACTGTAGATACATTTTTACTAAGGCGCGAAAGCATGTCCAGCAGTATTTCCTGCTCACTGGCACTAAAGCCGCTTAACGTTTGTTCAATAAAGCTTTTTTTCGCTTGGAGCGATGCAGCAATCTCTTGTCTGCCACTACTTGTTAAGCTTACCAATGTAACACGGTTGTCCTCTGCTTTTTTCCTTCGTGAAACAAGTCCTGCTGCTTCCAGCTGCTTCAAATGCCGCGTAACCGCTGCATTATCAATATTGATTTCTTTCTGAAGGGTACTTTGACTGATTTCATCTGCATTATAAAGCTGGTGCAGAATTTCAATTCTCGTAGGGCTTGAGCCTAGACATGATTCAAATTTCGAATTAACATTATTGTTCAGCTTTTGGAGCTGATAAAAAATCTGGAGCTGGATAACGCAATTATCACGCATAGAACTCTCCTTCCAAAACAATTAGTTGACATGTCAATAATTGATATATCAAATATAAACCTATTTTTCCCGATTGTCAAAGAATAAATACGCAAATAAAAACCGCTCCGATATTTTCGAAGCGGTTAAGCATTTACTGCGGTGAACCGATAACGCGGCGTCCTCTTCTGACTAACCCATAATAAGAAATCAATGCCAAAAAGCTTGCGAGGAACATAATTGCTCCCATTGGAATAGCTGTTTGTTCTCCGGCAATTCCTACAAGCGGAGCCGAAATAGATCCAAGAATAAATGGCAGTAAGCCAAGTAATGCAGACGCACTTCCAGCAATATGCCCTTGAGTATCCATTGCCAATGAAAACGAAGTTGTCGAAATAATGCCGATGGATGATACAAAAAAGAAAATTGGAATAACAATTGCCAGTAATGGTGCTTGAAGCAAAAGTGCTATTAACAAAATGATTCCAGATATATTTGCGATGAATAAGCCTATCTGCAGAAATGTTTTTTCAGATAAAACATCTGCATACCTTCCAACTAACTGGGAGCCAATCATCAAAGCAATCCCGTTCATCCCAAACAGCAAGCTGAATGTTGTTGGTGATACACCGTAAATATTTTGATAGACAAATGGTGTGCCAGAAACATATGCAAAGATACCTGCAACAATAAAACCTTGTGTGAGAGCATATCCTCTAAACTGGCGATCTTTCAAAAGTGAACCAAAGTTTTTCAGGATTTGCCCAATATTGCTTGGCACCCTCTTTTCAGGAGGAAGTGTTTCTGTAAGCCTTAAAGACACGATTAAGGACAGTACAACCCCAACACATGCAAGGACAAGAAATACGATATTCCAATTGCCAAAGCGCAGGATGGTGCTTCCGGCAACAGGTGCTAATATCGGGCCAAGATTATTAACAAGCATTAACAACGCAAAGAATTTTGTCAGTTCTTTGCCACTGTAAACATCACGAACAATCGCTCTTGAGATAACAATACCGCCAGCAGCTGAAAAACCTTGGATAAAGCGTGCAGCAATAAAGAAATAAATGTTAGGGGCAAAGGAACAAATTACAGAGGCGATTAAGTAGACAATCAAAAATATAACTAAAGGTTTTCTCCTTCCAATCACATCACTCATTGGACCAATTACAAGCTGACCTGCTCCTAATCCCAGCAGACATGTTGTCAAAGAAATTTGGACAAGTGACGCCGTTGTTCCATAATCCTCTACAATTGTCGGAAAGGATGGCAGATACATATCGATTGTAAGCGGGCCTAAAATGGCAAGTGAACCGAGCAAAAATGCTAAACGAAGCCTATTATTTTTTTTAAGTAAATCGGGCAAAATCCTTCCACCTTCCTAGTCGTTTAAATAATTTATTAGTTTACTAGCTACTATCATAACTTGATATCCTCCCTTTGAATAGATAAATAAGATACTTTTATATAAAATATTTCCATAAGCTAAGCTTTTGGCATATTTCCTGTTAGTTCTGTTTCAGAAATATTTTCCCCTTCCACCCACTTTTTAAAATCCACAAGAAGAGGCTCATCACTTCCGGCAAGACACGTCATAATGAAATGATCCTTAAAAGAATAGGAAAAGGTATGGAGCGTGCCAAAAAAGTTGTCATAATCAGTAAAAAACAACGGAGAGTTGTCTGCACGGAAATAATCAAATATCTCCTGCTGCTGCATATTAGGATAGTTCCATTCATCCAAATGCATTTGCCTTTTAAGTGAGCCCTCTATATAGGCACGGTTTTTGCATGACATTGCTTCCGTTAGAAAATGATTGGTACAGGCAAGTGAATCTTGCCCCAATCTGACCTTTACCTTTTCAGGACTCGTCTCCACAGCAACTTTATTCCCTAGTTTATCTCCAATTGAAAAATTATAGCAACTGGCATGAGGAATTCTTTCTAATAATCTTACAGCCTCCTCTACAGTGGCACATTGATCAAGCACCATTCTGCAGCTTATCCATGGGGAAACTCCTTTTGTGTATCCGTCATTACTGACAAAGTGAAAACCGATGGCAAGACCTTTTTCATTCATACCGTCATGTCTGCCAATTAGCTGCAAATTATATCCTGCTGATGCATAATAGTTTTTTGATTGAATTAATGAAAAAATCCCGTCATATAAAAGTGGAGAAAAATCGTAGTTTCTAGTATATACACCATTATGAATCCATGTCGTACAGCCCATTGCCTTTGTTTTCGGGACATCGTAACCACTGAACAGTGCAGACGCTTCAGCTAGACTGACTTCCAGTTTATCCGCTAGACCATGCAGCTCCTCCAAAATGTATGGAGCAAGCTCCAAATAGATTGCTTCCATGTTTCGCATATCAATTTCAGGCTTTGTCACTTGTTTATAAATTTCCAAAGTTTTAGGATTCTTTTTTAAAAAAAGGCCATATTCCTGCCCAATATCAAAAGAATTCTTTCTTAACTGCCAAATTTGAGCCTGTAATTTTGTCATTTGTATATCCCCCTTTAATTTAATTGCTTTATATAATTAAATTTATAACAAAAAGCTTTATCAGACCTGTCAATTATTGCTCCTTTAAAACAGATTAATTTTGAGCTATCGCTTACGTAGAGAAACATAATGTGGAAATAAAAAAAGGCAAAGAGATATCTCTCTTTGCCTTTTTTAGGAAATCTCTATATTACACTTTAAATTTACGAATAAGTTCTTGCAGACTTTCGGCAAGATTCGCAAGAGAGGAGGACGATGCTGCGATCTCTTCCATTGATGCCACTTGTTCTTCTGTTGCCGCAGACACATTTTCTGTATTTGCTGCCGCTTCTCCTGCCATGCTATTAACTTCCATGACAGATACATTAATCACATCTGTATTATCCTTCAGTTCCTTCAGTGAAACAAAAACTTCTTCAAATAATTTTACTAGGTCATTAATAGATACTTCAATTTCCCCAAAGGAATTCCCTGCATTTTGCACGATATTTAAACCTAAGTCTACTTCATTTTTCGCAGTGGACATTGATTGAATGGTGGTTTTCGTATCCACTTGGATTTGGCTGATAAGGCTTGTTATTTGTTCTGCGGATTGGGACGATTGCTCTGCAAGCTTTCTTACTTCATCAGCAACAACAGCGAATCCTTTTCCTTGTTCTCCTGCTCTTGCCGCCTCAATTGCTGCATTAAGGGCCAATAGATTAGTTTGTGATGAAATGTCCGTTATTGCCTTCGTAATTTCACCGATTTCCTTAATACGGCCTTCTAATGTATTTATCGACACGGAAAGATTACCAACATTTGTATTAATAGAATTCATCTGTGTAGTAACTTCCTCAATATTTCGCAGACCTTTTTTGGAAGCTTCTGCTGTATTTTCAGCTGTTGCTGCTACTTTCTCTGCGTTTGCTGAAATTCTCTCTGTGCTTCCAGTTACATTATTAATTCCTTCAGAGCTCGATGCCATTAACGTCATTTGATTTTCTGAGCTTGCTGCAAGCTCCTGGATCGTTTCAGAAATATGCTCGCTTGCTTTGCTGCTTTCCTCAGAGCTTGCACTTAACTGCTCTGATGAGGAAGCAAGTGCTTGAGATGTTTCGCCGATTGTTTCGACAAGCTCTTTAATTCCATCAGCCATACTATTGAAACTGACAGAAAGTGAGCCTATTTCATCCTTAGATTGATAATCCACTCTTTCGGAGAAATCACCATTTTCGCCTTTTTCCATTAGATTTTTTAGCTTCTTAATAGGATTTGCAATTGTTCTCGAAATATAAAAACCAAATAGTACCGACAACAATAAGAACACTGCAATGATGCTTACTGAAATCACTAAGGTTGTCTTATAATTATCTTTATTTTCCTGAGCGATTTTACTTGCCTGATCCTCATTAGCTTGCTGTAATGATACAAGCAGGTCAGTCATTTCTTCCCGTTTTGTGATAACTTCTTGGGAATAAAGACGATATGCTTCCGCATTTTTGTTTTCCAATGCTAAGTCAAGTGCCTCACCTGTCGTGTCGCTAATATCAGTCAGTGATTGTTTATACTTATCAAGTGCTGATTTTTCATCTGCTGACAAATCAAGCTGCTCTAATTTGCTTACATATTCATTTATTTCATCTGCTTCTTTATTATACAACTCAATTAGCTGTTCGTTTCTTGAATCATCCTCATTTAACATCAGCTCCAGAACAAAACGGTCTGTCGCTTGATCATCACTTACAATTTTAGATACCCAAGTGTTAGGAATCAAACGATCGTTATACATCGCATCTGATCCTTCAGCCATTTTTTTCATGCCGTTGATAGCATAGAAACCGACTGTAATTAATGATATGGCACTAAATATAATAATCATTAATATTTTTATTGAAATTTTACTGTTTTTTACTAATTTCATGCCTTCTCTCCTCATTTTATATTTATTTCCCCTACTTTTTTTATCGTCCATCTCACAATGAATGATTAGCTTTTTTCATAAACTAATATCCTTGCATTTTTTCAATAGAGTAGATATAATATTACATTAAATTTCGAGTTTCAAGATTGGAAATAACTTGAAAAATGGTTTACAATGGCTAATATAGGGAATTATTCATTGATGTGGAATAATCGTCTACTAGACTATTTAAAGGGGTGGGCATATGAAACAATTGAATTGGGCTATTCTTGGACCTGGGTCCATTGCCGCTGATTTTGCGAAGGCGTTAAATGATATTCATGGAAGCATATATGCAGTTGGTTCACGCACATTAGAAAAAGCGGAACAATTTGCAGAGCAATTTAATATTCAAAAGGCTTATGGCAATTATGATGAAATGCTCCAAGACGACAGCATCGATGTTGTCTATATTGCAACACCACACTCTAACCATTATGAATACATCATGAAAAGTCTTGAGAATAATAAACACGTTTTTTGTGAGAAAGCAATTACTGTCAGTTCTGAACAGCTTCTCGATGCTGTTAAGCTGGCACAAGAAAAACAGCTTGTATTAGCAGAAGCAATGACTATTTACCATATGCCTTTGTATAAAAAGCTGCGTGAAATAGTATCCTCTGGAAAAATCGGCAAATTAAAAATGGTAAATGTATTATTTGGCAGTTCAAAAGAGGATGATCCAACAAATCGTTATTTCAATATGGAACTTGCAGGTGGAGCATTGTTGGATATTGGTACATATGCTCTTTCTTTCGCCAGATCCTTCCTTACCTCACAGCCTGATGAGATATTGACAACAGTCAAAAAGTATACAACTGGTGTTGATGAGCAATCAGGAATCATATTGAAAAACAAGGATGAGGAAATGGCTGTCGTTACACTTGCAATGAGAGCAAGAACACAAAAGCTTGGCATTATTGCCGGAGATAATGGTCATATTATCGTTCCCGATTTCCCAAGAGCAAATATTGCCACCATCCATTACTTAGATGGCACACAAGAAACTGTTGAAGCAGGAGAAACCGCTAAGGCCCTTCATTATGAAATTGAAGATATAGAGAGGTTTATTGCAGATCAAGATCAGGCATCCACACTTCCATTAAGTATTGACGTGATGGAAATCATGACAGATGTCCGAAAACAATGGGGTATAAGCTACCCGTTTGAATAAGAAAAGGCATGCAGCTAAACATTGCTGCATGCTTTTTTTATAGCGGTGCTGTCTGTCGTTTTTGACCTACATAATAGACCATTTCCTTATAGCCAATTTGCTTAAGCTTTTTTTGTACTTCAAACAAATCATCCCCTATCCGTTCTGGGGTGTGGGAATCTGAGCCGAATGTTATATCGACATTATAATAAAAAGCCCGCTCAAGCATATCGTCAGAGGGATACCAGCCGCCAACTGCTTTCATTTTCCCGGAGGTATTCACTTCGATGGAGACACCTGACTCGCCGATTATTTTAAGGGTTTCATCAATGATTGGTGTTTGAATATCAGAAAAGGCCGGATAATACCCTTTCATTGCATCAATATGTCCTAATATTTGAAAAACGCCGCTTTTTGCTGATTCCTGAATTAATTGATAGTAATCCTCTTTTTCTTTAATTCGCTGTGCCTCTGTTAGCATATCCCATCTGCTCTTATCAAATATGCTTTTTTTGTTCACATAGTGGACAGACCCAATGATATAGTCAAAGGGATATTTCTCGTACTCTCTTGTATATAAATGAAGATGGTGTGGATAAAAATCACTTTCGACTCCTAACAGAACCTCAATTTTCCCTTTATAAGCTTCCTTTAGCCTTAACACTTCCTCCACATAATGCACAAACTCACTCTTTGCCATGGAATAGCGGGGAAATGGCCTGTCATCCTCATGGAAAAACAAAGGTGAATGATCTGAGATACCAATATAATGAAGCCCTTTGTCGATGCCTGACTTAATGTATTCTTCCATTTTTCCGATTGCATGACCACATCTGTCATGATGTGTATGCAAATCAAACAAGATGCTTTTCATATGCCACTCCTCTTTGTTAACTCTATTTTAAAATAAGTATATACGAACATGTTTCCTACTGTCATGCGAGGCGGATTGGAATACAAAAAAGACATGGAGAAATCCTCCATGCCCTCATATTCAAACAATTTTTATTTCGTTGTTTTCAATTACTACTTTTTCGTTTTCTTTTAAGTTTGTGAAGATGATTGGTGTAATGATGGAAGGAACTTTGCCTTTAATTGCTTCAAAATCAATATCCATCAGCTTTTGGCCTTGTTTCACCTTTTGTCCATCTTCTACATGTGATGTAAAGCCTTCTCCCTTTAACGTAACAGTATCTAATCCAACATGAATTAGGATTTCTCTTCCGTTATTGTCCATTAAGCTTATTGCATGTTTTGTTGGGAATATATTGACAACCTGTCCATCAACTGGTGATATTAGCGTACCATTTGTTGGATCTATTGCTGCACCGTCGCCCATCATTTTTTGCGAAAAGACTGGATCTGGCACTTCCTCAATAGGAAGGAGCTTCCCTTCTAATGGCAGGATAAACTTACTTTCCTCAGAATTTGATTGATTTTTCTTGAACAAGTTTTTAAACATCGTGGCACCTCCATGTTTTACGTAGCTTATTTTTGCAAGTGAAATACAATTGATTCGTATGGACGCAATTCTATTTTCTGCAAATCCGTTTTTGAGTCAGAGTAGTTTGATATCAGTATGCTTGTGGAATAACCATCAACATCTAAATGTGCTGGTAGCTCAAATTTACATGGTGTTTCATAAAAGTTGTTGATTACAATCAGCTTTTCTGCACCAACTGAACGTACATATGCAAAGATTTGAGGATCCTCTGGAAGCAATAGCTCATAATTGCCGTTTGTGATAATATCATACTCTTTTCTCAAGGATATTAACTTTTGATAATGATAGAAAATCGAATCTGAATCCTTTAAGGCAGCTTCTGCATTTATTTCTTGATAGTTTCTCGCTGTATTGATCCATGGTGTGCCTGATGTGAAGCCTGCATTTGCCTCTTTGTTCCATTGTACAGGAGTTCTTGAGTTATCACGAGATTTTCGCCTTAAGATTTCTAATATTTCCTCTTCTGTTTTTCCCGTTTGTTTTAAAATTTGAAACATATTAATTGATTCAACATCACGGTATTCTTCAATAGAATCAAATTTAGGATCTGTCATGCCAAATTCTTCACCCTGATAAATATATGGAGTACCTTGCATCATGTGAATAACTGTTGCTAGCATTTTTGCTGATTCCTTATGGTATTCCTTATCATTTCCATATCTTGAAACAACCCGCGGCTGGTCATGGTTACACCAAAACAGAGCATTCCAACCTCCGCCAGTATTCATGCCAGTTTGCCAATTTGATAATATTTCCTTTAAGGAAAAGAAATCCATCTCACCTAACGCCCACTTTTCACCGTTTGGATAATCAACCTTTAAATGGTGAAAGTTAAAAGTCATGCTAAGCTCTTCTCTTTCTGGATTTGTATACTGAATGCAATGCTCCAATGTTGTTGAAGACATTTCTCCAACTGTCAGGGAATCATATTTGGAGAATACTTCCTTATTCATTTCATGAATATATTCATGGACTTTTGGTCCGTCTGTATAATATTTTCTTCCATCACCAACAAAGTCATCAGGGAACTGTTGATTTTTTGAAATTAAGTTAATGACATCAAGTCTGAAGCCATCAATCCCTTTTTCGAACCAAAAATTCATCATATTGTAAACTTTTTGGCGCAGCTCTTCATTCTCCCAGTTTAAATCAGCCTGTGTGACATCAAATAAATGAAGATAGTACTGGCCTGTTTTATCATCATATTGCCATGCATTGCCACCGAATTTTGATTGCCAATTATTCGGTTCTCTTCCATCTTCCTTGCCATCTTTCCAAATATAATAGTTTCTGTATGGATTATCTTTGGATGATGCTGCTTGTTTGAACCATTCATGTTCTGTAGATGTATGGTTGACGACAATATCCATAATGACTTTAATCCCTTTTTTATGGGCTTCACCTAATAAGTGATCAAAGTCGTCCATTGTACCGTATTCAGGATGAATGGAGAAATAATCACTAATATCATAGCCATTATCCTTTTGTGGAGAAGCATAAATTGGTGTAAGCCAAATAACATCTACACCAAGCTTATTTAAATAATCCAGTTTTTCGACAATCCCTTGAATATCACCAACACCGCTACCAGTAGTATCATTAAAGCTTTTTGGATAAATTTGATATACTACTGCCTTTTCCCACCATGTTTTATTCATCTATAAACACCGCCATTATTTACGTTATGAATCCTGTATATACAGGTTATACTTTAATGATAACATGTATATACATGTTGTCAATTAAAAAATAATGCGTTTTCATTTTCGTTTTCCATTGACAAAGCAAAAAAGCTTATTGTGATTAGGTTTCACAATAAGCTTTTTTTTTCATCCAATATTTACTTGTCGTTATGCTTCAAGCTTCACCGCTTTTCGGCTTGTTCCGAAGTCTTGGATTTTGTTTTTCACTGTTGCTATAATCGCTGCTTGACCTGGTGCAAGAATTGTTCTGGCATCATATACCTTATCATCCTGTATAAGACTTTGACGCACAGCCTGAGCCCAAGCTTGCAGACATTCTGTGTTTACGTTGATTTTAGCATGACCTAGTTCAATTGATTTTTGGATTTGGTGCAGCGGGATACCGGATCCACCGTGCAGAACTAACGGTACATTCGTAATTCTGGAAATATGCTCCATCTCCTTAAAACCAAGGACTGGCTCTCCTTTATACGGTCCGTGAACAGATCCTAATGCTGCTGCGAGCGCGTCAATCCCTGTTTCATTGACTAACTGCAAGCACTCATCTGGATCCGCATAAGAAATCCCTCCGATTAATCCATCCTCATTGCCGCCGACTGTTCCTACCTCTGCTTCAACGGAAACACCGAAGTTTCTCGCATATTCGACGACTTCTTTTGTCATTCTAATATTTTCTGCTATAGGTGAATGGGAGCCGTCAATCATAACAGAGCTAAATCCCGCATCTATCGCCTGCTTGCATCTTGCCACACTATTGCCGTGATCTAAATGGAGGGCTACAGGTACTGTAATTTCCAGTTCTTCCACTAATGCAGACACACCTGCTGCAATTATTTTAAAGCCTCCCAAATAATCTACTAATCTATCGGAAGCGGCAACAATGACAGGTGCTTGCTCATCTTGTGCTGCCTGCAATATTGCTTGAACCCACTGAAAGCTGTTCATATTGTATTGACCGACAGCATACTTTTCTTCCTTCGCTTTTCTCAACATATCATGCATCGAAACAATCGCCATTGCTACACCTCCATTCTCCTTTTTACATAATAATTTTTACAGAGCCTTCTCTACTTCAAAATGCTTTGAAATCACTTGCATTGTTGTTTCCTTTGCCGTTTTGATTACTTCTTCTGCATCAAGCTGATAATATTCTGGTCGGAATAATTCAACAGATACATGGTCTACACCCTTGTCTTTTAAAATGGCAAGAATGCTATCCAAGTCAATTGCACCGTGTCCAGGATACACACGATCAACATCCATTAAAATACCAGGCTGATAATCTTCAACATCATTAATATGGAAGATAAATATTTTTGCAGGATCTGTGTTTTCCAAGCTTTCTAGCGTTGAATTCATTGCATAGTATTGGAAAGTGTCAAATACGATACCAACATTATGTCTGTCTACTTCCTTAACTACTTGATTGGCAAATTCCAATGTATTAATAGTCGCATGTGGATGGCCGATAAATTCAATTGCGAGCTTCACTCCATACGGCTCTGCCAAGTCAGACAAATCTCTCAACGTCTCGACACTGCTTTCGATAATGTCTTTACGCAGAATCTTCTGTTCGGAAACAAAGGGCACTACAACAATATTCTTGCAGTCAATTACTTTAGCAATTTCAAGCATTTCCTTAAATTCTTCACGCAATGCTGCATATTCCTCTTCTGTACGGTTATTGAAGAATACTAGCGCATTTAAAGACAGTGGCTTGATATGATGCGTTTGGAAGTATGCAGCTAAATCTTCCAGTGAATGTGTTTTTAAGTAGTCTTTTAATTGATCGATTGATCTAATTTCAATATAGTCATAGCCGTATTTCTCACAAAGCTCTAAGTCCTTTTCCAAACTAGAGTTCTCTAATGTTGTCCCTTGATTTAACCCTATTTTCATAATGACTATCCTCCTTATTTAACTGCTGATAACCCTAAACCTTGTTTAATCGAATTTAATGTCACTTCATTGGACCAGTCTGGTTTATCTGGGTATGCAAAAACAGAGTTTGTAACAATGCCGTTGAAGTTGAATTCTCTCAGCTTACGGTATAATGTATCAAAATCAATTTCCCCTTCACCTGGATTTAAATGCTGGTGAACAGTCACATTGGCATTTGGTGGATTTACAATATAGCGTAATCCAAAGGCTGCTTTATGATTAAGTGTGTCAGCAATCAATACATGTGCCAACAAGTCCTTTGCTTCATCCAGTTGTTTTCCGATATCGCCGATGCCATCATCATAGAAGAAGGCATGTGCCACAGAATAAACTAATTTAATCCAATCCTTATCCAATGCACGAATCATGCGGACTGCCTCAATATTCAGCTCAATAAAGTCATGTGGATGTGATTGCAGATTAAGCGCAATTCCTTCCTTTTCGAAAATAGGCATTAGCTCATCCATGGAGCGGATAAAGGATGCTTCACTTTCTGTTGGACGCGTTTTATCGCCGGCAAATTCACTATTCATTAAATCAACGCCCAAATCTGACGTAATTTCAATGCATCGCTTCCAGTTTCTTACTGCAGCTTGGCGTTCTAATTCGTTTGGGGAAGCCCATTGCTGGACAGGCAGAACAGAGGAAATTTTCACGCCTGCATCTGAGCAATATCTCTTTAAATCCTTAATCAGCTGCTTATCAACTTTTGGATATTCGTAGAACCAAATGAAGTCCTTGCGCGGGGATAGCTCCACATATTCGTAGCCAAGTCTTGCTACATTGTCGATTGTTTCCTTTAACCCAGTGTTATCGCGAAAGTGTGATGGATCATATGCTAATCTCATGTATTTAACCTCTTCCCTTTGTAATTTAATAGTATGCACCTAGAAGGGGGAAGCCCCCTTCTTACCCCTAGCTATAAATTATAGACTTGCAGTCTCTAACCCTTTTTTATAGAAATCAGGTTTATCTGCTAACACAACTTCTTCCTTACCGCCGGATTGTTGGGACTTCACACAAGCATCAGCCGTTACTTGTGCAATATAGCCATCCCATGCTGTTGGTCCATTCGGCTCACCAGTTGTTTTAATAGAATCCATAAAGTCCTGTAGCTCTGCATCATATGCATCAAGAAAGCGTTGCTTCCAGTCTACTAATATATTGGAACCTAATGTAGCATTTTTGCGGTATGTGATGCTTTGGAATTCAGGAAGCTTTACAATTCCGTCTTCTCCTACAACCTCACATTGAATATCGTATCCATACTGGCAATTAACAGAGATTTCTACATTGATGATAATGCCGGAATTTGTTTCCAAGATGACGATTTGCGGGTCTCTTAAGTTTTCATGTGCATATTTTGATTTTCTTGGGAATAGTACTTGAACAGATTTATAGTCATCATCTACCAACCAATGAAGTACATCAATCTCATGTACTAACGTGTCTGAGATCGCCATATCTGTCGTATACATTTCATTAACCTCTGGATTGCGGTGAGCACAATGGATCAACAGTGGTTCACCAATAAACTTATTGTCAATTGCTTCTTTCAACTGAACATATCCGCTATCATATCGGCGCATAAAGCCAACCTGAACTAAGCGTTTGCCATGCTTCATTTCTGCTTCGACTATTCTCATGCAGCCTTCTGCAGTTGTTGCCAACGGCTTTTCACAGAATACGTACTTACCAGCAGCAATTGCCGCAAGCACACTTGCTTCATGTGCAGGTCCCCAGCTTGTTACAAATACAGCATCCACATCATTTGCAGCAACTAAAGAGACATCATCAGGATAAACTGCAGCATCCAATCCATATTGTTCAACTGCTTGTTTTGCCGATTCTTGATTTACATCAGTAACTGCGACTATTTTCCCGCCTGACAGTGTATTTGTGATCCTTTTTATATGTTCCCGTCCAATCGCACCTGTTCCGATTACTCCAATATTTAATGTCATAGCTTTCATCCTCTTTCTGTTTATTTAGTTATACTCATAATAGAATCCGCTTACAAAAACCTTCATATACCTTACTTTGCTTCCGGTATTGCATCGTCTGTGCTGTTCTTCCCATAATTGCGGAAGTCTTCTTCTAATTGCTCTAATGTGCGGCCCTTTGTTTCTGGCAAATACTTTTTAACAAATAAAATCGCTAGAATGCCAAGACCAACAAAAACAAAGAATGTCGTTGATAAGCCAATTCCTGCCATTAATACTGGGAACAGCAAGCCGACAAGGAAGTTCGTAATCCAAAGACAGAACACAGTTACACCCATACCAAGCCCTCTGAGTCTTTGCGGGAATATCTCTGACAGCATTAACCATGTCACTGGTGAGATAGCACCTTGCTGGAAGGCTAAAAATGTTACAGTCAAGGATAGGACGATATATGGAAGTGCTGGTGATCCTTCCATAGTAAGAGAAAAGATTCCGATTAGCAGCAATGCAATGGTTGTGCCGATTTGGCCTGTAATCAACATTGGACGGCGGCCGACCCGACCGAGTAACCAAATACCAACAAATGTAGCAACAACAGATATGACACCGTTTGCAATATTACCTATTAAAGCTGCTCTTGTCTCAAAACCGGCATCCTTTAATATTTCTGTTCCATAATACATAATGGAGTTAACACCTGTTATTTGCTGTACAACCGCAATTCCCAATCCGATAAACACGATTCTTCGGACCCACGGAACATTCAGGTCTTTAAAAGTTGCTTTTTTCATTTGCGATTGATCTGATAATGATTTCTCAATTTCTTTCAGCTCTGCTTGTGCTCTTGCTTCTGCCCTTACCTTTTGCAGCACACGTAGTGCATCGCCAAGTCGGCCTTTAGAGGCAAGCCAGCGCGGACTTTCCGGGACAATGAGCATTCCAAACCATAAAAACACTGCAGGAAGTGATGCTATTACAAGCATGTATCTCCAAACATGAGCCGTATCGCCGAGTGTGTTTCCTAAGATGGCATTGAAAGTGAACGCGAGCAGCTGTCCTGATACAATCATCAATTCATTCTGCGTTACCATTCTGCCTCTGTTTTCAGCTGGCGACATTTCTGCAAGGAAAGCTGGAACGGTTACGGATGCACCGCCGACAGCAAGACCTAAAATGAAGCGGAAGGTAACCATTAATTCAACACTTGGTGCAAAGGTACAGCCTAATGTCGCAATGATAAACAAGATTGCCAGATAAAGAATATTCTTCCGGCGGCCATGATGGTCAGACAATCTTCCCCCAAACATCGCCCCAAAAGCAGCTCCAAACAAGAGTGAACTTGTGACAAGACCTTCTGTAAATGGAGTTAAGTTAAGCTGATCTTCTTCTGACATAAAGGGGAGGGCCCCATTTATAACGCCTGTGTCATAACCGAACAGCAGCCCTCCGAATGTAGAGATTAACGTAATTTTCTTCAAATGTTTTTTATGAGGCTCCCCACTTGTAGTCATACAACATTCCCCTCTTCCTTGTATGTTTGGACAAGCAAGTTCTGGTCAATATAATTTCTGGCAATAAGTGCATATTCCAAAGGGTTAGCGATAGATGGATCCTGCTCAGCTTCAATGACAATCCAGCCGCTGTAATCAGTTTTCAGCAAATAAGCATAAACTTCCGTGAAATCAATACAGCCATCCCCAGGTACTGTAAACATTCCACGCAGGAAGGATTGTAGAAAAGATAAGCCTTCATTACTGCATGCAGTACGCTCACTTTCTCTGACGTCTTTAAAATGGACATGCTTGATACGGTTTCTGTGCTTGACGAGTAATGTCATATAATCTCCGTCTGAAACATAAATGTGGCCAGTATCATACAAAAGGTGAACATGATTTGCATCAGTATTATCCATTAAACGGTCTATTTCTGCCAATGTCTGTACACCAGTTCCCATATGATGATGATAAACGAGCTTTAATTGGTATGCTTCGGCAATTTTTCCGAGCTCATTTAACCCCGCACATAACAGGCTCCATTCTTGCTCTGTAAAGTGAGGCTTTGTTGTAAATACGTTCTCCGAGGTTCCTTGCACACTGTGTGTCTGTTCAGAGACAACCGCAACAGCTGCATGGACCTCCTGCAAGTATTTGCAATGCTCATGAAAAGCTGCTTTTGCCGATTCAATTCCATCTCTGATGATGAAGCTTGAGAACCACTTTCCTGCTATCTTCAATTTTCGCAAGCTAAGCTCTTTATTCAAAATGGTTGGTTCTGGAAAAAATCCGCCTACTTCTGTTCCTTGAAAACCTGCAACTACAATATCACTTAACAAGTGTTGCAATGTATTACCGGCACCAATTTCGGGAATATCATCATTGCGCCAGCCTATCGGTGCAATACCCCATAATATTTGAGTCCCCATCCCCATTCTCCCCTTTTAATATTGTTTTGCTTCTTGAAGTTTCGCTTTCCTTGAGTCGTTAGCTTTTTGAACACTTTCGCTATTAGAAGCTTCCGCTACACCAACATTCCACCAGCTGTTATAGCCATCTGTCATTGTCTTTGGCAACACTTTCATTTCAATCAATGTAGAAATATCCTGTTTCTTCGCATCTTCTAACGCTGCTTTCAAATCCTCAACTGTGTTTGCTCGATAAACTTTTGCTCCGTAACCTTCTGCTACTTTAGCATAGTCAATATTCATAATCTGGTTATCTGCAGTGCGGAACTCACAATCGAAGCTGCCACTGCCATGATCCATTTGCAGGTTGTTTATACAGCCCCAGCCTGAATTATCAAACAGAAGAACATTGATTTTTTGCTTATATTGCAAGGATGTAATAAGCTCAGAATGCAGCATAAGGAAGCTGCCATCTCCGACAAAGGAATAAACTTCTTTTGAAGGATCTGCTAATTTAACACCAAGTGCTCCTGAAATTTCATAACCCATGCATGAATATCCGTATTCAAGATGATACGTATTCGGTGTACTTGAGTGCCATAAGCGCTGCAAGTCGCCTGGCAGAGAACCTGCTGAACAAATAACCGTGCTGTCTTTTTCCACCGTGTCATTAATCGTTAGCAATGCCGTTGTTTGTGCTAACTCTGTGTTTAATGCATCCGCATATTCATTCAGTATTTCTTGTGTAAAGTGATTTTTGATTTCCGGGTTGAAGCCCTCGCGGCTGAATTCGACACGTCCTAAGCGCTCTCTTTCTGTCAGCCACTCTTCTTTTAACTCGGTGATTCTGCTTCCAAATTCACTTTCATAGCCATCAAGCAATGGGATTAAGCGGTCAAGCGTTGTTTTCGCGTCAGCTACAACTTGAAATGCATCGAACTTATATGTTTGCATTCTGCTTACATTAATATTTAAAAATTTAGCTGAAGCAAAATCAAAAGCAGTTTTCGAGGATGTCGCAAAATCTGTATATCTTGTACCGATACCGATAATTAGATCCGCTTCTTTTGCTGCTTTATTTGCTGCAAGTGTCCCAGTAATGCCCATTCCACCCAAATTATTTTTGAAATCACTTTCCACAGTTGACTTACCTGCCTGTGTTTCAACAAGAGGGACATTGAATTTTTCCGAAAATGCAATCAAGCTTTCCCTCGCCTCTGAATATTTAGCGCCTCCCCCGACTAAAATAAGCGGCTTTTTGGAGGATTTTATCGCCTTAACAGCACCTTCCAGCTCACGCTCATGAGGAGCCTTCCGATCTATATAATGAACTCTTTTCTCAAAAAACTTAACATCGTAATCGAATGCTTCTCCTTCTACGTCTTGAGCAATACAAATCGTTGCCGGGCCAGCCTTCCCAGGATCTGTCATTACTTCAAAAGCGCGAAGTAAACTAGACATTAGCTGTTCTGGACGAGTGATACGGTCCCAGTAGCGGGAAACAGGCAAAAATGCGTCATTTGTTGTGACAGCAATGCTGTATTCTTGCTCCATTTGCTGCAAAACAGGATCTGGCTGTCTTGATGCAAAAGTGTCTGCAGGAATAAACAATACAGGAATGTTATTTGCATGTGCTGTAGCTGCTGCTGTAATAACATTGGCAGATCCTGGTCCAGAAGATGTGGAAACAGCAAATATCTTCTGTCTGAGCATTTGTTTACTGTAGGCAATTGCTGCATGTGCCATGCCTTGTTCGTTTTTCCCTTGGATAACTTTTAAATGCCCTGGGTCTTGTTCAAGAGCTTGGCCAATTCCTAATACATTTCCGTGTCCAAATACATTAAAGATACCTTCTACGAAAGGAAATTCCTTTCCATCAACATGGATATACTGCTGATTCAAAAACTTGACCAGCGCTTGTGCTGTTGTCAAAGTAATCGTTTCCATTCTCTAGCCTCCTATCTTGGTGCTTCTATCTTTTCATTCTTAGCAATTAGTTCCTCAATTTCTTCTACTTGTGGCATTGCTTCAGAAGAGCTGTGCTTGCTGACAACAATGGAAGCGGACGCGCTGCCGTATTTTAATGCTTCGCCGATCTTCTTGCCAGAAATTAATGCATATAGGAAAGCTGATGCATAGGAATCTCCTGCTCCAAAGGTTTTTAATACATTCGTTTTATAGGCTTGCGCTCTGAATACATCACCTGACTTCACATATGCGTATGAACCGTCAACACCATGCTTAATGACAATTAATTCTGCACTTTGGCCAAAGAGGTTCTGCACTGTTTCTTGATTGCGCCCATCTCTCCTATTTTCCATCGCATCATACTCGTCACGTGTCCCAATAATAATCTCTGCCTGTGATGCAATAAGAGAATAATAAACAGCGGTCTCTTCAGGAGATTTCCACGTATAAGGACGGTAATCGAGTTCAAATGCAACCTTAATGCCATTTTTCTTGGCAAGCTGAACCGCTTTAATTACCGCTTCCCTTGACGGACTTGCAGCAAGAGCTGTTCCTGATACAAGCAGCAGCTTTGCTTTTTTAATATATTCTTCGTTAACTTCAGAAGGCTCAAGATATAAATCTGCTACATCATCTCTGTACATTAGGATGCTGCATTCATCAGGGCTTTTTATTTCTGTAAAAGCAAGGCCTGTCTTATGACCATCTTTATCTGTCACAATATTAGAAACATCAATGCCGACACCTTGCATATAGCTCTTGATGAATCGGCCATGCTGATCATCAGCAATTTTACCGATGAAGCCGGCTTTTAATCCTAACTTACTGCTGCCAATTGCTATATTTGCTGGTGATCCGCCGACATATTTGGAAAATGTCATCGTCTCTTCCATTGGACGGTTATATTCAACTGCATTTAAATCGATGCAGGCTCTGCCAATTGCAATTAAATCAAACTCTTTATCTGAATTGAATTCATATTTCATGGGAAGAATCCTCCTTATTTATCAGCGGTTTAAAATCCATTCATGATCTTTATCATTGTGGAATTTCCATATTCTTGTTGGTCCTGCCATGACATTTAAATAGTAGGATGTATAGCCGTCAGGCACTCCAACAGGGTGATATCCTTTAGGAACAATTACCACATCCCCATTTTCTACTGCCATCGTTTCATCTAATGAGCGATCATCAGTATATACACGTTGAAACAAGAAGCCTTGTTTTGGATTGATTTCATGATAGTACGTTTCTTCCAAAAAGGATTCCTCTGGCAAATTGTCCTGGTCATGTTTATGTGGAGGGTAGCTTGACCAATTCGCAGTTTCTGTGATGACTTCAACAACGAGCAGGCTGTTGGCAGCAGGATGCGAATCCGGAAGGATATTATGGACAAGGCGTTGGTTATTGAATTTCCCTCTTTGCTCTACACTATTTTCTTCTGCTTTAATTAATTTTGTAGGCTTTGCTTCTTCAGATGGCGAATAGCAAAGGGCAACCTTGGCATTCGTGCTGTTTGCTGAGATTGTGAACTCAGCTCCATTGGAAACATAGACACTGTCTGTTGGAATCCGTTCAAACACACTGTCTCGTGTACCGATATTTTCAAATACAGCGGTGCCGTCGCTGACAGTAATTTTTCCTGTCACAGCAACAATGCAGCATTCTTCAGAACCAAGCACCTCTTTGTATTGAGCTTTTTGGGATAATTCAATTAATTTAAAACCAACATAGTTTAACGGGGAGTTTTCTTTCGTAACATCATGGATAACTTTCACACCATCTATTGCTTCTGTATGCTGAAATTTGCGCAGCAGCTCACTCATGCGGTTTCCTCCTTAAGCCTTGCGATCAGAGATTTAACTCTGATCGCGGCAAAAAATTCACGAAAAACAATTAATCTATTTATCAATCAAAAGATGGCGATATATAACGTGCTGTGACCACTTTTTTACGAGTATAGAAGTCGACACTGTCCTTGCCGTTAGCATGAAGTGTTCCATAGAAGGAAGACTTCCAGCCAGAGAATGGGAAGAATGCCATTGGTGCTGGTACTCCAAGGTTAATTCCTAGCATACCTGCATCGATGTTTTCTCTGAAATAACGGATAGAGGATGCATTTGATGTGAATAGACATGCACCATTTGCAAATTCAGACTGGTTTGCAATTTCGACTGCTTCTTTTAAGTTTTTCACACGCATGATCGACAATACAGGAGCGAATATTTCCTCTTTCCAGATTGTCATATCTGTTGTGACATTATCGAAAATTGTTGGACCAACGAAATATCCTTCTTTAGGGGCGTTTTTACGACCATCTGCAACAAGATTTGCTCCCTCGTCGATGCCTCTTTCAATATAGCCTAATGTTTTTTGTCTATTTTCTTCTCTGATGACAGGTCCTAAAAACACTCCATCCTCAAGGCCATTCCCTATTTTTATACTTCTGGTTTTTGCCTCTAATGCAGCCATGAACTCATCTGCTATGCCCTCTTCAACTGTAACAACAGCACATGCCATGCAGCGTTCACCAGCAGAACCGAATGCAGCTGACACGACATTTGTAACCGTTTCTTCCAAGTTAGCATCATTTAAGACGATTGTGTGGTTTTTCGCACCTGTTAGAGCTTGAACACGCTTTAAATTTTCTGAACCTTTTTTATAGACATATTCACCGACAGGCTTTGAGCCAACAAAGGAAATTGCTTTGATTTCCGTATGCTCCAAGATGCCATTAACAACATCATGTGCTCCATAAACTACATTGAATACCCCTTTTGGAAGACCGGCCTCTGTGAATAACTCTACTAATCTTCTAGTTAATAACGGTGTTCTTTCAGATGGCTTAAGAATGAAAGTGTTGCCTAAAGCAATTGCCATTGGGAACATCCAGCATGGTACCATCATTGGGAAGTTGAAAGGCGCAATTCCGCCGACTACACCGATTGGATAACGGTAGTTTGTTGCTTCTACGTCTGTCGCGATCGAAGCAAGGGAATCACCCATCATTAATGTTGGTGCACCTGCAGCAAACTCAACATTTTCAATGCCTCTCTGTACTTCTCCAAGCGCTTCCGTCAGGTTTTTTCCGTTCTCGATTGTAATCAGTCTTGCTAGCTCTTCTTTATTTTTCGTTAGTAATTGCTGATAATTGAATAAGATTCTTGCTCTTCTTGGTACAGCGACATTCTTCCATTTTTCAAACGCAGCTTTGGCAGCGTTTGTTGCTTGCTCAATATCTTCCTTTGTGGAAATAGGAACACGACCGATGACTTCTTTTGTAGCAGGATTGTATACCTCTTCATAAACAGTCGTATTGCTTTCAACCCACTCACCATTAATATAGTTTTTCAGTTTTTCAGCTGTAACTGTAGACATCTTCATTTCCTCCTCCAGATATTATTTCGGCTGTTTAACAGCTAATAAGTTGATTGTATCGCTTCCCTATTTACTTTAGTACGGCTGCAAATGCCGTTCTCTTTTCATTATTTCGGGAAAACTTATTCATACTATCATCATTCTTGTTGTTATGTTTTGGTTATGTTTTGATAATTTATGATTACATCATAATACGGATAACGCTTTCAGTCAACCGTTTTCCTCTTTATTTTTTCATATTTTTGGAGATAAAGAGATAAAAAGGATGGTCTTCCTGCTTTTTATCGAGTAATTTCGATTTTAATCCGTGTTAAACAGCTTTATATTCTGAGAGAATTGTCTAATAATCTAAATATTTTACAAATAAAGGGGATTTCCTCTATTTTTTTTATTTTTATTGAAAATGATTCTTAATACATATCTTTGGTTCCTTTTCGAGGATGTATTCAAAAGTTAACCATTTATTTATCAGCAAAGCAAAAAACCTGCTGATTTAAAGCAGCAGGTTTGAAGATGTAGACAAATTCGTTACATTATAGAGGTTTGTTTCCCGTCTCTTTTTTTAATATCTTGAGAAACAGGGCGTAACTAGCACTCTCCTTATTAAAAAATACAACCTGCTGTTGAGAACAGCAGGTTGTATTTTCCCTATACTTTTGCGACAGTGTCATACTCTGTTTGTAAAACTTCGTTAAGGAACTTCAAAACTGTGTAACGGTCGCGCAGGTTGTGGGCGTGCTTAAGGCTTTCTTGTACTAATGAGTCAGAAATGCCCAGCTCTTCTGGGGTTACTGGTCCTCCTAAGCTTTCCATTAGCTTTCTTGTATCTGCGGGATCAGGTATTGCTTGAATGATTTGTTTTATTTTATCCTTATTTTCTCTTATATTTACCAAGAGTTGCTCATGATTTTCTTGAATTGCGGGATTGTCTAGTATATTTTCCAGCTCGGCAAGGAACTTTGTCTTATATATGGAGCTTAATAATATAGTAGTTACCCCGACTTTTGCTCCGTGAAGAACTTGGGGACGATTGTTTTTCAAAAGGTCCATTTCCCAGTAATGGGATAGATGATGCTCTCCGCCTGAAGCAGGATGTGATTGTCCAAACACGAGCATGGCAATTCCCGACTTAATCAAGCTTTCGATTAATATAGTAATGCCTTCCTCGTCTGCTGAAGCGATTTTATCAATATTATTTACACATTCATCCAATGTAAGCTGTGTTAATTCTGCAGATAGCTCACAAAAAGGAGCGTTTGCTGCATAGCGCTCAAATTTCCAATCAGCAAGTGAAGTGTATTTTGCAATGACATCACCGACACCTGCTGCAATCATTTCTTTTGGTGCGTTTTTCAACACATCAATATCAGCAAAAACAGCGATTGGGGACGTCATTTGAAATGTTTTCTTTACCCCTCTGACAATAAGCGGTGCTCCTAATGATGTAAATCCATCAACAGAAGGTGCAGTTGGTATGGAAATGAATGGGATATTTAAAGTAGCGCTGCAAAAGCGTGTAATATCATGGATGGTTCCAGACCCGACTGCAATCATAACATCACTGGATTTCCCCGTCTCCAGCAGTACTTGGACAAGGGCCTTTTCATCTGCTACAACATCTCCGTTTTCATCTGGAGTAATATTGCAGGAAGATACTTTTATACCTTCTGCCTCCAGCAATTCTGCTAATTCCTCTCCAGCAGCTTTCATTGTCTTATCATCAGCTACGATTTTAGGATATTTAAATGACTTCTTGGTAAGGTAGTGAGCTACCTCGTTCAACGCTCCACTCTTAGCTACAATACTTTCAATCGGTATTTCATTATGTTCATTTTGGCAGCTGCATGTTTTACTTAAATCATGAATTTCGGCAATAAACGTTTCCATTGACAGCTCCTCCTTTTATTTCACCATGTCTTTTGCTGCTAGCTTTAAGCTAATGTTCCAAACCGATAGGTGGTTGTTGTTTTGTATTCCTTGTTAGCATCTATTATCCAGCTTGGAAAATCAGGCTGGTTGATGGCGTCTGGAAGTCCTTGTGTTTCAAGACAAAGTCCATGGTAACGTTTTGCTGGCACATCAACAAATCTGTCTGACTCATCGATTTGGTTGCCTGTATACAGAACTACTCCTGCTTCATCGGTATTAATTGTAAGTGTTCTGCCAGACTCTTCGTCTACCAATAATATTTCGTCACCTTTTTCTTTATTTAATAGAAATGGATGATCATAGCCATCACCAGCAAGTGAAATTTGTGCTTCTCTCGATTCTGGCCCTGTTTTAATTAGTCTTCCTTCTCTAAAGTCAAAGGCTGTATGAAGGACATCTGCAACAATACCTGTCGGAAGCAACTCTTCATCCAATTCCAACACACGATCAGCATCTATTGTCAGCTTATGGTTCAGAATATCGCTTTTATAATTGCCGCTTAAATTGAAATACGAATGGTTTGTCATGTTGATAATTGTCTTTTTATCAGAAATGCCAGAATAACGGATAACCAATTCATTATTATTAGACAGTAAATAAGTAACAGTAAGCTTCAGCTCTCCAGGATATCCCTCATCGCCATCAGGACTTGTATGCGTAAACTGTACGCCAATTGCGCCAGCCTCCTCTACAGCCTCTGCCTCCCAGACTACCGTGTTATAGCCTTTTATTCCGCCGTGCAGGTGGTTGGGACCATCATTTTTAGCCAGTGTATAGCTCTGTCCATCCAATTCAAAGGATGCTCCTTTTATTCTGCCTGCGATTCTACCAACAACCGCTCCTAAAAAGTAGGAATCATTTTCATATCCTGAGAGTGAATCATACCCAAGTACAACATTCTCGATATTCCCTTCTTTATCTGGTGTCAAAATACTTGTGATAATACACCCGTAATTAATGCATGAAACCTCCATGCCATTATCATTTATGAGTTTATATTGATTTACTTCCTTGCTGCCGATTTTCCCATAAAGTTCTTTTGTTGATTTCATCAAATTCATCCTTCCATTTCATTTATCTTTTTTCTAATCGAATTACATTCCAAGAGAGCTTTGGAAGGACAGCTGTTATAATGCCGTCTTTCCACTCGGCATTCCCGTTTGTATGCGGTTCCACTTTCTGCTTTTCTGCACTGTTTTCTGCCTTAATATCATCATTTTCTAAAACGATGTGCTCGACAACTTGATAGTCTTCAAAATTACGAATATCACATTCGAGCAGCAGCCCTTCTTCCAAGTGACGATTTACCGCGAAAATAGTTAACTGTTCTTTTTCCTCGTTATAAACTGCTGTTGATTCTAAATAAGGAACATCTGTAAAGTCCTTGCTGTCGTACTTCGGACTAGAGACGATTGGATTTAGCGAAACGCCTCTCCCGTAAACAGACGTATGCATGTATGGATAGAATATGCTTTGCTTCCAAGCTGGCCCATTATCCTCTGTCATTATTGGGGCAATAACGTTGACAAGCTGTGCTAAACAGGCAATCTTCAGTCTGTCAGCATGCTTTAGCATCGTAATTAGCATGCAGCCAACAAGTAACGCATCCTCAAAATTATAAATATCCTCAAGCTGATGCGGAGCAATACTCCAAGGCTCAATTAACTTGTCATTTTCATTGCTGTGATACCAGACATTCCACTCATCAAAGGATAGATTTATTTTCTTTTTGCTTCGTTTTTTTGCTTTAACATAATCTGCAATCGATATGACAGAGGAGATGAAGTCATCCATCTCGAGTGATAAAGCCAGATAATTGGCTACATCGTTAGACTGATTTCCGTAATATTGGTGCAAGGAAATATAATCTACATGTTCATATGTATGGTCAAGCACTGTTGCTTCCCAATCTGCAAATGTCGGCATATTGCGATGTGAGCTTCCACAGGCTACCAGTTCAATGGATGGGTCAACCCATTTCATCACTTTAGCAGCTTCTTGGGCAATTCGCCCATATTCTGCTGCGGTCTTATGTCCGATTTGCCAAGGACCATCCATTTCATTTCCTAAGCACCATGTTTTAATATTGTATGGTTCCTTCACACCATGCGAAGCACGAAGATCACTGTAATAGGAGCCGCCTGGATGGTTGCAGTACTCAACGAGATTTCTCGCTGCATCAATTCCCCTTGTGCCAAGGTTGACTGCCATGTTTACATCTGCTCCTACCAGCTTTGCCCATTTCATGAATTCATTTGTACCTACTTCATTTGTCTCTGTCGTTCTCCAAGCCAAATCCAATCTGCGCGGGCGGCTTTCAACAGGACCGACTCCATCTTCCCAGTTATAGCCAGACACAAAGTTTCCGCCTGGATAGCGGACAAGGGGTACTTGAAGTTCTCTAACTAGATTGATAACATCCTTCCTGAAACCGTTCTCATCCGCCTCCGGATGATTCGGTTCAAAAACACCTCCATATACAGCCCTTCCGAGATGCTCTATAAATGACCCATAAATTCGATTATCGATTTCTCCAACCTTGAAGTCCTTTTCCAGAATCATCTTTGCTTTATTCGCTGTCATATGCTCTACTTCCTTTCATTTAGAAGATTTTATTGTGAAGTTTATACAACTTTATGCCATTTTGGATTTCCTATATTTGGACAAGCCTTCCCTTTAAACTTGGCTCTATAGCGGATAATACAACCGCTATAGGCACATGTTGTTCCATATTGCAAGGAAGCACAAGAGGAGCAAATGCCAAGCCTTTCCTGATAAATGGAGTCACACACCAGCTTTTCAGGCGTTTCTGCAGCTTCCACAAGCAGTTCCTCAATGACTTCCTCTGAAACTATCACACTTTCAACACAGCCCTTGCATATATTTTCACTCATAGTCTCACCTTAATCTTCTGTAATTGCTAATGTGACAACAGACATTGGCGGAATGCTTACAGAAAGCACACTTCCGTTAACTTCCACATCTTCAAACGCAACAGGCTTAACTGTTTCTGGTGCTTCAAAACTGTTGTGGGCATTCATCACATCTGCTTTTATAATTGTGCCAGACACTTTAGCAGCATTGCTTAATCCACGTAAATCCAGCTCAAGAGTGTTTCCATTAACATGGTCAATATTACAGAAGCTCACATGAATGTTGCCATTGCCATCCTTCGATGCTGTTACACTAACTTGTGGCAGAGTTTCACCATTATATTCATACGTTCCGATTTGCGTATCCACACTCAACAGCTCTGCATCCTGATGCACTTTGTACATATCAAAAACATGATATGTCGGCGTTAGAATCATTTCTTCACCTTCAGTTAAAATCATTGCCTGCAGAACATTCACCGTTTGAGCGATATTTGTCATTTGGACACGATCACAATGCTGATGGAAAATATTAAAATGCAATGCTGCGACAATTGCATCACGAATCGTATTTTGCTGATACAGGAAGCCTGGGTTTGTACCTGGCTCAACATCAAACCATGTACCCCACTCATCAATGATCATGCCGACTCTTTTATCCGGGTCATATTTATCCATGATGTTGCCATGCTTTGAAATCAATTCATCCATATGGATCGCTTTCTTCATCGTGATGAACCATTCATCCTCAGGGAAGTTCAGTGCAGAGCCTTTACCCGTCCAGAAGTCGCCTGGAATCGTGTAATAATGAAGGCTTAATCCATCCATAAGATGGCCTGCATTTTCCATGAGTACTTCCGTCCAATTATAATCATCAACATTAGCACCGCCAGCAATCTTATAAATCTTGTTGTCTCCATAGTTCCTCACATATGTCTGATAACGGCGATAAAGGTCTGCATAATATTCCGGTCGCATATTGCCGCCGCAGCCCCAGTTTTCATTGCCAACACCAAAATAAGTAAGCTTCCATGGCTCGTCTTTGCCATTTTCACGACGCCAATTAGCCATTGGCGACTCTCCTTCAAACGTCATGTATTCTACCCATTCGGACATTTCTTGGACAGTGCCGCTCCCCACATTTCCGCATATATACGGTTCCGTACCTAACAGCTCACATAGCAGCATAAACTCATGTGTACCGAAATGATTATTTTCGACAACGCCGCCCCAATGTGTATTTACCATCCGTTTTCTGTCTTCTCTTGGGCCAATCCCATCCTTCCAATGATATTCATCAGCAAAGCAGCCGCCTGGCCATCTCAAGACAGGGATATTTATTTTTTTCAGTGCCTCTAATACATCATTTCTAATTCCTTTTGTATTTGGAATCGGCGACTCCTCTCCAACCCATATCCCTTCATAAATACATCTGCCTAAGTGCTCAGCAAAATGTCCATATATATTTTTGTTGATTTTGCCCTTTTTTACATCAGTGTTGATGATTACCTTATTTGCCATCTTCTTTTTCCTCCTTTTATTAAAAAGCTATGTATTGCACAATCGCATGCGATAAAATGGCTGAAGTCAGAGCCTCCATTGTTCTAAAAATCTAGAATTGTAATGGAAGTTCTGACTTATCATGCTGTTTAACTGATTCATAGAAGAATCTACTAACTTTTTAATTGCTTATTATTTTAAGCGATAGAACATATCATTCCATTTCAACTCATTTTGGAATGTAATAGAGTTTGTGTCATTGTTAATGACAACAAGCTCGATATCTACCAATTCTGCAAAGTCTCGAAGCTGCTCTGTTGAAACAACGTAAGAGAAGCATGTATGGTGGGCTCCGCCTGCTTGAATCCAATTTTCAACAGCTTGGCTTAAGGAAGGCTGTGTTTTCCACAACACTCTTGCAACTGGCAGATTTGGCATTTCCTCTTCTGGCTGTAGTGCATCCACTTCATTAACGAGAAGACGGAAACGATGGCCAAGGTCAATAATGGAAGCATTTAACGCCAAACCGCCTCTTCCATCAAACACGATTCGTGCAGGATCCTCTTTGCCGCCGATACCTAGAGGATGAACCTCAATTTTCGGTTTTGTTGCCGAAATTGTTGGGCAAACTTCAAGCATATGAGAGCCAAGAACCATTTCATTTTCTGGGTCAAAATGGTAAGTATAATCCTCCATAAAGGAAGTTCCTTCATTGCCTGCAACAATTTTCATTAGACGAACGAGCGCTGCTGTTTTCCAGTCTCCTTCACCTGCAAAGCCATAGCCTTGCTCCATCAGTCTTTGCACAGCTAACCCTGGAAGCTGCTTTATACCATGAAGGTCTTCAAATGTTGTTGTAAATGCAGTATAATTGCCTTCTTCAAGGAATGCCTTCATTCCTAATTCGATTTTTGCTTGTTCACGGATAGACTCTCTGATTGGCCCTTCCTCTAAACCTGCTGGGACAATATCGTACTTCTCTTCATACTCAGTCAACAACGCAGAAAGGTCCTCATCACTTACTTCATTTATCTTAGCTACAAGATCTCCGACTCCATACCCGTTCACTGTCCAGCCTAATTTAATTTGGGCTTCAATCTTGTCGCCCTCTGTAACAGCTACTTGGCGCATATTGTCTCCAAATCTAGCAACCTTTAATACTTTACTTTCTGAGAATGCCGCTGCTGTTCTCATCCAGCTTCCAATCCGTCCGCGAATTTCGTCATTCTCCCAATGGCCAACGATGACCTTTCTGTTCAATTTCAATCTGCTTCCAATGAAGCCATGCTCTCTGTCACCATGTGCAGATTGGTTAAGGTTCATGAAGTCCATGTCAATTGACTCCCACGGAATATCTCGATTGTATTGAGTCGCGAAATGCAATAAAGGTTTTTGTAATGCTGATAAGCCTGCAATCCACATTTTTGATGGAGAGAATGTGTGCATCCACGTTATAATACCTGCACATGACTCATTTGCATTTGCCTCTAACGCAAGTCTTCTTATAGAATCTGCATCCTTAACAACTGCTTTAAACCTTAGTTTATAGCTTAAAGAAGAAGATGCGTCCAACGCGTTTACCATTGTTTTTGAATGCTCCTCCACCTGCTTCAATACATCTTCTCCGTATAAAAGCTGGCTTCCAGTAACAAACCAAAATTCGTACTCTCTTGTCTTTAACATATTAATTCCTCCTGGCAATAATTAGTTTGAAGTTTCTTGTTTTGTTTCAGCTTTGTTTTGTCCGTAATATGCATTTGCACCATGTTTTCTTAAGTAATGCTTATCAAGCAAATATTGGTCGATCCACTCAACACCTGGATTCAGCTGCAGCGTATGGAGCGCCATTTTGGCAACCTCCTCAAGCACAACAGCATTATGAACGGCATTGTCCGCATCTTTTCCCCAGCAAAACGGCGCATGGCCTGTCACTAAAATTCCCGGCAGCGCTTTTGGATCAATTCCCTCGTTACGAACTGTTTCGATGATGACGTTGCCAGTTTCCAGCTCATACGCTCTGTTTACTTCATCCTCTGTCAGCTTTCGCGTACATGGAACCTCACCGTAAAAATAATCTGCATGTGTTGTTCCTAATGCTGGTATTCTTCTTCCAGCCTGCGCCCAGCTTGTTGCCCACGGAGAATGCGTATGTACAATTCCTCCAATTTCGGGAAACGCCCGGTATAAGGCAAGATGTGTTGCTGTATCTGAGGAAGGATTCAAATCACCTTCTACTATATTTCCATCAAGGTCTGTCACGACAAGGTCCTCGACCTTCAACTTGTCATAAGGAACGCCGCTTGGCTTAATGACAACAAGCCTGCTTTCTCTGTCAATTCCGCTTACATTCCCCCAAGTAAAAGTGACTAGATTATGCTGTGGCAGCATCAGGTTTGCCTCTAACACTTCCTGCTTAAGCTTCTCTAGCATAGTTATCCTCCTTACTTGATAAAACAGATTCTTTTTTAATTTGCTTAAGTGTTTTCATGACATTATTTTCGCCACGTCCGAAGTAATCATAAAGACGAGCATACTCATCAAAGAGCTTTCCATAAACGCTTACATTAGTTTCGATTGGCTGATAAATATCATCCTTAATTCTGCCCATATCTTTAGCAGCTTCATTAATATGATCATATCCGCCTCTACTCTTACCTGCTGCTACAGCACCAAACATGGCACTTCCAAGTGCTGGCGTTTGTGATGAAGCAGAAATCTTAATATCCATGTTCAGCACATCAGAATAAATTTGCATCATCAGTGCATTCTTTTCAGCAATGCCTCCTGCTGCATACACTTCATTAACAGGCACACCGCTCGCTCGGAATGTTTCAACAATCATTTTTGTGCCATAGGCAGTTGCTTCAATAAGTGCACGATAAATTTCCTCTGGTTTTGTTAAAAGGGTTGCGCCAAGCAAAACACCAGTCAAGTCAACATCAACAAGTGTTGATCTGTTTCCGTTCCACCAATCAAGTGCAAGCAGTCCGCTTTCGCCAACATTCAGCTTGCTTGCTTTTTCTGTCAGCAGCTGATGGATATTTAACCCTTTTTCCTCGGCTTCCTGCTGGTAGCTTTCTGGAACACAATTCTCTGTAAACCACTCAAAATGGTCTCCAACACAAGACTGACCTGCTTCATATCCTAAATATCCGGGAATTACACCATCTTCAACAACACCGCACATACCTGGCACAATTTCTTCTGTTTCGCCAAGCAGGATATGACATGTAGAAGTCCCCATAATCATAAGCAGCTTACCTGCTTCTGTTATCCCAACTGCTGGTACGGCAACATGTGCATCGACATTAGCGACTGCAACTGCTGTGCCAGCTTTTAAGCCTGTTAGTTTTGCGGCTTTTTCCGTAATTTCTCCTGCCTTTGATCCAATTGAATAGATATCTGTGGACAGCTTTTCTTCTACTACATTTTCAAGCCTCGGATCGAGCGCTTTAAAGAATTCCTTGCTTGGATAGCCATCCTGCTTATGCCAAATTGCCTTATAGCCTGCTGTACAGCTGTTTCGAGTGATTGTTCCCGTCAATTCGGAAATAACCCAATCTGTTGCTTCAAGCACTTGATCTGCTGCCTCGTAAATATCTGGTGCTTCATTTAAGATTTGCCATATTTTCGGTATTGCCCATTCAGAAGATATTTTGCCGCCATAACGCTGCAAAAATGCCTCTCCGCGCTGTGCAGCAATTTCATTCAAGCGGTTTGCTTCATCCTGTGCCGCATGATGCTTCCATAATTTCACGTAGCTATGCGGATTTTGCTTAAACTCTGGCAGGAAACAAAGCGGAATGCCGTTTTTGTCTATTGGCAGGACCGTACAAGCAGTAAAATCTATGCCAACTCCAATAACATCTTCGTTAGAAACATTTGCTTTCTGCAAAACTTCCGGAATCGTAAGCTGCAAAACTTCTAAATAATCTGCTGGATGCTGAAGCGCCCAGTCATGCTCCAGTTTTGTTGTCCCATCAGGCAGAAATTCGTCCATCACACCATGTGTGTATTCTTTAACAGCAGTTGCCACCTCTCTGCCTGTACCTACCTCAACAAGAACTGCTCTTCCTGATTGCGTTCCATAATCTACACCTATTGAATACTTTGCCATGTAATATACTCCCCTCTGATAAAGTATGCGTTTTCAAAAATAATAATCGGAATGTTGATTACTCTACTTCTTCATTCACATCACTTATTAGTATTTTTATACGTACAAGCAGCAGCTTATTCTGTTGTATACCGATTTCGAATTCATCCTTACAACCAAAACATCTTCATCAACTTGTACGTATAACCTTAATGCCATTCTAACATCTCTGGAGATTATTTCAATCTCTTTTTTTCATTTTTTTAAAATTTTATACTTGTATGTTTTTTAACCCTTTACTGTCCGCAACTCAAACACTTTAGGAACCCTTTTCTCTGCATGCGCACGGAAGGTAATACGTGTGTTGCCTTCTGTTACAGCACTTTCAGGAAGCGTATATTTAATATAAACAAACTGATTCATTTCTTCCCATTCCAACTTACCGTCCTGTAGCTTTGTTTCATTTGCAAGTACATCAAAGCCTTGCATACTTTCCCATTCCTTTTTCGTATAAGCTACTATTAAACTATTTTGTTGGTCTTGCAACACCTTAAGAGCAAAGCTGAAGTGTCCGTTTGGCCATGTGTCTCGATATTTTCGATTAGACACTGTCCCAATCCCGACATGCTCTCCTGTAAATTGATGATCTCTTTCCGGCTGCATTTCTCCCGGCTGAACGAAGTCAATGCTTCTTGCTTCAAGCTCCTGCTCCTTTTGAATTGCTTCCTTATAAGATTTCTCTGCTTCAGCCCAGTCAGCTTTCGTAAAAACATCCCAATAAACTGTCGCACTTCTATCATGAAGTAAGTAAAACGGTTTTAATTCCACATCTCTTGGATTTCCGATTCCTTCGAGCGTAAAAGCCTCTTCACTTATCTTGCTGATATGCTGCAACGGGCTATTATCTGCTACTAGCACTGGTGTAAACAACAGGTCCTTCGTCTTTTGGGCATCGCTTATCTCTCCCAAATCACCAGCTAGAACAATTGGTCCGTACAAAAACGCAACCCTGTTTGGATTATCAAGTATTGCTTCCTTACGAAGTGTCATCGGGATATCAACCTCAAGTACATCTCCATCTTTCCAAACTCTATCTATTTCTATAAGACTAGCTGGTTTGGTTTCATGCTGATAATCCTCACCGTTTACCGAAATGGACATTCCTTTTTCTGCCCAGTACGGGTGCCTTAACGTCAAAGTAAAAGCCTTGTCTGCAGAGGCAGATATTTCTATCCTGATATTGCCATTCTTCGGGTATGCTGTTTTTTGCTCAACAACAACTCCCATCTCCTTCCACTCAAGTCGTGAAGGAATGTATTGATTGATATAAAGCTTGCTGTCATCATGAAAATAAATGGCATTTCCATGGCTGGCATGGTTTTCCATGCCTGAGCCTACACAGCATGTAAAGCTGTCAAACTTAGAGTTGTACTTTTTATGGCCACCCATGTCGAGGGAAACGAAATAACAAACACTGCCATCACCTGGATGCTGGGATGCGAGTATGTGGTTATAAAGCGCCCTTTCATAGTAATCTCCCTCCTCAGCAGTCGGTTTCCATCTGAAAAGATGTTTTGTCAATTTCAACATATTATACGAATTACATGTTTCACATGTATTCTCACCTAATCTATCATTCTGCTTGCCTGCCTCGCCAAAATGCTCATTAAGCGAATTTCCTCCTATCACATAGGAATGCTCATGAACAACCGTATTCCAGAAGTACTCTGAAATTTCCTTATATGTTTCGTTGCCGGATATCTCATACTGCCTTGCTGCAGCAACAACTTTCGGTATTTGTGTGTTGGCATGCTTTCCTGCGAGTGCATCCTTTTTATCTGCTAATGGGTCAAGCACCTCTTTATGATAAAATCTTTCTGAAAGTGCAAAAAAGCGCATTTCACCAGTATGTACAGCTAAATCAGCAAGCACCTCAGCCATTCCTCCGAACTCACACTTCAGCAATTCATCCATTTGTTCTTCTGAAAGGTCCTTTACCATATCCTCAAGCCAAAGCCCAAGCTTCATTTCGACTGCAAGAGCCTTCTCATTATCTGTATGCAAATAAGCATCCCGTAAGCCTGCAAACACTTTATGCATTGTATATAAAGGCACCCAGCCTCCATTCAAATCGAAGCCTTGGGAATAGATTTTGCCTTCCTTTACTTCCTGAAAAATCGCTTTTCCTCTCGGAATTCCTGAGATTAATCCTGTTCCGTCTGCTTCCTGGCATAACGCCAGCTCTTCGACAATATAAGCCGCCCTGTCTTTGAATCTGCTGTCACCAGTCGCAGCAGCCATCAATGAGCATGCAGATAAATAGTGACCTAAAGTATGTCCGGAAATGCCTTGCTCCTCCCAGCCATTATAGTGGCTCGCTTTTGGTTCTAAACCTGCATATTCTCTATATCTCGACAATAGCTTATTTGGTTCAAGCTGAAGAAGATATTCCATGTTCAGTTCCATTGCATGCTTAAAAGGACCATCTGTTATTCTTACTTGCGTTAAATCAAAAGCTTTAACTGTCATCAGACTCACTTTCCTCTCTATACTATTAATAAGAATAAGTACTTGTTCTGAAATTGTATGGTTGTATTTATGTAAGCGTATTCTATATTAAAAATTTTATGATAGTTGTTCGTACATGTCAACAAATATCCTCATACAAATCTAGACATCTTTTAAGTTTTACATAAAAGAATTGTCAAAAACCTGGTGTTTATCAGCAGAAAAAACTGGCTTTACGCCTTTTATAGCAACTCCTCTGTACGAACTACTTCTTCAGAAAAAATTTTATTATAGTCTTTTCCTGCTTTTTTTGGTACGATAGCTTTATATCTATTTTTGTACGTATAAGTTAAGGATATGGAAACACAAGAAAGTGGTGATAGTGTGGCACAAAAAACAAAATACAACATGGTTAAGGAACAAATTACTGAATGGATTACAACTGGCCAAGTCAAACCCGGGGAGAAAATTCATTCTGAAAATGAGCTTGTCAAAATGTTTGGAGTAAGCCGCCATACCATTCGCCAGGCAATAGGAGATTTGGTTCATGAAGGCTGGCTTTACAGGGAGCAAGGTGCCGGCACATTCTGCTCAGACAGAAAAGCGGAAACTGGGTTGGGCTCTGCTGGTCAAGCAGGCAAGCGCACAAAAAATATTGGTGTTATTACCACTTATATATCTGATTACATCTTTCCTTCCATCATTAAAGGCATAGAATCCTATTTATCAACAAAAGGCTATTCATTGACCTTTTCTTGTACAGATAATGACATTGACAAAGAAAAGCAATGCTTGCAGACAATGCTCGCTAGCAATATTGACGGACTTATCGTCGAGCCGACAAAAAGTAGTAACTTTAATCCTAATATCAATTACTATTTGGAACTAGAGCAAAATAAAATCCCATACTTAATGATCAACCAATTCTACTCACAGCTTGCGCCTCCTTACATTATGGTTAATGATGAAAAGGGCGGTTATATTGCGACAGAGCATTTAATTAAGCTTGGCCATAAGCGGATTATTGGTCTTTTCAAAACAGATGATTTACAAGGTGTTAACCGCATGAAGGGCTTTATACAAGCATACAAGGATCATGCCGTTCCTTTCTTTCAGGATATGATCATTAACTTTACAACAGAAGATCAAGACAAATCACTGGAAGCATTGCAGGAAATTCTCCAAAAAGAAGACAGACCGACTGCCATCGTATGCTATAATGATCAGCTCGCCATAAAAGCAATAAGCATTTTACGGACTATGGGATTATCTATCCCAAATGATATTTCTATCTTAGGCTTTGATGATTCCTTTTTAACAGAGGCTTCAGAAGTAAAGCTGACCTCCATAACGCATCCAAAAATGAAAATGGGCGAAGAAGCGGCGAAGTGGATTGTTGCTGCAGTCGAAAAGAAAAGCAAGCCGGCTCCATCAATTGTCTATGAACCCCAAATTGTAGTTAGAGAGTCCACTGCTTCTGTAGCTGTCACGAAGCAGTAACTAAAAAAGAAAAGGCTGAACCAATGAGTGGTTCAGCTTTTTTTTATGTTATTTTATAAAGCTTGCTGCTGTGTGGAGCAAGCTTTGCTTTAACAGTTTCCTCTATATGGACGGATTCCTTTTCCCATACATCCTTAGCTGTCATTATTTTTGTCAGTCCGATGTCTTCCAACAACACTTCTACTTCGCATTCAGCCTCGCCTATATTAAATAATGCTACATAGACAGTGTTATCAGGTCCTTTGGCTGTCCAAGCAACTTTATCACCATTTCTAAATATTAGTCTGCTGTCTGTTCCATTTTGGTTTAATTCAAGAATATCTTCGTTTGTTAGTAAAGACAGTGTCCAGCTGTCATTGTCCCGCAGCTCTCCGCCAAACATGAGTGGCGAACGAAACACGGACCATAATGTCAGCATTGTCACCTGTTCTTCCTTTGTGAACCTTGTCCAACGATCTGCACCGCCTCCATCAACAGAGCGAATGCCAATATGTCCTAATGGGAGCATATCACAATCAGGCCAATATCCTGGACCTGAAAGCCCACTCCATTTCTCACATCTCTCAAACATATCGTATAAAAGCTGCCATTGATCCCAATAATCGTCTGTCATTCGCCACATATTAGCGTTATCCTGCAATACATCAGCAAATTCGAGCGGTGCAGGCCCTGGAGACAGACTTAACACCATATCTCTACCACAGTTATCGATTGCCTTTCTTATCAGCTTAATTTCGTCCACATGTGTAGTATAAAGCTTTGATGCTGCAATATCATCAACCTTTATGTAGTCAACTCCCCATTCGGCATACAGCTTAAATAAAGAGTTATAATACGCCTCAGCACCAGATGTGTTTGCATCTACCCCATACATATCTGTATTCCATGGACAGATTGAATTTGGATGAGCGATGTCGCGGGCTGTATGGTCAGAGTCTAAAATGCCTGTATTTTGATGGACTGCTTGCCTCGGAATTCCCCTCATTATATGGATGCCGAACTTTAATCCAAGGCTATGAACATAATCAGAGAGCGGTTTAAAACCTTTCCCTTCCGCTGAAGAAGGAAATCTGTTTACAGCAGGAATAAGCCGGGAATATTCGTCCATCTCCAGTTCTACAAAGGGCCGATACTGAGAGGAATTAGCGCCAGGCTCATACCATTGAATATCTACAACAATATATTGCCATCCAAAATCCTTTAAATGCTTTGCCATATATTCAGCGTTCCCTTTGACTTCCTCTTCTGTTACTGATGCGCCATAACAATCCCAGCTATTCCATCCTAACGGAGGAGTCTGGGCAAAACGATGATGATTCATTTACCTTCACACCTTTCACGACAGAGTCTTTTATAGGCTAATCTTATAGGAAACAAAGCATTGGCATCTACGATAACTTTTTGCTCATCTATGTAATATATTGCTGTTTTCAATCCAATTTTAATTTATGTAAATAGGCATGCTCTGTCGCTAAACGGAATTCACCAGGTGAAATTCCAATCCATTGATGAAAAACCTTGATAAAGTAACTTCCTGTTGAGTAGCCAAGTTCTTGCGCAATTGCCTCCATTGTCATATCAGAATCTCGCAGCAGCCTAATTGCCTCCTCCATTCTTACCTTTGTCAAATACTCAATTGGTGTGTATCCGGTTGTTTTTTTGTATAATCTTGTAAAGTAATATTTTGAAAGATTAACTTTAGCTGCTATCTCTTCAAGACTTTGCAGTGATTGATATGTTTCCTCGATGTACGAAGCCGCTTCGGCAATGGGATCAGGCCATGAGTGTTTCTCTTTTTTTGCTGAAACATGATTCCTGAACAATTCCATGACAAACTCATAAACAATGGCAGAGGCTCTAAACCCGTCAGTTATATGATTTTTCGCTGCACTGGCAAAAACACTTTTTAATAAACGGATTGGCGAACTGTCTTCTGGCATTGAAAAGACCTGACCAAGACTAGATACTGCATGGCGCCATTCCTCTTCAATATTTGTCGGCCGAAACATAATAAAGAGGACCTCCCAATCAGTATTGCTTTCTAAAAAGAAGTAGCGGTGGTTGCTTGGAATCTCCACCATAAAGCCTGTTCCTTTTCCTAATTTATGAAGTGTTTCATCCACTTCTATATAACCACAGCCAGCGAGCGTATATTGAAATAAAAAAAGTGGTCCATCCTTGCGAGTTAAGCCGTTCCAATGATACGACTCCTTTGAAATGATTTGGTTCCCCACTGCAAAAAGCTGGTAGAACGATTGATTCAATGTATCTAAAAACCGAAAACCATAGACTTCTTGTTTGTTATTTGTCATATGCGCTCCTTCATCGGGTATGTAAGCGCTTAAATGTTTTAGCAGCGCTGTTTCCTTTGTTAGGCTTTTTTTCTATAATCATACAACATTACCATCTCTTCGGCTACATTTTTTAAAGCGTTTACAAAAGGTGGTGTCAGATGAGGAACTTCGACACTTACTACCACTATTCTATAGAGGTATAATAAAGAAATACTATGACGAAGAAAAAAAATTAATATTGGAGCTGATTCCTTTTGAAAGACGAATTAATGTATATTGGCAATAAAGTTATTAACAGCCAGCAAATTTTGGCTGTTAATATGAATGATCTGCTAAAGCAATTTTTTCAAGGTGAGAATATGGAAGGCTTTGAAAGAATTAGTGAAGAAAAATTTTCGCGCTGGAGTGCTAATCTGTTTACCATCATGGGCGAAGCATTAAAGGATAATGACAAAAAACAAACGAATGAGCTGGACAACTGGGCAAGAGAAGCTGGAGGCAGCTTCGTGAAAAATTATGTACCACTTTCAGCAGCATTACGGTCGCTTACAATTTATCGAAATGTTATCTGGAATGTGTTCACTGTTGAGCTGGAGGAAAAATCATTTGCAGCCATAACAATGCTTGATGTTGGAAAAATAATCGACCCTTTGCTTGATGAAATCAGTGTTATTATCGGTAAAGTTTACGAGGAAAACAGCAGCAGATTAATGAAAATTGCCTATTCTGCTTTAGAGGAATTATCTGTCCCTGTTGTGCCCGTAGCAAAAGAAACGGCGATTATACCGCTTATCGGTCAAATTGATACAGATCGCTCCCAGCTTATATTGGAAGTGGCGCTAGAGGAATCTGCTAGATTAAAGGTCGAATATTTGATTTTGGATATTTCTGGTGTCCCTATTGTCGACACAATGGTAGCCGATAATTTATTCAAGGTTGTTCATGCCCTTGATCTGATTGGTGTCAAATCCATTATTTCCGGAATTCGGCCTGAAATTGCCCAAACTATTATTACATTAGGAATCGATTTCAGCAATGTGACAACATGTGCCAACTTACATACAGCACTTGCCAGCATTGGATTAAGAAGAGTGGCAGAGCCCTCTTAATCAATAGAAAAGGCATCCTGTTTGGATGCCTTTTCTATTACTTTCACTTTTAAGATTAGCTGCCAGCAACCTCTTTAATAATCGGTTTTCTTTGCACCTTCACTTCATATTTTGTTGTTTTGTTTTCAATAATGAATTCTGGAACGCCGCCTCTGTGTGCGTGTGATTCTTTAAACTCCTCACTTCCTACCCATCCTAAGAAGCCTTCTTTGTTTTCCCATCTTGTGACAATAGTAATTTCCTCATAATCTGTTGTTCCAGCAGTCAGCAATACTTCTAATCCAATAAAACCTGCTTTTTCTTCGATTTTTCCAATTCTATTAAATCTTTCAATGAATCCTTCCGCAAATCCTTCTTTTACTTTAACAGTGTTAGTTACAATATACATTTTGTTTCCTCCTCTAATTTTTTGGAATAATTACTGGATAATTGTTCTCAAACTTAATTGATGCATCAATTTCATATACTTCTTTCAGTAACTGAGCAGTTAATATTGCTTGAGGCTTTCCGGTTTGATAGATTTCGCCACGCTTCATAACAATAAGATTGTCACTGTATGCGCCCGCATATTGAAGCTCATGTAACACCATAATGACGGTAATCTGATAGGTTTTATTTATTCTAGAGAGAATTTTCATTAGTTCTAGCTGGTGTGTAATGTCTAAGAATGTAGTTGGTTCATCAAGCAATAAAACAGACGTCTTCTGAGCTAATGCCATAGCAATCCTCGCTCTTTGCAATTCACCGCCTGACAATTGGCCAACCATTCGATCTGCCATATTCTCTAGTCCAGTTTCTCTTATTGCCCACGCAATAATCTCTTTATCCTCTTCAGATACGGGACCTGTAAGCCGTTGAAAAGGCACCCTTCCATAGCCGACGAGTTCCTTCACTGTAATGCTTGGCATCACCTCTTTTGCTTGCGGAAGCATCGCTATTTTTTGGGAATACTCTTTTCTTTTATATTTATGAATAAGCTGATTGTCCAATGTCACCAAGCCGTTATCTGCTTTTAAAAGGCGTGCAAATAATTTTAAGAGGGTAGATTTCCCTGAACCATTTGGTCCAACAATTGCGGTCATTTTTCCCTCTGGAAATTCAATGTTAATATCATGAAGCTGGAATTTCCCTTGTCTGAACTGCAGTTCCTCTGATTTTAACACTGCCATTACACCATCCTCCTTCTCCGCAGCAGAATGATAAAGAAGGGACCACCAAGTGCTGCTAGCAAAATACCGACAGGCAATTCAATTGGATCGAATAGACTTCGTGCTGCCGTATCAGCAATGACGACGAGTGCAGCACCGCCAATAATCGAAAAAGGCAGCAAAAATCGATAGTCCTCTCCGATCAGAAGACGGATAATATGCGGTACAACGAGCCCGATAAATCCAATCAGACCAGCAACACTGACAGCTATACCTGCTAAAAAGGATGCTAGCAGGATGATCAGCATGCGGATCAGTTCAACATTTTGTCCAAGTAGCTTGGCAGAGTCATCTCCTAGAATCAGTATATTGACAGGTTTAATGGCGAATAAGCTAATCAGCAGCATAATAATGGTATATGGCAAAATAATTTCGACATGATACCAGCTTCTGCCATTAAGGCCGCCTGAGAGCCAGCCAATTACAGATTGTACTCTGTCACTGTACAGCACCATTATTCCATTCATAATGGCACCTAACACAGCATTCATCGCAACACCTGCCAGGATGATTTTAACTGGTGATGCCCCTTTATCCCATGCGAACAAATAAATCAATATTGTTGTTAGAAATGCACCGATAAAAGCAATAAATGGCAATAAATAGCTGTATTGAGGAAAAATGACCATTGTAACGATAGCGAATAATCCTCCGCCAGAGGAGACACCGATGATGCCCGGATCTGCCAAAGGATTTCTCATCACTCCCTGCAGCAAGGCTCCTGATGCAGCAAGGCATGCACCCACACATAGTCCCACAATAACTCTTGGCAGGCGGAGATTATAGACGATTTTTTCATACGTACCCTCACTGCTGGATACAAGAATAGTCCATATTTCTTTAAAAGAGACAGAAACTGCTCCAAATGAGATGCCTGCATATATCGCAATAAGCAGCAATAGCAGGAGACTAACAAGGACTGTTATCCGTTTTTTCTTTCTTTCTACATATTCCAACATGCTCACTCCAAATGATTTAACAATTCAACCAAGTATTGAACAGCGTCCACTGCTCTTGTGCCTGGATTGGTGCCAAACAATTCGCTTGGCAAAACTTCAACTCTTTCCTTTTTAACAGCATCCAATGAAGTCCAAGCTGCATTTTGCTTCATTTCTTTTAAAAAGCCTTGCTTAATTTCCTCCGCATCACCATGTGTAATTAAGAGAACGGCATCAGGATTTGCCTCTACAACTCTCTCTGTATTTATTTGCGCATACTGTGGAAATTTTTCTAATGCAGGATAATCACTTGCTACATTAATCCCTCCAGCTGCTGCTAAAAAATCTCCGCTTAATGAATTGGGCAATGCCGCCATATATGTTCCAGGAGCTCCGTAAACAAGCAGCACACGTTTATCCGTGTCCTTTAGCGCGGAAGCAGCAGCCTTTAAATCAACAGCCAGGTCCTCCTTTAATTGGGCAGCTTTGTCTGTCTCTTGTAGCATTTCACCATAAAGAGTAATTTGCTTTTTAATATCACTGATAGAATTTGCCTCTGTCAGGATTACCTTTGTTCCGAGCCCTTCTATTGTCGGAACATCCTCTTGATTAAAGCCAACATTTGCTAACACAACATCTGGCTGCAGCAAAGCAATTTTTTCATAATTCACTTCATGTGTTGTGCCAATTTCCTCCGCATCCTTTGCCGTTTTGGCAAGCTGACCTTCATCGGAAAGCGTCGGTTTGCCAACTACCTCTTTACCGAACGCATGCATTAAATCAACATCGCCGCTTCCTAATGCAGCAATGCTTTCCGGTGCTTTAGAAAATGTCACTGTTCGATTGGCAAAGTCCTTTATAGCAATAGAACCAGCTGTTGACTCTGCAGCTTCTCCTGTAGGCTTGCTACAAGCGGCAAGCAGCAGCGCCATACTCATCAATATCATTGTTTTTCCTATTTTTTTGTTAAACAAGATGTGCCTCAACTCCCTCTTTTCACTAGCTTCGCATGGACAACCAGTCTTCCTTCTAGTGAATCAATGGCATAATCACAGGTTGATAATGTAACAATGGAATCCTCTGGCTTAATATCCATATCTGCTTCATATAAGGATTTTTCCTCCAGCAAATCAACAAAATCGAGATACTCATTATCTGAAGAAAATTCAGTTTCTATATAATAAAAATCGGTTGTTGTTTGATAAACGGAAAAGACTTCTAGCTCATAGCCTTCATATAAAGAATCTAAATGAATTGTTTTGTGCTTCTCAAAAAATGCTTTATCTAAATATTTTTTTAAACCGCTGAACATCGTACCATCCTTCATTCTATGTCCATAGATAATGGTATTTTTATTGTTTTCGAGTTTCTTATCATTTCGATAATCCAGAAAAAGACTGCCTGCTCGCGTTTCTTCTTTTTTATAATTACGGGTCAAGTAAAACTCATTATCAGAGGATTGTAGGATAGGATAATTTATTTTTGTGTCATCAACTGTTACCCAGCCGACCATATCTTGATTTATTTCCAGCAATGGATCAAATGAGGACCGGATAGCTGTTTCCTTATTGCCGTTTTCCACGTTTTTAGTTGGCTTATAGATTTCCTGCACCGTTTCCAGCACTTTTCTGTTTGTATAATAATCATACAAAGGAGGAACAAGCTTATAGACTGAGTAAGCAAAGACTATTATTGCTGTGATGGTTATTATTCTTTGAATCATTAGCTTTGCTCTCATTACTTATCTCCCTTTCTTAAATGCTCAACGGAACGATGTATAAGCCTGTTTTGTCATCTTCATTAACGGCAATATGGACATCATATATTTCCTTGATTTTTTCCTGTGTAATCACTTGCTTCGGCGGCCCATAAGCCTTAATAGCTCCAGACTTCATCACAATGACCATGTCTGAATAGCGCAAAGCCTGATTCATGTCATGGAGAACCATTACAATGGTAATACCATGTACTTGATTTAACTCTCTAATTAAGGACAGCAGCTCTAGTTGATGATATATATCCAAGTACGTTGTTGGTTCATCTAGAAACAATATCTCTGTTTTTTGGGCAAGTGCTAGCGCAATCCAGACTCGCTGTCTTTGCCCCCCTGATAATGCACTTACAGGAATATCCTTGTAGTTTTGCAGATTCGTACATTCCAGCGCCCACTCTATTGCATCTTTATCATCATCATTTTCCTGTTTCCAGATTTTTTTGTAAGGTATTCTCCCAAATTGGATAAGCTCCTCTACTGTCATATCCTCTGAGATGTGGTTTGTCTGGTTTACCATTGCAATCTTTCTGGCAAAGTCCTTATGTTTATAGGAATAAATATCCTTACCATCAAGTGTTATCGACCCAGCGGAGTGTTTTTGACCTCTTGCCAGAAGTGATAATAGGGTTGATTTGCCACAGCCATTCGGACCAATAATAGTTGTTATTTTATTGTGTTCTATCTTTCCTTCCAACTTTTCCATAAAAGCTTTGTCATCATAAGAGAAGGATAGCTCTTTAAACTCCATTTAATTTATCCCCCTTTCTCAGCAAAAAGATCAAAAATGGTCCGCCAATTACTGCCATTATCGTGGAAGCTGGTATTTCCAATGGTGCGATTAACAGCCTTCCGAAAGTATCTGCAGTTAATATCAAAAAGGCGCCAGCTAATGCGGAAAAGGGTATTAAAATATGGTGATTTGTTCCAACTAGCTGTCTTGAAATATGAGGAATGATTAACCCAGCAAAGACAATAATTCCGGCAATAGATGTTGCAACAGCTGCGAGAAAGACAGCAATAACAGAAATAAGAATACGGACTAGCTGGATATTGACTCCTAGCTGGACAACCTTCTTATCTTGTAATTTCAGCATGTTACACCATGGGCTTACTAAAAATGCCAAGATTATTCCAAGCATTCCTAATGGAACAATTAGCTCAACATCCTCCCATGTTTTCATGGTTAAATTCGAGGCATTGGATGCGCCAACTGTTACATTAAAGTAAGCACATATGTTAACTAATGCTTCTCTTAATCCTGTAAACATTGCGCTCACTGCTATCCCTGTCAGAATAACTCGTAATGGCTTTAAGCCGGATTTCCATGAAAGCATGTAAATAATACAGCAAGAAACAGCTCCTCCTAAGAAGGCAAATAGCGTACTGCTGATAAACAATGAAGGTAAAAACAGCAGCCCAAATAAGGTGAAAAAGCTTGCTCCAGCAGAAATACCCATGATTCCAGCATCTGCTAACGGATTCCTCATGACAGACTGAAATAGCACACCTGAAACTGCCAAAATTGCACCTGTGAGGATGGAAACGATAATTCTCGGGAATCTGAGGTCGATAATGACATTTACTTCTTCACTATTACGGTGAAGTACCCCATCCACCAATGTCATCATGCCGACAGAAATGCTTCCCTTTGCAGCGGAATAAACGGTCACGCCGACAAGTGCTAAAATTACAACAATAAAACTAATGATTTTCTTATTCATGCATCTCTTCCTTTACGCTACTCATACATCATTTCCATAAGCTGATCTAATGCTTGGGTGATGTTTAAATTAGCAGTTGTAGCGAAAATCGGCTCTTCCAAGTCGTACACTTTTCCGTTTTTCACTGCGTTAAAATGCTTCCAAATATCATTTTCTGCAAATTCCTTATCAAATTCTTTAGCAACTTGATCTGGTACACCATGTGATAAGCGCAAAATTATATCTGGATTGGTTTGCTGCAGAAACTCTGTATTTGCTGATATGTATTCTGCGGCCTGACCCTCCACAGCATTTTTCCCACCCATAACTTCCACTAAATTGCCAACATACGAATTTTCAGTCGAGACAAGATAGCTTGCACCAGGGACACCGAGCAATATTAAAACAACTGGCTGCTCCTTGTCCTTTGTTTCGTCCTTGATTTCATTAACCTTTGATTCAATGGTATCAACAAGCGTCTTGGCATTTTCAGCACGATCGTATTTTGCTCCAAGATCGTTTATAGACTGAATCATATTATCAACGCTTTCCAAATTCACAAAGGATGCTTGAATTTTCATACTCTCAAACTTTTCACTTAAGTCATATTCCAATGTCGTGACAGATAGTACTTCTGTCGGTTTAAGGGATTTGATGATTTCCATATCAGGGCTCATCGGATTACCCACTTCTACCACATCTTTGTATCTTTCTGGAAGTGTATACTGTGTTGTTGGCACACCTGCTAAATCCACTTCAAGCTTATCCATGATTTCAGCAACAGCTAATGTTGTTGCCACAACGGTGTGTTCCGTATCAGTTTCTGCCGGCTTGCTGGTTTTTACCTCACTTTTTTGTGCAGAGCAGCTAACAAGCAAAAGACATATACTTAAAAGTAACCATGCTTTTACATATTTCATTTTTCCCCTCCTGTTTTCCAGCAGGAATTTTTTTACTATTTTCCCCATATACACAAAGACAGTTCTACGAGATAGAATTTCTTCCATCTCGCAGAACGGTATTTTTTATAATGTTCGAGTCCGGTATTTTCTTATAAGAACAGCAATTGATGACAGCAATAATAGAAGATATATTCCTATTTGCGCTGTGTCTGCAGTTTTAGCATTAACTACTTTTCCGCTTGTTTCTGTAGACCCATTTGTCTGTTCACTGTTTGTATCTCCATCCCGGTTATACTCAAGATTGTCGTCACTGTTATTGTTTGTTGTTTCATCTGGTGTAGTTGTATTCGTATCTTCAGGATTGATCTGATCAAAGTCATTTTCAATTCCTGCTACTGGAAGATCTGAAACATCAAATAGGAAACGAATTTCGTACCAGTGATCATAATTCAACTCTGGAATAACAACATGGATATTGCCAACAGTTGGACTAGCTAAATCAGCAACAGGGAATTCTACTACTTTAGAATCTCCAGATTCGCTTATTACCTTCACAGCTTTAGATCCAACAAGGAATTCAGTGATAAAGTCTGTTTTAATTGTCAGGCGGGCAACTACTTTGCCATCCTTCACAATTAATTTCCCAGGCTTAACGAAATAAGAATCTGCCATTGACTTTTCATTTTTACTTGCATGTAATACAGAATAGTCAACTGTGTATTCTCCATCTTTTAAGACTGCATTTTCACCTTTATCGTCCTGATCATTTGTATCTTCATCTCCATTTCCTGGAGTTTCTTCACCTGGTTTTTCTTCCCCTTCATTTTCAGAACCATTTTCTTCTTCGTTACCGCCGCCAGTGTTGCCATTGCCTCCGGATTTTGTTGGTAGATTGCTAGTATCATAGTCAAAGCGAACCGTATACCAATGATCATAGCCAATTGCCGGTACTTCAACATGAATTTCAGCAGAAGTTAAACCAGTCAAATCAGCAACAGAGAATTCCACAATTGTTTTCCCTGCACTTTGGCTGACAATTTTAGCGTCTTTACCGTTAATCTTAAATTCTGTAATATAGTCGCTGAATTCTACTTGTACAGTGGCATTGCCATTTTTTAATGTTACTTTACCAGGCTTAGTAAAGTATTGATCTGCCATAGATTTTTCATTTTGCAATGCATGCAGAATGCTGTATTGCAGGTCATACTCCCCATCCACAAATTCAGAGTTTGCACCCTGTTCTTCACCTGGCGTTGTGCCTGGATCTTCTCCTTCGCCCTCACCTGGTGCTGTGCCTGGATTTTCTCCTTCACCCTCACCTGGTGTTGTGCCTGGATTTTCTCCTTCACCTTCACCTGGTGTTGTGCCTGGATTTTCTCCTTCGCCCTCACCTGGCGTTGTACCTGGATTTTCTTCTGGCTCTTCAACTGAAATAGAGCCTTCATCAAATACCATTCTCACGACATGGTTCATTCCATATGACATCGCTAACTGGATATTTGTGATATCGCTTAAGTTTTCTACTTCAAAACGGAGCACTTTTGTGTTGGCTGCAGCATCTTGTGAGATAACATCAGCATCTACATACTGCCCGTTTACCTCTGTTTTAAAGCCTGTTACAAAATTGCTGGAAGACAGGTTTAGCTGTAAATAGCTTTTGCCGTTTTCCACAATAAGTTTAGCCGGCTTTGATAAGTAATTGCCCATGCTGGAAGCTTCATCTGCGTTTTCTTTCCATACCTGATAGTCGATTGTGTATAGACCATCTGCTAGCGGCTCTTCTTCTCCTTCACCTGGTGTCGGTTCTGGAATTTCTTCTGGCTCACTTACAGTAATAGTATTTTCATCAAATACCATTCTCACGACATGGTTCATTCCATATGACATCGCTAACTGGATATTTGTGATATCGCTTAAGTTTTCTACTTCAAAACGGAGCACTTTTGTTTTTGCTTCATCGTCTTGTGAAATGACTTCTGCATCCACATATTGTCCGTTTACCTCTGTTTTAAAGCCTGTTACAAAATTGCTGGAAGACAGGTTTAGCTGTATATAGCTTTTGCCGTTTTCCACAATTAGCCTAGCTGGCTTTGATAAGTAATTGCCCATGCTGGAAGCTTCATCTGCGTTTTCTTTCCATACCTGATAGTCGATTGTGTATAAACCATCTGCTAGTGGCTCTTTTTCTTCCACAACAGGCAAGTTATCTGTGTTGAAATCAAATCTTACTGTGTACCAATGATCATAATTAATTGTTGGTATTTCAACATGTATTTGTGCATCTGTTATGCCGTTTATTGATGCTACTGAAAACTCAGCAACTGTTTTTGTACCATCATTACTGATGATTTTTGGAGCTTTACCTTCTACAGTAAATTCCGTGATTAAGCTGCTGTATTCTGTTTGGACAGTAACATTTCCATCTTTAACTATTACTTTACTTGGTTTTGTAAAGTAGTTGTCCGCTATCGATTTTTCTTCAGCAGTTCCATGCAAAACCGTATAGTCAACGTCATACTCACCGTCTTCATAAACGATTTCATCTTGTGGTTCAGCAGGTGTTTCCTCTCCTGCTTCTTCACTTGGGTTTTCTGGTGTTGTCACAGGCTCTTCTGCTTCTTCACCTGGTGTTTCTGGTGTTGTCACAGGCTCTTCTGCTTCTTCACCTGGTGTTTCTGGTGTTGTTACAGGCTCTTCTGCTTCTTCACCTGGTGTTTCTGGTGTTGTTACAGGCTCTTCCGCTTCTTCACCTGGTGTTTCTGGTGTTGTTGCTGGTTCTTCTGCCTCTTCAGATGGTGCTTCTGGTGTTGTTTGAACAGGCAATGAAGCAGTATCAAAGTCAAACCTTACTGTATACCAGTGATCATAACTGATAGCAGGTACCTCAACATGAATTTCAGCAGAAGTTAATCCGTCCAAATCAGCAACAGGAAACTCTGCCGTGATTTTGCCGCCATCTTCACTTAATTTTGTTGTGGATGTGCCGTTTACTTTGAACTCAGTAATGTAATTACTGTATTCAACCTGAACTTTAGCCTGCCCATCCTTAATGATTAGTTTTCCAGGCTTTGTATAGTACTGGTCTGCCATTGAGGCTTCATTATTTGTTGCGTGCAAAATCGTATAGCCTACACTATATTCCCCATCTGCTACTACTGAACTGCTGTTCAACTCAGCAGCATAAGCACTGTTATCAGAAGGAATCACTGTACTTACGATGGAAAAGAGTATTACTAGAAACGCAAGAGCAATCTTTGCAGCCTTCATTCTTTTCTTTTTCTCCTTTTAAGTAGAATATATAGCTCTTTTTACATTCAATGCTTAACAAACTGGTATTGACGCAGATTACTCTGCTTCACTCGTATTTAAGACTCTATCTACTACTTCTTAGCTAATGTAGCTGTGTCAAAGTCGAATCTCACTGTATACCAATGGTCATAGTTAATCGCTGGAACTTCGACATGAATTTGAGCTCCTGTCAATGCCTCAAGATTAGCAACAGAAAACTCAGCAGTAGTTTTGCTGCCACTTTCACTAATCTTTGTTGCAGTAATGCCATTTACTTTAAACTCTGTAATCATATTGCTGTATTCAACCTGAACTTTAGCCTGTCCGTTCTTAACGATTAATTTTGCAGGCTTTGTATAGTACTGATCTGCCATTGATGCTTCATTATTTGTTGCATGCAAGATAGTATAGCCAATACTATATTCCCCATCTGCAATAACCGAACTGCTGCTAGACTCTGCAGCATATGCTTTGTTATCCAAAGGAATTACTGTACTACCAACGGAAAAGAGTGTTACAAGAAACGCAAGAGCAATGTTTGCTGTCTTCATAATTTATTTCTCCCTTTTTAGTAGAATATGTAGCTATTTCTCACTTCCATAACAGAAACTATTTAGCTAGTTTTTTTCTGTTTACAATAGAGATTACAATGATACCGACAGAAACTATCATTAAAACGGTATAGATAGTGATTTCTGAAATGTCAGAAGTTCTCGGATTTTCAACTTTTTCTGTTGTTGTTTCCTTTGCTGTTGAGCTTGTTGCTGCTGTTTCTGTATCTGAGGTTGTATTTGTTTCATCTGAAGCTGTTGAGGTTGTTTGTGAAGAAAGAGCCTTTGCCGTGCTTTCATCAAAGTCAAACCTAATAGTATACCAATGGTCGTAATTCTGGTCTTCGACAATAACATGAATTTCTCCAGCAGTTGGACTGTTTAGTGAGCTCACATTAAATTGAACCACACTAGATTCACCACTTTTACTAATTTCAGTGACATTTGCGCCACCTACTTTAAATTCTGTGATCGCTGAAGTAGAAATTCCTACTTGTACTTTATGAACACCATTTTCGACAATCAATTTTGCCGGCTTTTTAAAGTATCCATCTGCCATGGAGGCTGAATCACTATCTGCACGCAAAACAGAATAGTTTATGGAGTACTCGCCATCTGCAAGTGATGCAGCGAATGATTTGTTACTGACACCAACAGACAAAAGCGTAAAAATTGCTAATATTGCAACTATTTTTATTGCAACTTTCTGTTTAAGCAAGTATATACATCCCCTCTATATAGTTATATTGATAAAGCATAAGTTAGCGTTTTCCATACACCTTCTTCCTGTATTTGTTTTAGGCACAACCTGCCTAGATTCATATTAAATGATAGTGATTCTCATTGTCAATGAGTTTTTTCTCAATTAGATAATATTATTCTCATTTAGTTGATAATTTGACTCATAAAAAAGAGCAATTGCCTTTATCGCAACTGCTTTTTCTAGAATGAGACTGTCATTTTCCCAGCAAAGCTGCAGACTCCTCTACGCCAATTCTATAACTTGAAAGTCTTCCATTCTCGATCTTAATCATTGTTGGAGTTCCGGTTATTTCTAGTTCAGCAGCTGATTGAGGAGCTTTGTTTTCAAACGGAGTCTGATGGACTGCAATCAGCTTATTATCATTTCCTTCTTGAACAGACCAAGAAACCCTCTTATCATTTATCAATTCAGCAAGATCAATATCGTCATTGATAATTTCTTGTCCGTTCTCCATCCTTCCAATCACCTTGTCCCATTTTTTATGATGGTTTTCCCAATCATACCAGCTTGCCGCATTTTTCTTTTCGCCCATGTCAACAATATACAACGGAACCTCGCCTGTCTTGTTGTATGCTAAAACAGATTTTTCTAGTTGTTGACAGTAGGAGCAGCCCTTCTGCCAAAAGTAAACGATATATCCCTTGTCCTTTTGTGAGAAGGTCTCTGTTGCTTTAATTCGTTTAATACTACTTATCGTTTCTTCACTGGATTTGCTTAATACTGGAATAATAATCCCGCCAGCAAGAATAAGGAAAACTGCAGTTAGAAGCACCCATTTTACCTTGTTGTTCATCCTGTATCTCCTTTCGTTTATTCTTATTTTAGCGGATAAATAAGCCTTTCAAACGGCAGGAAAGCAGGAAAATCTGACATTATTGTGACAATTAGGTCCTTCTGGTTTTCAAAATTCAGACGGGCGAAATATTATATGGTAAAATCATATTAGATTTTTAAGAAGGAGATGGCAAAATGAAAAGCTCTATTATTGATCGATTTATTTCTTATGCTGTTATTGATACACAATCCAACGAGGAAAATACCGCATGCCCTTCCACACCTGGACAGCTGATATTAGCAAACAAGCTTGTGGAGGAATTAAAGGAAATTGGCATGGAAGAAGTAACAGTAGACGAAAATGGCTATGTTATGGCAACCCTTCCTGCAAATACGGAAAAGAATGTGCCAACAATCGGTTTTCTAGCTCATTTGGACACTGCTACTGATTTCACTGGAAAGAATGTCACTCCTAAAGTTTTGGACCATTATGACGGGGGAGACATCGTCCTAAATCAAGACTTACATATCGTTTTATCACCAGCAGATTTTCCAGAGCTGACAAAATACAATGGTCATACATTAATAACTACAGATGGAACGACTTTGCTTGGTGCTGACAATAAAGCAGGCATTACAGAAATTATGACTGCCCTTATTGCTTTAAAAAAATCAGACATAAAGCATGGAAAAATAAGGGTCGCATTTACTCCAGATGAAGAAATCGGAAGAGGTCCCCATAAGTTTGATGTAAAGGCATTCCAGGCTGACTTTGCTTATACAATCGATGGCGGTCCTCTTGGTGAACTGCAATACGAAAGCTTTCATGCTGCAGGTGCAAAAATCACGGTGAATGGTACAAATGTCCATCCTGGTACTGCAAAAGGAAAAATGGTTAATTCCATGAAAATAGCAATGGAGCTGCAAAACAAGCTGCCATCTGAAGAAGCTCCTGAAAAAACTTCAGGCTATGAAGGCTTTTATCACCTGCTTTCATTTGAAGGCGATGTGGAGCAAACAAAACTAGCCTATATCATTCGCGATTTTGACAGAGATTTATTTGAAAAGAAAAAGGCAAACTTAACTGCCATTGTTGCTGATTTGAACGAAAAATATGGGAAAAACACAATCGTTCTTCATTTAAACGATCAATATTACAATATGCGTGAGAAAATTGAACCTGTGAAGGAAATCGTTGATATTGCTTATCAAGCAATGGAAAACCTCGGGATTACGCCAATTGTTGAGCCTATTCGCGGTGGAACAGATGGCTCCCAATTATCTTATATGGGGTTGCCGACACCGAATATATTCACTGGCGGAGAAAACTTTCACGGTAAATTTGAATATATCTCGGTTGATAACATGATAAAAGCAACAGATACTATCGTCGAAATAGTCAGATTATTCGAGGAAAAAGCATAGGCTAAAAGGAGGCGCTATTAAACGGAAGCGCCTCTTTTTTTCACTTCGCTACCCGTCATTTATTTCGGTTCTCTAAACATATTTTGTACTTTTCTTAGATTAGTATATAATAGTACAAGTGCTCAAATTATTGTTCGAATATGATAGACAAATAGATAGAAGCGAAAAAAAGGAGTTAAGCAATGAATTCGATTTACAAAACACATGAAGATTTAGCTGATAATACTGAACTGCAGCAACATATTTTGCAAACTTTTGGATTGCAGTCCAAAAAGAAGCGTGTTAAGAAAAAACTATTAAAGCAGCTTGTTTCCCAAGAAAGCTTGATCAATAAAGTCGTTCAAGAATTCCAATTTGATGGGCAAACACCAGCAGCTGCTGAAAAAGTACAGGTAACGGAGGAAAAAGTCCAGACAACTACGGAAGAAAAAGCAGTTGCAGAAACAAGCACTCCATCCTTTACTACTCTTCCAGTAACTGCATTACTAAAAGTCGGCAAAGCGTTCTTTAAAGAAGAGGAAGCTGTCCGTTATTATTATAATAAAAACAAGCCGGAACAATACAAAAACAAGGAGCTTCTTGTTCAATGTATTTCAGAGGGCTACTTGAATTCAACAGAGGAAATTCAAAAATCGATCGAACAATCCATATAATTAAAAAGACCAATTAATTAAAAAGACCCAATCTTTGTGCTGCAGTTTAAAGATTGGGTCTTTTCTCATATCTTCAACTTGACACCGCATTCTGTATACTTCAATTTTCTTGGATGCTCTGTTATAATTTTTTTAGGAAAAGAATTGAAGCTTTTATTGCCATTTTCTTAATGGATGTGACATAAATGGAAAGCTTGCTGTATTACACTACATATGTTGGAGGCAATTATCTATGGTTAAAATAGCACCATCCATTCTTTCAGCTGATTTTGCAAAACTGGGAGAAGAAATAAAAGATGTAGAGCGAGGCGGAGCCGATTATATCCATGTGGATGTGATGGACGGCCATTTTGTTCCAAATATCACTATTGGACCATTAATTGTAAGTGCAATTAGACCGATTACAACACTTCCTTTGGATGTCCATCTCATGATTGAAAACCCTGATCAATACATTCCAGCATTTGCTAAAGCTGGTGCAGATATTATTACCGTTCATGCAGAGGCATGTCCACATCTTCACCGTACACTTCAGCTTATAAAAGAGCATGGTGTTAAGCCTGGTGTTGTCCTTAACCCAAGCACACCTGTTGAAATGATTAAGCATGTGATTGAAGATGTTGAAATGGTCCTGCTTATGACTGTTAATCCTGGCTTTGGCGGACAAGCATTCATTAAAAGTGTACTGCCAAAAATTACAGAGGTACGCAAACTGGCTGATCAGTTCAATCCAGGCTTGGAAATTGAAGTCGATGGCGGCGTTAATGAGCAAACTGCCATTCTTTGCAAAGAGGCTGGTGCTAATGTTCTTGTTGCAGGCTCCTTTATTTATGACAGTGGCGATAGAGCAAAGGCAATCAAGGCTGTTCGTGGAGAATAAAGGCTGGGACATAAGTATGTGAATCCGCGTAAAAACCGAACCACTTAATCAGTTAAAGATTAAATAGTTCGGTTTTTTAGTTTTAATACAATTATTACAAATCTTAGTGAAATGGAGCAGAGGACACTCGACTCCTGCGGGAAATAGAGGAAAGGCTGAGACCCCGCAGGCGAAGACGAGGAGGCTCAGCTTCCTCCCCGCGGAAAGCGAGAGGACGAGCGCGCAATGAAACGAACTAAATTTATATCCATATTCTATTTAGTTACGTGCTTTATTTTTTTAATTTAGATGTAATTTTATTATTCGTGTTTAGAAAGATTATCTTTTGTTTTGTCCTGGCCTCTCTTTTAAGCTGTCATTTTTACTTTTGCGGTTAATTTTGTTAAGACTGTTGCCAGCAGCAATGTTCGTTCAACAAATGTATTTAGCTCTAAATATTCTTCTTCACTATGGGCATTTCCACCCACAGGCCCCATTCCATCTATCGTCGGGATTCCCATTGAGCTTGTAAATGCGCCGTCAGATCCTCCTCCAGTAAATGTATCCTTCACTTCAATGCCAAGCTCTTTTCCAGCTTCCTTGATTATCTTTAATAGTTGGATAGATTGACTGTTTTTTTCCATTGGCGGTCTGCTGATGCTTCCTTTTACTTCAATTTCTGTTCCTTCCACATCAGAGACAGCACATATTTCTCTAATTTGCTTATCAATTATTGGTGCTTGATCCATTTTTATCAGACGGACATCAACCCCAGCTGTGGCAGAGGATGCAACTGTATTGATAGAGGTTCCGCCCTCTATCATTCCAACGTTTACTGTTATGCCGTCTTGATATTTTGTCAGTTTCTGAAGTTTAATTGTTTTGTATGCAAGCTCTTCAATTGCACTTCGGCCTTTTTCATGCTCAACTCCTGCATGGGCGGAGGTTCCCTTCACCTTAATCGTGTAACGTCCTCCGCCTTTTCTGGCAGATACAATCGAACCATCCTTTCTTCCCGGTTCTACAATTAAAGCGTAATCCTTGTTTCGTGCTGTATGTTCAATAAGCTTCCTTGAGTTGGATGACCCAATTTCTTCATCACTATTTAGGACAATTTCCACATTTCTGATTGCGGAAGCATTAACCAGTGCTAAGGCTTTTATCGCATATAGGACAGACACAAGACTGCCCTTCATATCTACAACACCAGGTCCATATGCTCTGTTTCCTTCTATGCGGAAGGGACGTTTTTCTACCGTTCCTTCTGGAAAAACAGTATCCATATGTGCAACAATAATAATTTTAGGATCTTTTGCATCCTGATGGCGTAGCACGAGATTATTTCCGGTCTTCTTTTCCTTTTTAATTGTCGACACAAATCCAGCCTCTGTAAATTTACCTTCGAGTATTGCTGCTATTTGGTCTACCCCTTTTTTTACATAGCTGCCACTGTCAATATTAACTAGTTCTTCGAGCAGCTCAATCATTTCCTTTTCCCTTTCTCTTAAATAGTCCTCCATTTTGGTGTTCCCCCCTGAATTATCTACCAGCTTATTCTATAAAGTTCCTTATATAGCTATAAAGAATTTAACTGTGTTTTATGCAATAATATTGTTTGATCACTTTTTTATTTGTTGTTTTTATTACGATACCTAACAGCTTATTTCCTGTTTTTCATATCGCAGACAGCAGTTATCATTTGCCTTGATTAAGATTTCTGTAACAACAGTATGAATTTATATAGCCCGTTGATTCCTCTGTTATATGATGAAGGTATGCATTGAAACTCCTTGTCAATAATAGTATATGCAAGCTTCATTCCGTTTGGAGACAGGGCTATTTCCTCTATATGTCATTTTTATTCTATTTAATTATCTTTACATTAGAAGGGTTTATAAGGAATATAACTAAATCAAAATTATGGGGATGACAATTTCCATCAATAAGAATACCTCTCTTGTTTCCCTTGCTTCTAATAGTTAAGTATCCTGGCTGCCGGTAAGTGCTTAATAAAATAACAGCATTCCATCTGGGGAAATTACGATTTGCTCTGACGCCTTGTTATTTTTTCAAAAAATAACTGGTGGATATCCTCTCCATTGCTGTTATGTGCTACTCCCATCTTGTGCATGATATCCACTTTTGAACTTGTCATCACTATGTATAAAAAGTATTTATTTTCTCCATAGTCTTCAAACTTCTGCCTTACATTGATAAGCATAAATGAACAGTTAAATATACCAAAATATCCATAACTTACGCTGCCATTTAACCCTTTTTAAATTTACAGATTATTTAGAATAATTAACACTAATAACATCTAGTATAGGGACCCGAAATATTCTTGTCAATACAGGCCCGGCATTAGAATTAGATTCGTAATGAAAAAAGACTGCTTGTCAAAGCAGTCTAGAAGGTCAGTGCCAGCAATTTTGCTGAAGAATAATTATACTTCTCTAACGATACATTAAAAACAACGCCTGTGTTTAAAAACACCGTATTTTCAATAATTAATGCAGGGTCACCTTCTATCAGTTTCAGATGATCTCCATCTTCTTTTGAAAGTTTATCACAGTATATAAGCTTATCAGCAAACCCTACCTTTAGCTTTAAATCGTCTGTTATGTAACGATAAATGGATGTTTGAGCTATTTCTGCATTTAAATAGGGCACTGCCTTTTTATTATAATATGCTTCTTCCAGAACAAGGGGCTCACCATTAACGAAGCGAAGTCTTTTTATAAAGTAGAGGGAATCACCAGGTGCACATCTCATCTTTTTGGCCAATTCTTCATTAGCCTTTATTAAAGACAGGTCAATAATTTGGCTGCTCATATCGTGTCCGGCTAATTCCTTTGTAAGACCCTGCATTTTTCGGATAGTTATACAGCCAGGCCGGGAAAATTCCCTTAGAAAAAGCCCGCTGCCTTGGACTTGATAAACATAACCTTGATCTGCCAGTATATTTAACGCACGTCTAATCGTGTTTCTGCTCACTTGAAACTTTCGCATCAATTCCTCCTCAGTCGGAAGCTTCTCATTTGCTTGGAACTTCCCTTGGAGAATATCATGCTCTAAAACACTTGCGACCATCTGATATTTGACTGTCACTCAAATTCCCTCCCTTTCAAATAAAGAGGGGTATGCCTCTATCATTCTAGAAGTATACCCACTTTTCCTTACGCTCTTAAAGCTCTTCTCCTCTTGTTTCAATAATATGCTTGTACCAGTGGAAGGACAGCTTTTTCTTTCTTGCCAGATTATTATGATGATCAACATAAATAAATCCATATTGCTTTTTATAACCGTTCAGCCAGCTTAGCAAATCGATAACAGACCATGCATAATAGCCTTTTAGGTTAATGCCTTCGCCAATTGCTGTCTTCACAGCTTTTAAATGCTCCTCAATATATTTAATCCTTGGAACATCCATTATCTCATCCTCAATGACAGGATCCTCGTCACCAAGTCCATTCTCCGTGATATACAGCTTTACATCACCATATCTTTCCTTGATCATTCGCAGTCCTTCAAGGAATCCTTCTGCAGAGATTTCCCAGCCCCATTTTGTGTATACCTTATCCTCCATCATGACCGTCCGGTATACACCGTCAAAGGATGGGTTCCCCGGTCTGCCTGTTGAATTATCACGACTGACCTCAATGGCTTCTGTCCCTCCTTGAATCCTTTCAACACGAGCCGGTTGGTAATAGTTAAGCCCGATGAAATCATTCATTCCAGCAGTTTCCTGTAAAAGCTGAAGCTCCCCATCAGTCCAACTTGGAGTTAAGCCTTTTTCCTCTAATGCTTCTAACACATATTTCGGATATTCTCCTTTAAGAATAGGATCATAATACCAATATGTTTGGTAGTAGTTGGCATGATTGGCTGCAAACAGGTTGTCCTCGTTTCCGTCGACACTGAATGCAGGATTAAAAACATGCGTAATCCCGATTTCTCCGTATTGTTTCAGCTCTTTATATTTCTTCACAGCCATAGCATGTGCAAGGAACACATTGTGCGTTGCTTGGAAATATTCTTTATGTGCATTTATTAAGCCTGGTGGATGTGCGCCATTTAAATATCCTAACGTACAAAAGACGATTGTTTCATTGAATGTAATCCAATGCTTTACTCTGTCACCGAATGCTTTAAAACAAACTTCAGCATATTTAGCAAAAGCATTTGCTGTGCGTTTATTTGTCCAGCTGCCATCCTCCTCTAGCGGTAAAGGAAGATCCCAATGGTAAAGGGTCACAAATGGAACAATGCCGTACTTTAAGCATTCATCTATTAAATTATTATAGAATTGAATTCCTTTTTCATTGATTTCGCCATCTCCATCTGGAATGATTCGAGCCCAGGAAATGGAGAAGCGATAGGATTCTAAGCCCATTTCAGCCATTAATCGTACATCCTCTTTATAGCGATGGTAATGATCTACAGCAACATCGCCATTTGTTCCTTCAAATGTTTTTCCCGGTATCTTCGAGAAAACATCCCAGTTAGTCACACCTTTGCCATCTTCATTCCAAGCACCTTCTACTTGGTAAGATGCAGATGCTGCGCCGAATAAAAAATCTTTAGGGAATTTCATAATATGGAACCTCCATTATCAATGTTAGCAAGTATCATTTATTTATTAGAACTTCTTAAATTTATTGGTACAACTATATAGTAAACGCTTTCTATTGTTTTGTAAACGCTTTATTTTTCTGTGAAAACTGTCATTAAAAATATTATCACTGCAAGGCAGTTGTAAAAACTATTCTTAAAGTGAACAAAAGCTTTTATCGTTTAGGCAATAAAAAAAAGCGAGCCCTGAAATTAATTAGGGTCGCTCTTCCTTTTAACTGCTTCTTACTCCATACAGGATAAAGCCAACACCTGTCAGAACAAACAGCATTTTTCCGAAGGATATCTTATCGGCAATGCTAAACAGACCGATTGTTGTCGTTGCAATAAGTATCAGCGGTCCCACTATTGCTAGGGAACTGTTGATGATAAGTGCTTTTTCTATTTGATTGGCTTTCAGCATTAACATTGCTGCCGCTATTTCTATACAGCCTGACAGCAGTCTAAGCAAAGCCATACCTAACACTGCCTTTTCAAATAAAGAAAACATATTCTCCTCCTGTAAGTCTAGCAAATTTACTATAAGTATATGCACCTTCTAGCTTTATAGGACATGTTTTCTTTTATTGGCAGTGATGCATATCAATTAACGGAGTGAAAGCCTTGCTCTTTTATTTTCTCCAAAACAGATTCCTTCGTAATCTGTTCCTCATGGTACATAATTTTCACTTCACCGTCTGACACATCAACAAGCGCTCTCTCTATTCCATTCGTATTTAACAATGCTGCTTCCAATGTTTCAATTGGTTGTGCGTTTGTCGTCTCCTGTAAATAAACAGTCATTTCCTTCATTTGTAATACTCCCTTTCATACATTCTTTGTATAGTAAGTAGAGTACCCGTTATGGCTTACAAACATGCTTTTTTTCAGTTGAAAATATGCAGCTTTTATCCTGCTGAATTGTCTTGATGCAATGTACACAACAGCCTAACTCCTCTGTAAACACATACCACTTTTGACAGTTTAGGCATTTTTTATGTAGCTTCTCGTTTATTAGCAAATCATATCCATAATATGTTACTACACGCTCAATTTTCACCTAATCCCTCCCTTAACAGCCCTCTTTACATTATGCAAATAGGGTTAGGTGGTGCTTTTCCAAGAGAATGGAATAAAAAAAGAGTCTAGGACCAAAACAAAAAATAATCTTTTTAAACACGAATAATAATATTACATCTAAATTTGAAAAATGAAGCTTGTGACTAAATAGAATATGGAGTTAAAATTAGGTCGTTTCATTGCGCGCTCGTCTTTGCCTGCGGGGTCTAAAGCGTCCTCTATTTCCCGCAGGAGTCGAATGGCCTCCGCTTCATTCCACTAAGATTTCTAATTATTTTATTAAAACTAAAAACAAAAAAAACGAACTACTTAATCAATAGTCGATTAAATAGTTCGTTTTTTACGTTATTCCATATACTTATGTCCCGGCCTCCTAAATTAATGCTGTTTGTTAGGAAGGCTGCTCTCTGGATGACCTTTTCCTTTATGTTTGTTTTTCTCTTGCTTTTTGTTGTTTTCCTTTAAATTTGCTACAAATTCACTTGTATCCTTCATACTTTCACACCTCCTATAGAATATAAACATTTGTTAATTTATCCGAATGTGATAAAATAAATTCTATTTCTTCACATTTCCGTTTATTCCAATTTATGCCTAAAAAACTTATATAGGTATAATAAAATAACAAATTACTACGATAAACTACATAAAGCTACAAATAAATAAAAATTGGAAAAACATGTTTAATCCTTTAACGCACAATATTGTTCGATATATTAAAAATCTTTTTGACAAAACATCTGTTTTTTCAGTATTATATTAGAATACTAGAGGAGGTTCATAATAATGCTAGACTTAAATAAACAGAAAATTGTGGACAGTGTTCCACAAAAGGGTTTTTTTGGTCATCCAAAGGGACTTTTCACTCTGTTTTTCACAGAGTTCTGGGAGAGATTCTCCTATTACGGGATGAAGGCTATCCTCGTTTACTACATGTACTATGAAGTAACAAAAGGCGGACTTGGCATTCCTGAAACTACTGCATTCGCTATTACGTCCATTTACGGGTCGCTTGTTTATATGTCAGGGATCATCGGTGGTTGGTTGGCTGACAGAATTTTTGGTACTTCTAAAGCAGTATTTTATGGCGGAATTTTCATCATGCTTGGTCATATTGTTTTAGCAGTACCAGGAAGCATCAGCATGTTCTTTGTATCAATGGTGCTTATCGTTATTGGTACAGGCTTACTTAAGCCAAACGTATCAAGTATTGTCGGAGATATTTATTCACAGCAGGACAATCGCCGCGATGCAGGCTTCAGTATTTTCTACATGGGTATTAACCTTGGCGGATTCCTTTCACCTCTAATTGTCGGTGAAATCGGCATGAACACAAGCTTCCATTTAGGCTTTGGTCTTGCTGCAATCGGTATGTTTATCGGACTATTAGTATTCATGTTCACAAAGAAAAAAAATCTTGGTTTAGCAGGAACAATTGTTGCCAATCCGTTATCTGCTACTGAAAAGAAAAAGGTTTATACAATCATCGGTATTGGTATTGTTGTTATTGCCATCATTTTAGCAATTACTATTCCAGCTGGCATTCTTACATTTGACACTTTCGCTATTGTGGTAGGAATTCTTGGATTCTTGATTCCAGCTATCTACATTACGGTAATGTACCGCAGTCCGAAAACGACATCTGACGAACGCTCCCGTTTGATTGCTTATATTCCATTATTCTTGGCATCTGTTATGTTCTGGGCAATTCAGGAGCAAGGTTCAACAATTCTTGCAGGATATGCGGACAAGCGTACACAGCTTGATTTTGCTGGCATGCACTTGTCACCAACATTATTCCAATCACTGAATCCATTATTTATCATTGTATTTGCACCAATTATCGGATGGCTTTGGGTAAAGCTTGGCAATCGCCAGCCGTCCATTCCTAAGAAGTTCTCAATCGGATTGCTGTTTGCAGGTCTTTCCTTCTTAGTAATCCTGCTTCCTGCTTATTTTGGCGGAGAAGGCTCACTTGTAAATCCTTTATGGCTTGTACTTAGCTATTTCATCGTTGTTATCGGGGAGCTTTGCTTATCTCCTGTAGGTTTATCTGCAACGACTAAGTTAGCACCTGCTGCATTCTCTGCACAAACAATGAGCCTTTGGTTCTTGTCAAATGCTGCAGCTCAAGGGTTAAATGCACAGATTGTTAAATTCTACTCTGAAAAAACAGAAATGATGTACTTCGGTATTATCGGTGGCTGTTCGATTGTATTAGCCATCGTATTGTTCCTTCTATCACCAGCAATTCAAAACAAGATGAAGGGCATTAAATAATAGCACGAAAAAAAAGAACTAGATCACCGATCTAGTTCTTTTTTTTGCTATTTAACCACCAAGGAAACAACCTTTCCTTTATTCACATCAATTAATCCGTGATCAGTAATTTTTAATGCTGGGCTTACTGGTAGTGATAATGTGCTTAATGACATGATTGCATTATAATGTTCATAGCCGAGTTTGTGGAGTATTGCTGTTAAATGTTCTACTTGCTTGGAAATAATAGCTAATGGTTCTTCTGAAAGAATACCACCAACAGGCAGTGGTACATTTGCAAGAATTTCGCCATCAAGGACACAGCAAATTCCGCCTTGCTGCTGGATTACTGCATTTGCAGCTATCACCATATCCTCCTTATTTTGACCGAGCACAAGAAGATTATGATTATCATGGGAATAGGTTGTTGCTACAGCACCTTTTTTGAGAATATCGCCGCCGATTAAGCCTCTTGCACTATTGCCGTTTTTTCCATACCGTTCAAATGTGGCAAGAAGTCCGTATGCACTTGTTTCCCATTGCAGCTTTCCAGCTTCAACAAGTAATTCATCATGCTTTTCCTCTGTAAAGGTAGAGCCGTTTTTCACATTCATCGTGCGGCAGATTACATTGCCGTCTTGCTGTGGAAGATTAACATTGAAATCTGCCTCTTCCAGTTTGCCCATACTAACACTCTCATAGAAGTAATCAGGGAATTGGCGGCTGCTTGCTTCCTGTACATAGGAAATTGCCTCATCGTATACTTTTTTACCATTTTTATACACCTTTTGAATGTGGAAGCTGTTTAGCTCTGAAACTAACAGAAAATCTGCGAGCTTGCCAGGTGCAATTGCTCCTCTGTCATACATTCTCATTCTAGCAGCTGGTGTATAGGTACAGGCATAAATCGCTTTTTCTGGGGGCATTCCCATCGCGATGGCTTTTTTGAGGAGAACATTTAAATGGCCTCTGCTTTGCAAGGAATCTGCCATCACATCATCTGTCACAAAACAAAAATGCTCATCCACTTGATGCTCCAGCAAGTAATTCATTACTTCATTTGTCATTGATTTTTCCTGAATTTCAAGGAACATGCCAATAGCAATGCGCTCCTTCATTCCTTCAACGGTCTGATGCGTATGATCTGAAGTTACTCCTGCAAAGGAAAGCATCTGCAACTCAAGGTCAAGAAGCTTCGGAACATGGCCTTCAATAATCAGCTCTGGATAGTTCTTTGTTATATAAGCTAATATTTGATTCGTTTTTCCGCCTGGCTTGGAAATGACATCATAATAATTCATGATTTCACCAAGGCATTTTATGTTCTCTGTTTGCAGCAGCTCCTCGATATCTTCTATTTCTATCGCACCACCAGTTGTTTCCATGCTAGTTGCAGGAACCGAGCTTGGAATAGCATAGAACATGTCCAATGGATAGTTCTTGCTTGCCTTAATCATCTCTTTCACACCTGCTATTCCAAACACGTTTGCCATTTCATGAGGCTCTGGTACAATCGTTGTCACACCATTCTTCAGTAATCCATAAGAAAATGTTGCTGGTGTTACCATTGTGCTTTCTATATGAAGATGAATATCAATCAAGCCTGGTACTAAATACATGCCATTTGCATCTATTATTTCTTCTGCCTCAAAGGTTTCATTACCTTTTAATCCGATATAAAAGAACTTGCCATCCTTAACAGCTGCATTTCCCTTAGTAAATTGCTTGAAATAGCTGTTGTAAACCATTGCCTCTTTTATTAGCAAATCGACTTTCATCGTTGATCCCTCCTATTCTACAAGCACCATTTGATCCTTTGGAATAATTAAGACCACTTCTTGTCCAGTATGATACGGTGCTATCATTTCCTTATTGACAGTGAAATCACCGATTGGTGTACTGACAACATATTGATAGCTTCTGCCGAGGAATGTTGTTATTTTTATTTTGCCTGGGATTCCGTTCGATGGAAGAACTTGTGTTTCATTCCATTCCGCAAGAATGAAGTCATCTGGTCGTATAGCTCCTACCTTTTTATTCGGGCTCATATGCTCATGCATATCAAGTGTGAATACACGGCCATTCTTTTGAAGCTCTACTAGTTCCCCTTTATCTTCTCTGCTCTCAAACTCGATGAAGTTTTTAAAGCCAATGAAATCTGCTACAAATTTTGTTGCCGGATATTTATAGATTGTTGCCGGATTACTTAATTGTTCGATTACACCTTTATTCATAATTGCTACTTGATCAGAAATAGAAAAGCATTCTTCTTGGTCATGTGAAACATACACTGTTGTTATTCCAAGCTCTTGCTGAATTCTTCTTATTTCCACACGCATATTAACTCGTAAATTAGCATCTAAATTACTCAGTGGTTCATCAAACAACAAAATATCTGGTTCAATTACTAGCGCTCTTGCGATTGCTACCCGCTGTCTTTGTCCTCCTGAAAGCTCTCCAGGAAATCTTTTTCCATAGCCTTCTAGATTAACGATTTCTAACATGCGCTCGACGCGCTTTTCTATCTCTGCCTTTGAAACTTTACGCAAACGAAGTCCGAACGCAATATTATCTGCCACAGTTAAATGAGGAAACAGAGCATAATTCTGAAACACAAATCCGAAGTTCCGCTTATTGACTGGAACCTTTGTATAATCCTTATCTCTAAACAAAAACTTTCCATTTGTTGACTGCAGGAAGCCGGCAATCAAACGAAGTGTTGTTGTCTTACCGCAACCACTAGGACCAAGCAGGGATACAAGCTGCCCTTTTTCTATCTCAAGATTAAAATCCTTAAGGATTTCTTTTTTGTTATATGCTACAGATATGTCTTGTAATGTAAACAAAGCCATCCTTATTCATTCCCTTCTATCTTTTTGTAAAGTAGGATAATCCCATCAATCGCTCTACGATAAACATAAACAATGCGGTGATAATCATAAGCAATACAGATATTGCCGCAACTGTTGGATCAAAGTAGTTTTCTACATACAACAGCATCTGAATTGGGAAGGTGCTCACACCTGGCCCTGTCATGTACACAGAAATATCGACATTATTAAATGATTCCAAAAAGGCAATCATTACTGCCGCAATGATACCTGACTTAATATTTGGGATAACGATTGAAAAAAATGTACCGATTCTGCTTGCTCCCAAACTAAGTGCTGCTTCCTCAATAGAGAAGTCAAAGTTAGTTAAGCTGGACGAAATGACGCGAATGATAAACGGGAGCATGATGACCGTATGGCCGATAAAAAGGGACGTATAAATCGGCAATTCATATGCAACAACAATGTATCTTAAAAACGAAAAACCAAGTACAATTCCTGGGATAAGAATTGGTGAAACGAATATTCCATTAATAATTCCCTTACCTGCAAAATCAAATCGGCTTAATGCATATGCTGCCGGTACACCAAGCAACAATGCTAGAATATTCCCTGCTATTGAAACGATGATAGATGTCTTGAAAGTACTCAAGAACATTTCTACTTTAAAAATATTTTCATACCATTTAAATGAATACTCTTCTGGTGGGAACTTTAAGATGCTTCCGCCCTCAAAAGAAGTAATTGAAATTATTAGCAATGGCCCAAGTAAAAAAACAAAAACTAGGAATGTAAACAGGGCCAATCCTCTATTCTTTTCCTGCATACACCTCTACCCCTTCGGATTAAGTTTTTTTGCTGCTCCATTCATAATGGAAATGATAATAAAGGTCACAACTATCATGATTGTTGCCACAATAGAAGCTAGCTTCCAATCATTTAATGTAATCGCATTTTGATATAAGAATGTGGAGATAACTCTTTGCTTTCCTCCTAATAACGCAGGTGTCGTGTAGGCTGTAAAGCTGCCGACAAACACTAGAATGCTGCCAATTACTAGCCCAGGCACACATAATGGTACGACAATCTTTAAAAAGACACCGAGCTTGGATGCACCAAGACTCTCTGCAGCCTGCAGCAAATCCATTTCGATATTCTCCATTACTCCAACAAGTGTCACGATAACTAAAGGAAGAAACAAATGCACCAGACCGATAATGATGGCTGTTGGTGTATAAAGTATCTCAAGCGGCTGGTTGATAAGCCCTGCTCCTAAAAGCAGCTTATTGAGAACCCCGTTTTTACCGATAATGATCATCCAGCTAAAAGAGCGCACAACAGGGCTTGTTAACAGCGGAAAAATCGTTAAAAGCAGGAATACTGCTTTTTTACGTGCTTGAAGCTTAGAAATGTAATAAGACACCGGAAACCCGATCAGTATACAAATGATTGTCGTCAACAGACTGACACGCAATGTCGTTAATAATATTTTGATGAAATAATCATCTTTAAAGAAATCAACATACCCTTTTATACTAAATGTTCCATTATCATGAAAGGTTGTTCCGATCATAGATAAGATTGGAATAACCATAAATACAGTCAAAAACAGCAATCCTGGCATAAGCAACAGGTATAGATATCTTTTCTTCATCTCATCACTCCCTGTTTTTTTAATTTAAGAATTTAAGATTTTAATAAACATTGCAAAAAAAGCTTCTGCATCAACTTCAAGACATACTTCCAAATTAGGCTGCTTGTTTAAACGATTTTGAAAATCACAAACGAGCTGCCCATCACATAGCTCACTTTTCGTTTCTACATCTACATAATGCTTTTCTGTCACAGCAATTGTATTGTTTATAGCAATCCCAACCGCTAACGGGTCATGCATGGCACATGCATGCACGCCGTAGCGAGAATAATATTTCTCCTGATAGTCTCTTGTGCTTTCTTCTATATAACTTGCAAGCTTTTCATTTTTCAGCTTGCTGATATGTTCCTTAGTCAGCAACGCCTTTCTTGTCACATCCAATCCAACCTGGACAATGGCCGGAAAACCAGCCTGAAGGACAATTTTTGCCGCCTCTGGATCCACATATGCATTAAATTCAGCTGTAGGTGTTATATTGCCGACTCCTTTAACTACACCGCCCATGAAAATTACTTTTTTGACATGCTTTGTTATTTGAGGACATTTCTTAACAGCTAAAGCTAAATTTGTAAGAGGTCCAGTACAGACAAGTGTGACCTCTCCGGAAAAACTTAAGATCGAGTTTATGATGAAATCAGGCGCAAATCCATCACTCGCCACATTGCGTGCAGGAATATCCTTTAGCGCACCTCCAAGCCCATCCTCTCCATGAATGCGGTGTTCGAAAAACGGCTCTCGGAAAAGTGGCGTTTCCGCCCCCTTAATAACGGGTATTTCTGTTTCTTCAAGCAAATCAAGAATCTTACATGTATTAACGGTCGCTGCATCTAAAGAAACATTTCCGTTTACTGTCGTTATTCCCAACAGGTCGAATTTTTTGCTTTTTACGGCAAGAAGGATGCCGATTGCGTCATCAATTCCTGTATCCACATCAAGTATTAGCTTTTCAGGCATGCTAGATTCCTCCTACTATTATTGGATTAGCTCTCTGTTCCAGCGATCAATCCAACCTTTAAGATTATCATTAACAAATTTCATATCCATCGTATGAAGGCTGTTGATTAAGTCTTCTCCGTATGTTAGTCCTTCTGCTTCTTCATCTGACAATTGAACGTCAACATTAACTGGGGAATCAACTTTATTTTTTGCTGATTTCTCTTGAGCCTCTTTACCAAGAATATAGTTTATGAATTTTTCAGACAGATCCTTTTGATCAGTACCTTTTACAACGTTCATTGTGTTCATAACTGCATAACCGCCTTCAGCAGGTGTGACAAATTCTGCATTCGGAACAGCTTCTTTTAAGTCAGCAAAATACATTTCCATAATCGGACCAGCTGCTATTTCACCTTGCGCGAACATGTTAACATATTCAGATGTTTGTCCATATTCCTTCACAACGCTTGGCATAATTTCCTTCAAGGAAGTGAATGCAGCATCCTCATTAAATGTTTCTTCACCTTTTACCATTGACGCTATATCTACCATCATTGGTCCTGTTGTTGAAGTGATGCTTGGGATCGTGATTTTACCTTTCATATCAGCGCTCCATAAATCCTTCCAAGAAGTAATCTCTATAGGAGACTCATCTGGATTATAGGCAATTCCGAACTGGGCAATTGTATAAGCAGGTCCATATTCTTCTCCAAGTGGAGCTTTAGCGACATCATAGATTTTATCTACGTTAGGAATATTTTCACGATCAATCGTATCGAATAGGCCATCTTGAATGCCTTGCTGTGCATAATAGTCTGATAGGAAAATAACATCTACATCTGAGTTGCCTTGTTTAATTTTGTTAAGACGGTCTGCATTATTACCTGTGTCTAACACGATTTCTACGTTGTTTTCCTCTTCAAATGGCTTATATATTTCTTTACGGAAGAAGTCCTCATTGAATCCCCATGTGGAAACAACCAGTTTTTCCTTTCCTTCACTTTCAGAACCTTCGTTTGAACCGCATGCTGCTAATAATAGTAAAGATGATGCTGCAACTGCTTGAATTATTTTCTTCATTACGAGCCCCTCCATTTTTTATCGATTATTTTTATATATAATTGCTGCTTATACTCCCCTTTTTATCCTGCTGGTAAAAGCAGAACAAAAAAAGACAATCTTAAATAGAATCATTCTTCTACTTAAGATTGTCTTTTCTTTGATAAACAAAGGGAAAACTATCTTTAGTCTTTATATTTCGGCGTTTCACTCAGATAAATCCAAGCAAAAATCCAATATTTTATTTCAAGACAATATTTGTAAAGGCAAATTGAGTGAATGAATCATAATCTCTTAATATAGCTTCTATATTCCAACCGGTTTGTTCCTCGACCTGAGTTCTAAACTTTTTCTTGAACAACAGAGACAGATGAAAGTCCACTTCAAGCTTTAAGCTTGGTACCTCACCTTCTAATGCAGCAGATCTAGAAGCTCTCGGATGCTTGGCTTGCAAGGTTATTATGTTTTGATCGATTGTTACCTTTAGCAAAGTGGTGCCAGCACCAAATAAATCTTTTGATACTTTATTATAGATTTGAGAAAGCAATCTCTTCATTTCATTCGAATCTATGATAATCACCTGCCAAACAATTTATATCTGTATTATACATACCTTTTTATCCTCTGACAATAGAATGTGCGTATTTTAATTAAAAAAATATAAAAAAATAGATACAAACATAAACTTTTAAGTCAAAATACGAACTATCCAAGCTGAAGCTTTGTTATTATACACATTGAGATACTAGAAAAAAGCACTCTTAGTCGTATATTTTATCCTGTATCCTGTAAAAATACGAGGTACTTGTCAGATTATCTGACCTTATTCCTTTGCACCTGGTCCATTTTAATATTGTTACATCATATCATTATTAAATTATTTAGAAAATTACTTTTTTCAAAAAAAAGCAGGATTCTTTGGAATCCTGCTCTTTAGACAGAATGAACTACTTAAAGGATAGTTTCCCACTAACCCAATAAGAGTCACACCTATCTGCTTCAACCCGAAACAATTTTAATTTTATGTTTCTATTATTTGTCTGCTTTAAGTCTTATTTTTCTTCCTGTCTAATCTTCTCGATTTCGTCTGCTACGAATTGCACTTGTGTACCAACGATTACTTGAATGCTTGTCGGTCCGACAATATTGATTCCCGGCACGCCTGTAGCTTTGATTTTGCTTTGATTAACTGTATTCATATCTTTCACTTCAATTCTTAACCTTGTTACACAGTTATCAACAGATGCGACATTTGCATCTCCGCCCAAGCCCTCGTAAATTTCTGACGCCATAACAGCAAACTTATTGTCATTATTTATTGGTGCTGTAGCAACCGCTTCTTCTGCTGTTTCTTCTTCTCGTCCTGGTGTGGACAAATTAAACTTCGTGATAAGAAAACGGAACAGTGTGTAATAGATACAAGCGAAAACTAAACCTTGAACAATCAGCATATACGGTTTGTTTGCAAGTGGCAGTCTTGAGCTTAAGATAAAGTCAATTAAACCTCCACTGAAGGAAAAACCTGCAGTCCAATGGAAGGCAGCCGCAATTGCCAAGGAGAAGCCAGTAAGCACTGCATGAACTAAATAAAGTCCAGGTGCCGCGAACATAAAGGCAAACTCAATTGGTTCTGTCACACCTGTTACGAATGCAGCAATACCTGCTGCCAGCATAAGGGACGCAATTTGCTTCTTTCTTTTTGTTTTTGCTGTATGGTACATTGCTAAAGCAGCTGCTGGCAAGCCGAACATCATCACAGGGAAGAATCCTGCTTGATACATGCCTGTTACACCTTTTTCTCCTTTACCATTCCAGAAGTTCCCTATATCATTAATTCCAGCTAAATCAAACCAGAATACGGCATTTAAAGCATGATGGAGACCTGTCGGGATAAGCAGCCTGTTGAAGAAACCATATAAACCAGCTCCAATTGCTCCCAATTTACTGATTTGTGTTCCAAATGATACTAAACCACTGTAAATAGCCGGCCATAAGAACAAGAGAATAACTGCAATTACTAGCATGCTGACAGCACTTAAAATCGGCACAAGTCTTTTTCCGCTGAAAAACGCAAAAGCGGCGGGAAGCTGCGTTTTACTGAACTTGTTATACATCACGGACGCAACAATACCGGAAAGCATCCCAATAAAGGCATTTTCAATTTTTGCGAATGCAACATTCACATCCTCCGGATTAATGCCTTGAAGCATTGCGACGGAATCTGTGGATAACAATGTTTTAATCACAAGAAAAGCAACTAAACCACTTAATGCAGCAGAACCGTCCTTGTCCTTAGATAACCCTAACGCCACCCCTACTGCAAACAAATATGGAATATTATCAAGAATGGAAGAACCTGCCTTGATTAGAAAAGCGGCAGTTGGACTGTCTGCTCCCCATCCTGAAGGGTCGATTGCATAACCTATCCCCATAAGTATCGCTGCCGCTGGCAATACAGCTACAGGCAGCATTAAAGCTCGACCAAGTTTTTGCAAATAAGCTTTCATCATTTTTTCCCCTTTAGTTTCTAATAAAAAATACTCTATATATAATGACTGTAGAAAAACCTTTCCTTTATATTTAAGGTCTCAATTCCTTCACATCATGGAAGTACTGTTGAATTGCTTTCTTTAAATGACCAGCAGAGCCTTCCAAAAATGTCTTTGCTTCCTTTGATGTGCTGCCTGTCAATAGAATAAAAGCAGCTGATTTCAGGTCATAATCTGTGTCCTCAAGAGCTGATCGCGCCTCTTCCTCTGTTGCAGCTGTCATGTTAATTAGCATCTGCACAGCTCTGTTTACAAGCTTTCTGTTAATCAGCTTCATATCTATCATTTCATTTTGATACGTTTTGCCAAGCTTTGTCATTGTTGCAGTCGAGAGCATATTCAAAATCATTTTTTGGGCAGTTCCTGCCTTAAGTCTTGTTGAACCCCTAATAACCTCTGGCCCTGTCGGCGCCTCAATTCCGATATCACAAATTGCTGTTAATGCAGTACTCTCGTTGTTGCTAACCCCAACTGTAAGTGCGCCAATGTCAGCTGCATACTCAGCTGCAGCAAGGACGAAAGGCGTAGAGCCGCTCGCAGTTACTCCAATCACAACATCTGCTTGCGTTAGGGAATGGCTTTTCAGAGCAGTAATGATCCAGCTATCGTCGTCTTCTGTTTCTTCAAGAGAATTCCACATCGCCTCATAGCCACCAGCAAGAAGGGGAACCCATCTGTTTTGCGCAATAGAAAAGGTCGGGACTAGTTCAACTGCATCAACGACAGCTAATCTCCCGCTCGTTCCTGCTCCTATAACAAAGCATCTGCCTCCAAGCTGCCATCTAGCAGCAATCGCCTCAACAGCATGACTTATTTGAGTAAGTGCCCCGCTGACTGCCCCTGCAACTGCTTCGTCTTCTTTGTTCATGAATTGGACAATCTCAAACGCAGACCATTCATCCAACCCAACACTATGAGGGTTTTGATGCTCGGTTCCTGTTAATTCGGTCATATTTTCACCTCTTCATATCGATGACAAATTTATAACGATCTCCTCTGTATATCGATTTAACATACTCAAACGCTTCACCGTTTTGTAAATAGCTGAACCTTTCGATTAGTAAAACAGGGTCGCCTTCTTCAATTTGCAAAATAGAGCATTCGCTTTTTTGAGCAAGTGATGACTCCAGTGTTTGTGTGGCATGACTGATTTGGAGATTCAGCTCATTTTCAATATATTCGTAAAGAGATGCATAAACAGTATCTTCTGTTAAGTCAGTGATGATATTTGCCGGTAAATAGGATATTTCAAGTGCCATTGGACTTTCATCTGCCAGCCTCAGCCGGCTTACTTCATATACCGGCACACCTTCTGCTATCTTCAGCTTTGCGGCAATATTCTTGTCAGAGCTTATTTGCTGGAAGGAAAGAATTTTCGTTAACGGCTTTAATCCCCTTGAACGCATATCCTCTGAAAAGCTCGTCAAACCAGAAAGGGGCTGCTCAACCTTTTGTTCTGCGACAAATGTTCCCTTTCCCCGCTTTCTAACTAAGATGCCTTCATTAACAAGATTATTAATTGCTTGACGGACAGTCATTCTGCTTATGTCATATTTCTCTGAGAATTCTCGTTCAGAGCTGATTGGGTCTCCTGGATTGAGTCCTTTCACAATCTCCTTGATTTCCATCTCCAGCTGAAAATAGATTGGAATATGGGAATCCTTAATAATCAACGGTTAACACTTCCTTCTTTTTCCTTCAATAACGCCAATGCTTCACTGTCTGCAATAATAGTTACATCAGGATGCTCCTTCAAAATAGAGGCAGGAATATCCTCTGTCACATCTGTTTTGAAGAGGTTATATAATATTGGTGCTTTCTTTGCCCCTGATGCCAGTAAAATGATTTTTTTGCTTTTCATAATAGTCGATATTCCCATTGAAATAGCGTGTGTTGGCACATCATCCTTATTCTCGAAATATCTTGCATTGGCTTCTCTTGTTGATGGATCCAATTCAACTACACCAGTCTTTGAGGAGAAGGGTGTTCCAGGTTCATTAAACCCAATATGGCCATTCTCGCCAATTCCAAGTACTTGAAGATCCACTCCGCCTAAATCTTCAATCAGTTGCTCATAATCCTTTGCATCTTGCTCATATGGCGGTGTTTCCGCCTTTGGAAGATGAATATTTTCTCGTTTAAGATTGATATGGTCGAACAGGTGCTGATCCATATAATAGGTATAGCTTTGATCACTGTTCTTTTCTAACCCGACATATTCATCTAAGTTAACTGTTTTAATGTTTTCATAAGATGTTGTATTTTGCTTATAGTCGTCTACAAGTCGTTTATAGGTTCCTGCAGGTGTTCCTCCTGTTGCCAAACCAATCACAGCCTCTGGCTTTTCCTTCACCAGATTAATTACAACCGCTGCTGCTTGCTCACTCATTTGTTCATAGTTATCAACTTCTATCCATCTCATTACAATGCACCTCCAGATTTTGTGGCAATTATTCCTTTGCATATTGTCAAGACCACTTCATTGTTTGCATTTAATACAACCAAGTCCGCGTCCTTTCCTGCTTTTATACTTCCTTTTTTATCTAAAACACCAATCTGCCTTGCTGGATTATAGGAACCCATTATAATGACATCCTCTAAGGAACAGCCTGTAAATGCCATCATATTAGTAAGGGCATCGTTCATTTTTAACGTGCTGCCAGCGAGGGCTCCACTTTCTAACAGAGCTTTTCCATCTTTAACAATCACCTTTTGGCCACCGAGTGAGGAAATTCCATCTTCAAGCCATTTTGCTCTCATGCTGTCAGTGATTAAGATAATTTTATCCTTCCCTTTTTGCTTAAACGTCAATTTGACGATTTCCGGATGAATATGAACTCCATCGACAATCATCTCTGTCGTCAGCTCATCATGAAGGAGCGCAGCACCTGCTGTACCAGGATCTCTATGATGGAAGCCTCTCATCCCATTATATAAATGGGTAACATGATTCACTCCCGCGTTGATAGCATCGACTACCTCCTCATATACAGCATCAGTATGCCCCATTGAAGCAACAATGCCATTTTCTTTTAAATAGGCTGCCAACTCTAGCCCATTTTCTTTTTCAGGCGCTAATGTTACTAGTCGAATATGGTCACAAGCTAGTGCATTCCATTTTTTGAAAAGCTCAATGTCTGCCGTCTTAATAGCATTTAGCGGCTGTGCGCCTGCTCTCTTTTCATTAATAAATGGGCCTTCAAGATGAATTCCAAGCATTTCTGCTTTACCTGGACTATTGTCAGTTTTCATATAGGAAGCAATGCTTTCTATAGCAGCTTCAATCTCTTCTTGCCCTTGTGTCATAGTTGTTGCCAAGAAGCTAGTCGTTCCTTCATACGGTAAAATCCTTGCGATTGTCCCTAGACCATCCTTTGACCCATCCATCGCATCAGCATCTTTTGCCCCATGAATATGAATATCAATCATTCCGGGAATGAGTTTGCTCCCCTTTGGAAAAGATATTGTCTGTACATTCTCTTTCTCCTCTTTCCAATCAGCAGTTTTCCCATAAGACTGGATGCTTCCTTGTTCGATAAGCAAGAAGCCGTCGTAAATAACTTCGTCTTCTGTATAAATGGTTAAGTCCTTAAGAAGTAAAGACTCGCCAGTACTCTTGATTGACATAACATAATCCCTTCTTACTTTCATTTATTTATAAACTATATAACTAGATGTCTATACCAGTTATCTTAAGATGTATTAATTCTAGCAAAAATCTGCAATATTGCTAGAATTTTGTTAGATTATTTGGTCCTTACCGGAAACCGCTTACAGACAAATTATAAATGAAAACTATTTACTTTGTCAATACAGCTTATAGTCTTTACTACCTTTTGGATTTTATTACTAAAATAAGCATAATTTCACGAAAAATGTATAGTTTTATATTAAATATTCAATAATGATACTACCCTTTTTAATCATTTAGAAACATAAATAAAACTATACAGAAAGCTTGGATGATAGATGAACCTTCTCTCTTTTGCTTTGAAAAATAAAAATGTCAGCGACTATGAAATTATTCAGCATCAAAGTAAAACAATTGATCCTCTTGTAACAGTAGTCACCCCTGTTTTCAACAATGCTGCAACAATTAAGAAAACAATCGATTCTGTTTTAAATCAAACATTAAGAGATCAAATTGAATATATTCTTGTAGACGATGGTTCAACAGACAAGACCCGGTCCATTCTCCTTGATTACAGCAGTAAACATCCAAATATAAAGCTTGCACTGCTAAAAAGGAATACTGGCACACCTGCTTTTCCTAGAAACTTAGGAATAGAGCTTGCTAGAGCTCCGTATATTTCGTTCCTTGATGCCGATGATTGGTTCGAATTATCAGGATTAGAGAAGCTTTATCGCGTGCTTGAGGAGACCGGCGATGATTATGTTGTCGGGAAAACGGTGAAAATACGGACGGATGGAACCTCTATTGTAGGCGAACACGAATCCAGCACAGAGCGGAGAAATGTTCCACCAGCCTCTATCCCCCATATTTTCCATCACTTAGGTCCAAGGGCAAGAATGATGAAAACAAGGATAATTAAAGATAATAACATCCAATTCCCTGCAATGAAGTTTGCAGAGGACAAGCAGTTCTTTATGGATGTATTGGCTTGCTGCAAAACCATCTCAACAACTAAAGAAGTCATCTACTATTTGAACAGGCAAAACGAAAATAATGGCTCCTTAACTTCACGCACAAATGTGCTCGACAAGATGAAATGCAATCAAAAGGTGATACGTTACTTTAAAGAAAAAGAGCTTGATTCTGACATTAAAAAGATGATATTGAACAGATTGTTCGAATTCGACTGCTTTACAGGCTTCATCAATCGCTATCATACGCTTAGAACAAATAGTCCGACATACAAACAAAAAGCCAATGACTATATGAAGAGAAAAGCCTATACTTGGACAATGAAAAAAACATTAAAAGCAGCAAATGATTTGGATTATGACATTACCGACCATTTCTTTAAACCGATTAACAAGGTGTGCTATGAGCTTTTTAAGAAGGGAAAATATAGCGAGATTGAAGAACTGTTTCGGTGGCATGCAAATGAAAAAATAAAGAGCTATCATTTTCTTGAAAATAAGGCCTTCTTTATAACACCATTGCAGGACCCTTATAAATATATCCAGATTCCAATGTATGCAGAGCTCACTGACTGCATTGTCGTTAATGACCATATCCAACTCCATATTAAAGCAGTTGGTGACAATTCTGTCTGCATAAATGAGCTTTTGCTTCGCAACAGGCAGTCGCAAGCCTCAGAATTTATCGTACAAGCCTCTGTGCAAAATAATGGTGAAGGCGTTTTGTCATTGCCGATAGATTGGATAAATTCTCTGCCGAAATCTGTTTATAATATTTACTTACGCTACAATGACTATCAAAAGGTCCAATTGCATATTCCGAAGCTAATGGAAAGCTTAAAAAGTGCGCAGCACAAAAACTGCCACTTGTATTCAACCATTAATCAGAACTTGGCATTGAAAGTTAAATAGTGTTAAAAACAGGAGCGTACAGCCTAGGATAAAACTGAACTATTCTATCGATGGTTCAGTTTTTTGTGTTTTGGGTTTAAATACTTAAATGAGAAACCATAGTGTAATGGAGCGGAGGACACTCGACTACTAAGGGAAATAGAGGAGGCTTTAGCTTCCTCCCCGCGGAAAACAAGTGTGTGTAGCGTAATGAAACGAATTAATTTTACAGCCATACTCTATTAAGAATCACATCTTAGTCTATTTTCTATTATCATTCAAATTTCGGCAGCCAATTTCCGTGTGCTTCTATTAAATCGTCACACATAGCAACAATATCATCCATTGACAGTTCTGCTGCTGTATGTGGATCAAGTAAGGCTGCTTGATATATATGTTCTCTTTTTCTTGAGACAGCAGCTTCAATAGTTAAAAGCTGTGTATTTATATTCGTTCTGTTTAATGCGGCCAGCTGTTCTGGAAGCTCCCCAATATAGCATGGCAATATTCCGTTTCTATCAACAAGACATGGTACCTCAACACATGCTTTTTCAGGCAGATTACTGATAAGCCCGCCAGTATTCAGAACGTTTCCGCCAAATTTAAAAGGTATATTTGTTTCAACTGCCTCAATGATTCGTGACCCATATTCATGGGAGCGCACATGTGTTAAATTGCTGTTATGTACAAGCTCCTCCCGCATTTTTTTCCAGTTTTCGATTTGCTGGACACAGCGACGAGGGTATTCATCTAACGGAATCTGAAATCGATCAATCAGTTCAGGATAACGGCTCTTTATAAAGTATGGATGATATTCGGCATTATGCTCTGATGACTCCGTTACATAATATCCGAATTTATCCATTAATTCGAATCGCACCATGTCTGTATGCTTTTCCAGCTGCTTTTCCTTCGCACGCCTTTTTATTTCTGGATAAAGGTCTTTCCCGTCTGCCTTTACCTCCAACAGCCAAGCCATATGGTTAATACCGGCAATTTTCTCCTCCACATTTTTGGCCTTTATCCCGAGTGACTTTAATAAATGTGATGTACAAACCTGAACACTGTGACAAAGCCCGACTGTTTTGACATTTGTGTAGCGCAGCATCGCTCCAGTAAGTGCTGCCATCGGATTAGTATAATTTAGAAACAATGCATCTGGACAAACCTCCTCCATGTCCGCAGCAAACTCAAGCATGACAGGAATTGTTCGTAAGCTCCGAAAAATACCGCCGATTCCAACAGTATCTGCGATTGTCTGGCGCAGTCCGTATTTCTTTGGAATCTCAAAGTCTATGACCGTACTTGGCTTATAGCCGCCAACTTGAATAGCATTTATGACATACTTTGCTCCTCTTAGTGCTTCCTTTCGGTTTGTGTACGCCTTTATAGTAACATGGCAATTATAATTATTTTTTAGATTGTTTAGCATATTCTCTGAATCCTTGAGCCGCACCTCATCAATATCAAACAGTGCAAATTCAAATCCCTCAAGGGCAGGTACCATCATACAATCTCCCAGAACATTTTTTGCAAATACAGTACTTCCTGCACCGATAAAAGTGATTTTAGACATATATTTCTCCCCTTTAATCGTTTATCATCCTGCTATTTTTTTGTTTACTCAATATGTTTCGATGTGCATGTTTGACATTCCAAGTCAGCCACAATGCTACTGTGCTTCCGAAGAAGAACAAGAAGAATCCGGCAAGCTGGCTGTATGCAGCAAAAATCGTGATACAGCCGATCATCATAACGGCACTCTGTACAATTCGTGTGATGCTCATAAACAGCATATCTCTTAACACTTCTTTTATTGTCCGTTTTTTTTCTACTAATAAAGGAAATAAATACGGCAGCATTATGAGATATACAAAGGTAATAGTCAGTAGAGTATATCTGAAAATGGCTAAAATAGTACTCTCAGCTTGGAAAAAAAACTGTAAATCGACGTACAGCAATATTCCTGCAAATAGAATAATTGCTCCAAGCAAATTCGCCTGTATGAAATATTCTTTAAACTTAGCGACAAACATCGAAAATATCGGACCGTCGTCTCCCCCATCCATCCATTGTCTAATTAAATAAAACATTGCTGCAGCAGCTGGAAAGAAGCCAAACAGAATAAGGCCGCCAAGTGTAAAGAGCATCCATAGTGCATTAACATAAAGCAAACGGTACACCCATATGCAAGCTTTCATCATTTTGTTGTTGATAAGATCACCTCATTAATGAATCAACCTTTAGAGCCAGTCAAAGCGATGCCTTCAATAATTTGTTTTTGCGCGAAAATGTACACAATGATAACAGGAATAATGGAGATTGTTGTACCAGCCATCATCAGTGACCAGTCTGTAAAATACAAGCCTTTAAACGTATTAAGAAGCAGTGGCACTGTGAATTTTTCAGGTGTCGTTAAATAAATCAACGGCTCTAAAAAGCTGTTCCAAATTCCCATAAAAGCAAATATCCCAAACGCAGCAAGCGCTGGCTTTATCAATGGCAAAATGATGCTGCGGTATATCCTAGCAGGGTTTGCTCCGTCAAGGACAGCTGCTTCAATCTGTTCATTCGGTATGCCTCTAATAAACTGTCGCAGCAAAAACACACCAAAGGCATTGAATAATCCAGCCGGAATGATTAAGGATAAATGCGTATCAATCCACCCAAATGCGTCCATAATCAGGTAAAGCGGGACCATCGTCACTTGCTTTGGAATCATCATTGTCGCCAAAAACAGGATGAACAGCAGATTAGAGCCGCGAAATCGCATTTTTGCAAATGCAAAGGCAGCCATCGAACAGGTCAGCAAGTTTAATAGGACAACGATTGCCGTTATATAGAAGCTATTAAAATATGCTTTTGCAAATGGCATTGCTGTTAAGGAATTAGGGTAGTTTTGGAAATTAACAGGATTCGGGAACCATTTTGGCGGCACAAGGAAAATTTGGGACATATCTTTAAGAGAACTGCTTATTGTCCAAAGGAAGGGAGCAACCATTAAAAATGCCCCAGCAATCAACACAAGATGGAGCAGGATGCGCAGCAATGAAATCTTTTTCTTTTTACGTAATGGAACAGCTGCTTGAGGGACTGGATTCACTGATGCGTCATTGATCTTCATAATGCACCCACCTTTTCGACATTTTAAATTGAATGAGCGTAAATACTAGAATAATGACAAACAACACCATTGCCGCTGCAGAGCTTATACCCATTTTGAAATCGACAAAGGCTGCTTCGTATATATGATATACAAATGTGTAGCTCGATTTAGCAGGACCGCCGCTTGTCATGACATAAGCCTGATCGAAAACCTGGAAGGAGGAAATGACAGCCATAATGGCAATAAAAAAGGTTGTCGGTGACAAAAGCGGCAATGTAATATGGCGAAGCTTCTGCCATTTTGTCGCCCCGTCTATCTCTGCTGCCTCATAGTAGGATTTAGAAATCCCTTGAAGACCTGCTAAGAAAATGACCATATTATGACCTAACCCCCACCATATGCTCAAAATCGCAATGGATGGCATTACCCAATTTGTATCTGTCAGCCACATTGGCCCTTGTATCCCAAAGTTTGCGAGAATTTGATTTAATATGCCGAAATCTCCATTTAAAATCCACATCCAGATAACTCCGATAGAAACAGAGCTTGTTACTACAGGCATAAAGTAAAAAAGTCGATAGAAGTTTTTCCCTTTGATTTTATTAAGAGCAACCGCTACTGATAAGGACAAAGCGATGCTGGCAGGAATGACTAAAATTGTATAATAGACCGTATTTCCTAAGGCTTTCCAAAAATCCGGATCCTGAAACTGATCTATATAATTGGCTAACCCTATAAATTCCTTTGCCCCAAATCCGTCCCATTTCATAAAGCTTAATGTCAATGTGAAAAGAACTGGTATTAATGAAAACAAAATTAATCCTATCAATTGTGGAGCTAAAAACGCATAGCCCCAAAGGTTTTGTCGGCCTCTCATCGCGTTCACCCACCTTTTTTAAGATAGAAGGTGAAGAATAACTCCTTCACCTTCGTTTTTATGTCATTCAGATTTATGCTCTGCAATCATTTCTTTTGCTTTTTTCGTTATTTTATCTACAGTAGTCTTGGCATCATCCTTGCCAAGGTACATAAGGTCCATGATGTCATTGACTTCTTTATCCAAGCCTGGGATTGTCGATTGGATTGCATTTGCAAAGCCTTTTTCCCTTGCTTCAATGATGTAGTTTACATGCTCTGGTACATTGGAGCTAGTGATGGCATCATCAATTCCGTTAATGGACGGAATCGCATTTCCAATACCGTTCAGGCGCTGCTCCTGCCCTACTTTAGATGTATAGTAAGAAACAAATTTCATCGCTGCTTCTTTATTTTTAGAATCTTTGTTTGCTGCAAGGTAAGCTGTCGGAATTGCCACTGGCTCTTGCTTGTTTTCTGTGTTGGATGGCCATGAAATATAATCCCATTCTAATGATTTGTTTTCATGGAAAAGCGGTGTGAACCATCTGCCGGCAGTAACCATGCCAACTTGACCAGACATAAACATCGCTTCAGAGCCCTGCCCTTTAGGAAGAGATCCGGAATAAGTAAAGTTCTTGCCCTTAACCATTTGCTCTAAGAAGGACATCGCTCCAATCCCTTTTTCATTTTGATCTAGAATAAATTCGCCAGTTTCTTTATTGTAAATTTCTCCGCCGTTTGCCCAAATCCAGCTAAAAAGTGTGTTCCAGGAATTATCTACAATCAAACCGTATTTGCCGCCGTCCCGCAGCTTATCTGTTACTTCTTTCATAGCGTCAAAGTTCCATTTTCCCTCGTCATAAAATTCTTGAGGAGACTTAATACCTAAATCTGAAAACAGCTTTTTATTGTAATAAATAAGCATCGGATTACAATCTACTGTGATTCCATATATTTCATTGTCTTTTTTAGCGGCTCCCCATAACCCTTCTGCGAACTCTTCCGGCTTAGCATAGCTTTCTGAGCCGTTCATAAATTCACCTAATGGTGCAAGTTTGCCAGTTTCGATGATTTTTGAAATGTCACCATCTCCAACATAAAACACATCTGGTGCCTGGCTTCCCTGCAGCTGTGTTTGCAGCTTTTGGATATAGCCATCACTTGGAATTGGCACAAGTTTCACTTTGATGTCCGGGTTCTCCTTCATGAATCCATCCACTGCTTTTTGGTATACCTTTATTTCTGCAGGATTTCCCCATGCTGAAAAGGTCAGCTGGATTGTTTCATCGGAGCCGGAAGTGCCTGAATTGGAACTGCACCCCTGAAGTATTGGCACCAGCAGTAAAATAAGAACGATAAACAAGGCAATAACTTTACTCTTTTTCATTGTTCTTCCCCTCACTCTCTGTGTCTTGTTTGCTAAATTATATAGGGATAACTCACTCCCATGTAAAATTCAGCAGGTGTTACAGCTACGAGACAAACTTGCAACCGCTTACAAATTACCGTAAAAATTTTTTGTATAACTATGATGTCAATAAGGTAAATTGAATTAGCGCAAAATGAAAACGCTAACAATTACAAGTATTAGTCTACTTGCCCACATTTACTTATTCAAGAATTTCCCATCCAAAAATTCCGCTATAATTCGAGTTACGAAGTGCTTTTTTGTCGCCGTCAAGTTTGATTTCTCTCGCTGTTTCTTTTATTCTTTTAATGAAAACAGTTCCAAAAATAAATAATTTGCTTTAAAATAAAAGGAGAAGAAAAAATTTTTCTAAATATTTTCCTGTTTCAAGAAATTTTTTTTGTTACCTTTGACCCTTATTTATATTCAGGATTTTACTATAAAGGAGATTTAATATGTTTAAGGATTCCTTCTATTTAGGCGTTGATATTGGAACAACTAGCACAAAAGCTGTTTTGTTTGGAGAAGCTGGCAAAGTAATTAGCATGCATCATGTTGAGTACCCTTTATACAGCCCAGCACCCGCCATTGCCGAACAAGACCCTGATGAAATACTTTCTGCTGCGAAAGAAGCAATAAAAACAGCACTGTCAAAAGGCAATGTCGAGCTAAAGAAATTGAAGCTTGTTTCCTTCAGTGCAGCAATGCATAGCCTTATTGCAATTGACGAGAATAACAAACCACTGACAAAATGCATCACTTGGGCTGACAGCCGTTCAGCAGCATGGGCTGACAAAATTAAAAACGAGTTGAATGGACTGGAAATATACAAGCGTACAGGCACACCTATTCATCCAATGTCCCCCCTTGCAAAAATTGCTTGGCTTCGGACAGATCACCCAGAGATTTTTGCTAAAACAGCTAAATTCATTGGGATTAAGGAATATATCTTCCACCATTTCTTTGGTGAATTCATTGTCGATTACTCCATTGCCTCTGCTACAGGTCTTTTCAATCTTGCACAGCTTGATTGGGACAAGGAAGCGCTTGAAATAGCTGGCATAACGCCAGAACAGCTGCCTGAGCCAGTACCGACTACTCACGCCATAACTGGCTTGAAGGAAGAGCTTTGTACGGAGCTTGGCCTAACTTCGGATATACCGTTCATCGTTGGCGCAAATGATGGTGTTCTGTCCAATCTTGGTGTTAATGCGATTGATCCTGGTGTTGTAGCTGTTACAATCGGTACAAGCGGCGCAATCCGCACCGTAACAGATAAGCCAGTAACAGATCCGAAAGGTCGGACATTCTGCTACTGCCTTACAGAAAATCATTGGGTTGTTGGCGGTCCTGTCAACAATGGTGGAATGACGTTCAGATGGGTTCGTGATGAGCTTGCTTCCTCAGAAGTGGAGACAGCTAAGCGATTAGGAATTGACCCTTACGAGGTGTTGACGAAGATTGCTTCTCGGGTTCTTCCAGGAGCTGATGGACTTCTGTTTCACCCATATTTAGCTGGTGAAAGAGCACCACTTTGGAATTCAGATGCTCGTGGCTCCTTCTTCGGGCTTGGGCTGCACCATAAAAAAGAGCATATGGTCAGAGCCGTGCTGGAAGGCGTTATCCTGAATCTATATACAGTGATGCTTGCATTGCAGGAGGTAATTGGCGAACCAAAGCAAATTCAAGCTACTGGCGGTTTTGCCCGCTCAGAGCTTTGGAGACAAATGATGGCTGACATTTTCAATCAAGAGGTGACAGTTCCAGAAAGCTTTGAAAGCTCCTGCCTTGGCGCGGTTGTCCTCGGGATGTATGGACTAGGAGAAATAAACGATTTCAGTATTATGAAGGAGCTTGTTGGCAGCACACATGCTCATAAACCAATTCCAGAAAATGTGGAAATTTATGAGGATCTAACACCAATCTTCATTCGCATCTCCAGATTGCTTAATAATGAGTACGAATACATCGCTGATTTCCAGCGCAAATGGGTTAAATAACAAGCGAGGCTGCAGTCATGTGCTGCAGCCTTCCTTTGTTACTTCTTCTCAACACTATGGCCCCCAAATTCATTCCGCAACGAGGCAACTACTTTTCCTGTGAAGGTATCCTCTTCCAATGAACGATAACGCATCATAAGCGACAATGCAGTAACAGGCATTGCTACTTGAAGATCCAAAGCTGTTTCAAGCGTCCACTTCCCCTCACCAGATGAATGCATTACTCCTTTTATGCCCTCTAATTTCGGGTCTTTTCCAAAGGCATTTTGTGTTAGCTCCATAAGCCAAGAACGGATGACAGAGCCATTATTCCAAACCTTCGCAACATTCTCATGATCATAATTGAATTCGCTTTTCTCCAGCAATTCAAATCCTTCAGCTATAGACTGCATCATGCCATATTCTATTCCGTTATGGACCATCTTCAAAAAATGTCCGCTGCCTGCTTCCCCTGTATACAAGTAACCATTCTCCACACATAAATCCTTGAAGAGACTCTCCGTCTGCAAGAAGATGTCCTTATCTCCACCTATCATCATACAAGCTCCATTTCTAGCACCGCTTGTACCTCCGCTCGTTCCTACATCAAGATAATGGATGCCTTTCTTCTTAAGCTCTAAAGCTCTGCGCACTGTGTCCTGATAATGTGAATTTCCGCCTTCAATTATAATATCGCCATCACTTAATTCAGTACTAAGCTCCGTTATAACATCCTCTGTTATCTTCCCTGATGGAACCATTACCCACACAATTTTGGGACCTGCCAAACTATTTGTTAACTCTGCTATGGTTTTAACTCCGACAGCACCAGCATTAGAAATTTTTGTAATAGCGCTTTCATTTACATCAAAAGCTGTTACACTATAATTATGATCCAAGAGATTCTCTGCTAAGTTAAAGCCCATTTTTCCGAGGCCAATTATTCCAATGTTCATTTTTAGAACGCTCCTTTTATGAAAAAAATTTTCTTCCCTTTCTTTATTATACGAAATTTTTTTCATTAATGAAAGCGTATTAAAAAATATTTTTTCTTATGTTGATTATGCTATACTATACATAAATTATGTCGAAAGGAATCAGACGATATGGCACAAAATTGCTTAGGAAAAATCCGCTCCTATTATGCTAGACTAAGTGAAAAAGAAAAAAAGATTGCTGATTACATATTAGAAAACCCTGAAAAAATCATTCATAGCACCATTAATGAGCTGGCAGAGGATTTAAATGTTGCAGATGCAACCGTTTTCCGGTTCTGCAAACGTATTGGATTTAAAGGCTATCAAGCAATGAAAATTGCCCTCGCCTCCGAAATAATTGAACCTATACAGCATATTCATGAAGAAATTAATGAACAGGATAATGTAGCAACAGTAACAGAAAAGGTTTTTATGTCGAATATCCGCACACTAGAAAATACTTTACAGTTAGTCAATGGAACGTCCATCCAAAAAGCCGCAGATTTTTTGCTTGCAGCACAACGGGTAGAGTTTTACGGAACTGGTGGGTCGGCAGTCATTGCAATGGATGCTTTTCATAAATTTGTGCGAACAGGAATAAAAGCGTTTACATTCATTGATTCCCATTTTCAGCTTATGTCCGCATCACAGCTATCCGATCGCGACGTTGCCGTCATCATCTCCCACTCTGGGACTAATAAAGATACCATCAATATCTTAAAAACAGCAAAAACAAACGGTGCAAAAACAATTAGCATTACAGGTTACCCTAAATCACCGATAGCTCAGCATGCAGATGTTGCACTGTTCACAAGCTCAGAAGAAACTGAATTTCGGTCTGAGGCACTTTCCTCTCGTATTGCGCAATTAAGCTTAATTGATGCCCTTTATGTGAATATGATGATATTAAATAAAGACACTGCAAATAAATCGCTTAAAAAAATCAGAAATGCTATTTCAGACACAAGAATGTAACAAAAAAAGGTGCTCAACCAAGACTTAAATCTTGGTTTTAGCACCTTTTTTGTTGTCTTATACAAATAAGTCTAAAATCAATACTCCTGCAAATGCAACGAATGATAATACTGTCTCAAGGACTGTCCATGTTTTAAATGTTTCCTCTACTGACAGACCTAAGTATTCTTTTACCATCCAGAAGCCTGCATCATTAACATGGGAGAACATTAAGGAACCAGCACCTGTTGCTAATACAAGCAGCTCCACGTTCACTCCAGACATACCTGCTATAATCGGTGAAACAATCCCTGCTGCTGTCGTTAAAGCGACTGTTGCAGATCCTGTTGCAATACGGATAAGTCCGGCAATCATAAATGCTAAAACTAATGGTGATAATGATAAGCTTTCAGACATATTTCCGATTGTTGTACCAACACCACTGTCAATCAATACTTGTTTAAAGGCACCACCAGCACCGATAATCAACACAATAGACCCAACTGGGAGAATACAATCTTCGGTGAATTTTTTCAATTTTTCCTTGCCGATACCTTGTTTAAATCCAAGGAAATAAAATGCAAAGAATACAGCTAGCAGCAATGATACTAACGGACTACCAATAAACGCCAATGCCTTCATAACCTCATCAGGCAAAAACTTCATATATGGTGCAGCAGTTCCAATAATCATCAGCAGGACAGGCAGCAATATCGCGAAGAAAGAAATACCAACACTTGGCAATGACTTTTCGTCCTTTTCCTCCACTTTAACTAATTCTGGTTCCCCTTTCGGAAGAACACGTTTATGAATATATTTTGCAAAAAGCGGACCACCGACAATTCCGGCAGGCAGAGCAATAATTAATGAATACAGTAATACTTTTCCTAAATTTGCATCAAAGATACCAATTGCGGCAATCGCACCTGGATGTGGAGGTACTAATCCATGCACTATGGATAAGCCTGCAATCCCTGGTAAGGCAATTAACAATATGTTTTTCTTTGTCGCTTGTTGGATGGAAATAACAAGTGGCAGCAGTATTAAAATACCGACTTCAAAGAAAACTGGAATTCCAATAATAAATCCTGAAAGGAACATTGCCCATGGCAGTTTCTTTTCTCCAAAAATCTTTACAAAGAAGTTAGCAATTTGTAATCCTGCCCCAGATTCAGACAGCATTTTTCCTAGTATTGTTCCAAGCGCTAAAATTCCGACTAAATGGCCTAATACGCCACCTACCCCTGTCTCATAAGCGCTTACAATTTTATCCCATGATAAACCTGAGAAAATAGCCAAAAATAAACTTGCTACTGTCAAACTTATAAAAGCATGCCATTTAAACAAGGAAACTCCTAATATAACAAGGACGATTGAAACTAATGTAATTATTAATAAGTATGCATCCATTTGATGTACCCCCACTATTAGAGTTAATTTGTAAGTGTTTTCATTTCTATATTCTTATTATACGAAAAAAAATTTCTTTCATCAACTATTATTTATGAAAAAAATATTTTAACAATTTAAATTCTTGCCTCTTTTTTAATTTATCTCATTATTCCTTTTTAAATAATGGGATAAAAAATGAAATTTAATAAACAATAAACTAAGAAAAAAAATATCCTATTGGAGGTATCATCTTGTATTTCTATAAAGAAGACTTAATTAATGTAATCGTTCCTGATAAGCCAGACCCAGCTGCTGCCAAAGTGCTTCAAGAAGCATTAGGAGGCAGATTTGGCGAAATGAGAACGATGATGCAGTTCTCCTTCCAAAGCGCTAACTTCCGTGGAAAGGCGAAGCAATACCGTGACTTAATCCGCGGCGTTTTTCTTGAAGAGCTAAGCCATGTGGAGCTTGTTCAAACAACCATTAATCAACTTCTAAATGGTTCTGGCGATATTGGTGTAGGTTCTGTGGGCGAAAGCGATGCACCACTTCATATCGCAACAGAAAATGTGAATCCACATCATTATATTATGGGTGCACAGGCCTCACTTCCTGTTGATGCTGCTGGAAACCCTTGGACAGGTGCTTATGTATACAGCCATGGCAATTTAGTCGCAGATCTTCTTGATAATTTAGTTCTTGAATCAACAGGTGTCCTGCAAAAATCACGCTTATATGAAATGAGTTCAAATAAAACATTCCGTGAAACTTTAGCATTCTTGATTGTTCGTGACAATGCGCATCAAAATGCATTTGCAAAAGCGCTCGAAACATTAGGTGTAAACTGGGCAAAGCTATTCCCTGTTCCAAATTATGATATTAATAAATATCCAGAATGCCGTAAATATGTTGATTTAGGCTTCCATAATGCCCAATTCAACTTCCGTCTTGATCCTACTAGAATTGGTGAAATATACCAAGGTGAATCTCCAAGCAGAAATAAAGGCGAGCTTAAAGTAATAGAACCTCCACAAGGCTATCCTGTCCCTGAGCTTCCTGATATGCCGAATGAACATAGCCCTGGTTTGTATGATCTGAATAACTGATTTATTAAGAGACCCTGATGTTTACAGGGTCTTTTTTTGGTAAATTAATCCGTTTTCCTTCTATATTAAATAGGTCTTTGTATCGTTTATTATTTTCTCATCATTTTTTTAACTTCTTTTAATGTTACTCCCTATAATTTATGCGAAGATAGCTCATGCGATATAGTTCGTATACGAACTATTTTTGACAAGCTATTAATTCCAGCATTTTTTGTGTCTGGTTGGGTATTTTATTTCGTAAGGGAACAGGAGGCATAATGTGAAAGAGGCTTTAAATAATGAGTTGATAAGATCCTACGCAAAAATCAATAAGGCTTACTATCAGCTTCTCAAAGAAGATGCAGATCAGATGGGTTTGACTGCTGTTCAACTTAAAGCATTATATCGGGTTTCTTTTCAAGCGAATATAAGCTTAGGTGAGCTTGCAGACAAATTGCGTCTGACAAAAAGCACAGTCAGTGGTGTTATCGACCGCCTTGTACAGCAGGATATGATTGAACGAACAACTCAAGCTAATGATCGAAGAGCCGTTAATCTGCATCTAACTAAGCTTGGACATGAGAAACTTGAAGCATTGATGCAAACTGACTCTGTTGTTGCCCGGAAGATCAAAGAAATAATGCAATTCCCTGAAGAGGACATCCAAAAACTGCTAGAATTAAACAACAAAATTTTAACGATTCTCAATTCTAAGGAGGACTTACAAGAATGAACGCAAGACGCATGATACTTATTAACATCATCCTACTTATTGTTTTAGTGGGCGGCGGTTTTACAGGTTATTATTTCTATGATAAATCTGTTTCTTACATCTCAACAGATAATGCCCAAATTACGGGACAACAAGTGAGCATTGCTTCACCTGCAACAGGTAAATTAACAGCATGGAGCGGCGATGTCGGCGAGAAGTTTGGCAAAAATGAAAAAATCGGTACAGTAGAAGTAACAACTGAAACTGGAACATCAAAAATTAATGTTAATGTTCCTGCCAACAGCACTGTTGTTCAATCAACAGCAGTAGAAAATTCTTTTGTTGCAGCAGGTACTTCTTTAGCTAAAGCATATGACATGAATAACTTATGGGTTACAGCAAACGTTGATGAAACAGACTTAAATGACGTAAAGGTTGGCCAAGACGTTGATCTATATGTAGATGCATACCCTGATACAACTTTAACTGGTAAAGTAGAATCTTTAGGCTTAGCAACATCAAGCACATTCTCATTGCTTCCTAGCAGCAATTCATCAGGCGACTACACAAAAGAAACGCAAGTCATTCCTGTTAAAGTCTCAATTGATAACTATGGTGGTTTAGATTTAGTTCCTGGTATGAACGTAACTGTGCGAATTCATAAGTAGGTGATGACGATGACGATATATATCGCAAGCTATGCAGTTATCAGCATTATATTGCTTCTCACCATAAACTACCTGATTAGGAAGCAAAGCAGAAAACCAAAACAGGAAAAAGTAAGCAATAGCAGACAGGATGAACCTATCCAAGAAAATGAAGTTTCTCATAGCTCCATTGGGCAAGAAGATAGTCCGATGGAGGAAGCAATAAATGAAACATTAAGCAAGTCTGCGATTACAGAACCTGCGTTAGAGTATGTCAGTGATCCAGATAATGCTGAAAAACATGACGAAAAAGAAATACCTGTTAAAGAAAAAGACATTAAACAACAAGCAAGAGTAGATTTTGAAGGCAGTAAAGGAAAAATCATCGCTGCCGTTATGCTGGGTGCATTCGTTGCAATTCTTAACCAAACATTATTGAATGTAGCTATCCCGCATATTATGAACGATTTGAATGTCTCAACAAGTACTGTTCAGTGGTTGACAACTGGCTATATGCTGACAAATGGTGTGTTTATTCCAATCACTCCGTTCTTAATCAGCAAGCTTGGAACGAGAAAGCTGCTCATACTCGCTATGTCTGCTTTCACCATTGGCTCATTAGTATGTTCTGTCTCTACAGGCTTCAGTATGCTAATGATTGGACGTGTCATCCAGGCAGCTGGTGCTGGTGTTATTATGCCTCTGCTAATGACAACATTCTTGACTATCTTCCCACCTGAAAAACGTGGTACTGCAATGGGGATCATGGGGGTTGCGATGATTTTTGCTCCTGCTATCGGTCCTACACTTTCAGGATGGCTAATTGGTCATTATTCATGGAGAGTATTATTTGATCTTGTTATTCCTTTTGGAATCATTGATTTAGTCATTGCTACTATTTGGATGAAGGATGTTACACCACGCACAAATCCAAAATTCGATTTATGGGGATTTGTCACTTCTACTATCGGATTAGGCTTCTTGCTTTATGGCTTCAGTGAAGCTGGTAATGATGGCTGGGACAGTGGTGTAGTTATTGGTTCTCTTATCACGGGTATTGTATTCTTAGCTCTGTTCGTTTGGCGTGAATTTACTACTGAAACTCCTATGCTTGATCTAAGGGTTTTCAAGTACGATATTTATGCATTAACTACAGTAGTAAGCATGGTTGTCAACATGGCAATGTTTGCTGGTATGATTCTACTTCCAGTTTACCTTCAAAACATTCGCGGCTTTACCGCATTGGATTCTGGTTTATTGATGCTTCCAGGAGCTATCGTAATGGGGATTATGTCGCCGATTGCTGGTAAGCTGTTCGACAGATTTGGTGCAAGACCACTTGCAATCATTGGGTTGGTTATCACTGTTTTGACAACATGGGGCTTTACACAATTGAGCATGCAAACAACCTATGGACATATCATGATGCTATATATTTTCCGTATGTTCGGAATGTCCTTCATCATGATGACAGTTATGACAGAGGGTATGAACCAGTTGCCAATGCATTTGACAAGCCATGGTACAGCAGCCTCAAACACGGCTAGAACTGTTGCAGGAAGTATTGGAACAGCATTCCTTGTTACTGTTATGACAAACAGGTCTACATTCCATACTGCTAATTACAGTAATATTATCACAAGCGATAATCCGTTTATTGCTGAAAAACTAGGTCAGCTTGGTCAAGGATTCGCAGCATTAGCTGGTATTCCTTCAAGCTCTGGTCAAGCACTTGCTGTTTCTACTATTTATGGAAAAGCAGTAATGCAAGCAACAATTGACGGAATAAACGATGCCTTTATCGTCGCAACAGGCATCTCAGCACTAGCACTTCTTTTGGCGTTCTTCATAAGAAGATCAACACCAAGAAAAGTTAAGTAATACAAAAGAGGCTATGAAATTGAAATTTCATAGCCTCTTTGTTTTATTCATTAGCCAAGGATGTTATAGCCTGAATCTACATAAATAATTTCGCCTGTAACTCCTCTTGACAGCTCACTGATCATCGCCAATGTCATATCGCCGACCTCATCCTGTGTAACGTTTCGTTTCAGTGGAGATGTTTCTTCAATTTTATGAAGAATAGCATTAAATGAACCGACACCCTTTGCAGCAAGTGTACGAATTGCACCAGCAGAAATAGCATTTACGCGAATATTATCTTTACCCATTTCTAATGCCAAATACTTAACAGATGACTCAAGTGCAGCTTTAGCAACACCCATAACGTTATATCCGCTCACAGCACGTTCAGCGCCAAGATAGCTCATTGTTGTAACAGTTCCGCCTTCTGTCATGTAAGGCTTCGCTTCCCTTGCTACAGCAATTAAAGAATACGCACTAGTATCCTGTGCAAATGCATAACCTTCTCTTGAAGTATTAATAAAATCGCCTTTTAAATCCTCAGAATGAGCAAACGCCACAGAATGAACAACTCCGTGAATGACTCCTACTTTTGAGCCAATTTCTTGGAATGCATTCTTAATGCTGTCATCACTGTTTACATCACATTGAACAATTAACTTAGCATCGTAACTGTTATCTGACAATAATTTAGTTAATTTACTAAGTGAGCGATCAAGTCGGTATGTAAATATTAAATTTGCACCAGCCTTAAACAAGGATTTAGCAACACCCCAAGCAAGACTCCGCTCATTTGCAACACCCATTATGACGATGTTTTTGCCTTTTATTTTTAATAAATCTTCCATATTGTCCTCCTAATTTGACAAGTCACTTTCACAATCTTACACCTAGTTTTAGTACTTGGTTCTAATACTATTATAGCATAAACCAACATTAAATAAGCCACTCGGCTTGTTAAATTGACATTTCACTTTTCCTCCCTCCTTATTATGGCTAAGTATATGTTATAAAAACTAAGTGTTACGCAATTCGTCTCTTATTAGGATTTCTTAAAAGGATAAAACAGCAGGACCAAAACAATACTAAGCCTATAAAAGTTTTGGGAGGTGAACAGCTTGACCGAACTTACAATAAAGGAATTGGCATTTATTGAGGACGAGATTCGCGCTGAGACGATTACTGCTAAAACATTGAATTGGTGTGCAGCACAATGTCATGATGAGACGCTAAAAAGCACACTCGAAGCTATGGCAGAAAAACATCAGCTAAAGATTGCTGATCTGTCTCAATATTTTAACAGAACGTCAAATATTCAATAAACTGCGTAAAGGATGGATGAAATGCCAAACAATATCGAAGGGCGCGGCCTGACGGACAGGGAAATGCTCCAGCTTTGTTTAGAGCTTGAGAAAGGGCGCTGTCACAGTATTAGCACTGTCATACTAGAAACGACACACCAAGGGCTCCGTGAGATTTATGAGCAGGCCTTTGCAAATGCAAGCTCAAACCAATACGAGCTTTTTACCATTATGAATGAAAAAGGCTGGTATAAAACAGAAAAAGCGTCAATAGAACAAATTAGTAACGTACAGGAGCTAATGCAAAATAATTTGCATCCTGATGATACATTTAAATAAGAAATCAAAAGGGATGGAATAACATATTATTCACCATCCCTAAAAAGAAATAATTTATTCTAACTTTAACCCAATGGACCTTATGTTTAATAAATGATTCCAGACTTTAAAAGTAGTCCGTTCCATTGCGTGTGTCCTCCGCTCCATTCCACTAAAATGTTTAAAGTAAAAACCAAACTAAAAGTCTGCCACGCTTAAAAAAGTTTTGATTATGATAGCTTAAACACTTATTGTCCAGCCATGTTTTACGTTTTTTACAAGCTCCAAAAATCTCCAAGAAGCACATGTAACAAATCCATGCTAATTTTAAGAAAAATGACGATTTTAAGCATTAGAAAGGAATTTATAAGAAAAAATAAGACGATTAAAAAAATCATTTCTTATCATGCAAACTCTTTCATTTTTAAAAAATCAAAGTTTGTCTGTACATCCTCTCATTTAATGTCGGAGATAATATTATTTATTCTTAAAATCATATCTGTACAATTTTACATTTATTTAGTATGATTTTAATTATGTTTTATGTCAGATTATCTTACATACAAACAAATGTTTATCAAAAAGGATTTATTTATCCTAGTTTTCCAACATAGAAAAAGTACAAAAGGAGCTATATGAATGAAGATAAAAACAAGATTTCCAAAGTTAATTTTGTTCTTTGTAGTTTTACTGACTACGTTAAGTATGCTTTCTCCCCTAACAAATGTGAAGGCTGCAGAAAAAACATATCAGATTGCTACAGATATTACTTTTGCTCCATTTGAATTCCAAGATACGAGTGGTGAGTTCGTTGGAATTGATATGGACCTTGTTGCAGCAATTGCTAAAGACCAAGGATTTAAATATGAAATAAAACCACTTGGCTTTAACGCTGCAGTTCAAGCACTTGAATCTAAACAAGTAGATGCAGTTATTGCGGGAATGAGCATAACTGATGAAAGAAAAATAAAATTTAACTTCTCTGACCCGTATTTCGATTCAGGAATAATTATGGCCGTTAGTGAAGGTAATGATGATGTTTCCTCTTATAATGATTTAAAAGGCAAAAAAGTTGCAGTAAAAACTGGTACAGAAGGTGCCAGCTTCGCTGAAAGTATTAAAGATAAATATGGTTTTTCTATTGTTACATTTGATGACTCTGCAAACATGTACGAAGATGTAAAAACAGGAAACTCTGTTGCTGTTTTTGACGATTATCCTGTATTAGCATACGGAATTAAGCAAGGAAATGGCTTAAAAAGCGTTACAGATAAAGAAGCAGGTGCTTCTTATGGCTTCGCCGTTTCAAAAGGTGAAAATGCAGAGCTTTTAGAAATGTTCAACACAGGTCTTGCTAACTTAAAAGCAAGTGGTGAATACCAGAAGATAATGGATAAATATTTAGAAACTGGCTCTAACACTGCTGCTACAGAAGACACTGGGTTTTTCGGTCTATTGAAAGAAAGCATGCCTAGCTTAATGACAGGTTTAAAAATGACATTAATCCTAACTGTTGTTTCCTTAATTATTGCAACAATAGTTGGTATTGTTTTCGGATTAATGCGTATTGCAAAAAGTAGATTATTAAGCACTATTGCTATGATTTATATTGATATTTTCCGTGGTACACCATTGATTGTCCAAGCATTCTTTATTTACTTCGGTATTCCAGCAGCATTTGATTTCCGTATTACTGCATTTGTCGCTGGCCTGATCACATTGAGCTTAAATGCTGGTGCTTATATGGCAGAAATCGTCCGCGGCGGTATTCAATCCGTTGACAAGGGACAGATGGAGGCTGCACGAAGCTTAGGTCTTCCATACGGTAAGGCTATGTTGAAGGTAGTACTACCACAAGCAATTCAATTAATGATCCCGGCATTTATTAACCAGTTCGTTATCACATTGAAGGACACCTCTATCCTGTCTATTATTGGCATAAACGAGTTGACGCAAAGCGGTAAGATTATTATTGCAAGAAATCTAGAATCATTCCAAATGTGGATTATCGTCGGCATTATTTACTTTATTGTTATCATGATCTTAACAAAAGTATCGAATGTTCTAGAGAGGAGGATAAAAAATGGCAAAGCTTAATGTCACTAATTTGAAAAAATCATATGGCAGCCTTGAAGTGTTAAAATCAATTGATATGCAGGTCCAAGAAGGAGAAGTTGTATGTCTGATCGGCCCTTCTGGTTCTGGAAAAAGCACATTGCTGCGCTGCTTGAATATGCTTGAGGAAGTAACAAGCGGAGAAGTTGTTGTTAATGCTCAAAAGCTGACAGATAAAAACACGGATATCAACAAAGTCAGAGAAAATATCGGCATGGTATTTCAGCATTTTAACCTCTTCCCAAACTTGAATGTCTTAGGAAATATTACACTTGCTCCTGTTGAATTGAAAAAGGCATCGAAGGAACAAGCTAAAGAAAAAGCCCTTCAGCTTTTAGAGCGTGTTGGATTAAAGGATAAAGCATCTGAAAACCCAGCTAGATTATCTGGTGGTCAAAAGCAACGTGTGGCTATTGCACGCGCGCTTGCTATGAACCCTGATATTATGCTGTTTGATGAACCAACAAGTGCCCTTGACCCTGAAATGGTCGGAGAAGTGCTAAACGTTATTAAGCAATTGGCACAAGAAGGCATGACGATGGTTATTGTGACACATGAAATGGGCTTTGCACGCGAAGTGGCAGACAGAGTCATATTTATGGATGGCGGTTATATTGTCGAAGAAGGAACTCCACAAGAGATTTTCGGCAATCCGCAAAACGAACGTACACAGGACTTTTTAAACAAAGTACTTTAATAAAAAAAGAGGCCTACCTTTTTAAAGGTACGCCTCCTTTTTTTTATTAAAAAGCTGTCCATCCTGCATCTGCAGTAATTACTGTACCATTAACGAAGCTTGACTCCTCAGATGCAAGGAATAGTGCAACATTCGCCACTTCCTCTGGCTTGCCGATGCGAGGGTTTACACCAAGACCTGGCTGCACTCTTCCCATTCCAAATGGATTAACATTTGTCATGGAAGCACCGATGTTTGTTTCTACTCCTCCTGGAGCAATTGCATTACAGCGAATGCCTTTTTGCGCATACATGTATCCAGTGTTTTTAGTGAATCCAACAACCGCATGCTTGGAAGCAGTATAAGCAGCACCTGCCCTTGCACCTTGTAGTCCGCCTGCAGATGCTACATTGATAATTACACCACTCTCCTTTTCCAAGAAAATCGGAAGAGCCTTCCTTGTTGCACGCATGACACTTGTTGTATTAATAGCAAATATTCTGTCCCAATTATCATCTTGAATATCACCAGCAGGTTCAAAGTTATCCATAATTCCTGCATTATTTACTAAAATATCAAGTGTGCCGAAGGTTTGGATTGTCGCATCAATTAAATTTTGGATGTCCTCTTCCTTGGCAACATTTGCTATGACTGCAATTGCATTGCCACCACTGGACTTAATTTCTTCTACAGTTGCATTTGCTGCATCCGCGTTAATATCTGAAACAGTAACCTTTGCCCCTTCTTTAGCATAAAGAAGAGCAATTTGTTTTCCCATCCCTGATCCTGCTCCTGTTATAACTGCAACCTTGTCTTGAAGTCTCATATTTATACCTCCATATAGTGGCGAATAACTGGTATCCGCTTTCATATTTTGTAGTTTCCCCTGTTAGTTATAGTATAATAACAGTAAGAATCAAGGACAATCAGCAAACAAGACGGCTTTTGTCTATTATCCAACAGACCAACTATAAAAAGCTGTTCAAGTCCTTTTTAATGAACATTTGAGGTGACATATGTCTAGTAAAAATGAATACCTTGATAAAAGAATACTCAAATCGAAAAAGGCATTAAAAGCAGCGTTTCTTTTGCTGATGCAGGAAAAGAACTTTAAGGATATAACAATCACAGATATTGTCCAAACAGCTGACTTAAACCGAGGTACCTTTTATAAGCATTATTCTTATAAAGAAGAACTATTGAATGAAATTATGGACGATGTAATGACAGATTTTATTGCTTCATACCGCGAGCCTTATAAAAATTCTGAAACATTTGAAGTGAGTAAATTAACTTCTAACGCAATTAAAGTGTTTGATCATGTTCAAAAGCATGCGAGCTTTTATAAGCTGATCATACACTCTGAAATATTTTCTGGATTTCCATATAAGCTTTGTAATGTACTAAAAGAATTATCCATTCAAGATTTACATGTACATGAAAATGACGCTCATATTGACAGAGAATTAGCTGCAAGTTATTCTGCCTATGCCATCTATGGCATGATTATTGAATGGATTGAAGCTGGTTTTAAATACAGCTCGAGCTATATGGCCGAACAATTGCTACTTATCATCAACAGGAACACAACAGTTGGTGTATTTAAACCGAGCATTGAAAATACTTAAGTGAAGCTCCCTCCTTTATGCAAAAAGGAGAAGCTTCTATTTGCATAAAAATCACATTTTGGTGATTTTTGACACACCCTTTAGGAAAAATTCAATTTTCAGACACAATCTCTTGGCTTATTTGTGAACTGTTTCACAATTTCAGTTTTTCCTTCCTACTTTTTGCTATATTTAACTTGTAAGAAATAATAAAATAAAGGAAGGATGAACATTATGTTTAATGCTTTTTTAAGAGAAAATAAAGTTGCTTCTGTCATTTTAACTGTTATTCGTTTATTTCTTGGTTACTCTTGGTTTAAATCTGGTTTTGGAAAATTGACAGGTGATGGATTTGATGCAAGCGGATTTTTGACAAATGCAATTAAAAACCCTGTTACAGGTCCTGACGGCGCCGTTTACGGCTGGTATACAAGTTTCATAGAAGGCTTTGCGATGCCGAATGTTGGATTATTTAACGTATTAATACCAATAGGAGAATTACTTGTCGGTCTTGGACTGATTCTCGGATGCTTAACAACTGCAGCTGCCTTATTTGGAGTAGTAATGAACTTCTCTTTCCTCCTTGCAGGGACAATTTCTCATAACCCTACAGATATACTAATGGGATTAATGATTATGTTTGCAGGTGCGAATGCAGGATACTATGGACTGGACAGATGGGTGCTGCCATTCTTACGAAAAACTATTCTTAAAGACAATAAGGAAAAACCGTTATCTCCTAACTTAAGAACTTAATTTATAAAAAATCAAAAAGCATGTGCAAACAGCACATGCTTATTCTTTTCGTTATATTATGTAAAGCACTGTTTTTTCCTCTAATAGACTGCGTGAGCAGTCTATTAGTCTTTGGTTCCTACTCCCCATAAACGACAGGGTCAAATCGCGTTTTTCAGCTACAAAGGGACCATCTACGACGACATCAATCAGCTTGCATATCGCTTTGCTGCTTTGGCGACTGATTAGCTCCTCCCATGTGTATCCTGTATAGCACCATATATTTTTCCCTCTTTCCTTCAGTGCTGAGGCAAGTGTAAGCAATTCATCGTGACACTGATAAAAGGGCTCTCCTCCACTAAACGTAATATCATTGAGAGTATTCTTCATCAGAAGATCAAATATTTCCATTGTCTTCAGCTCCTTGCCACCACCCACGTTCCAGCTTTGCGGATTGTGACAGCCTCTGCATTTATGAGGACAGCCAGCGAAAAAAATAGTGCTTCTTAAGCCTGGACCATCCACAATACTGTCTTGAATGATATTTAAAACCCTCATAAGTGCTTCACACGATCCTTCTCTTCTGACCGTTTCGCTGTGTTCCACTTATCCAGCGACCCAACAAGATATCCGGTTATTCTGCGTATCCGTTCAAAGTTTTTCTCGCCGACAGCACTGCAGCTTGGACAGCTGTTATCAATAATTCCTTTGTAACCGCATGAAAGACAGCGATCAACAGGATGATTAATACTGCCATACCCGATGCCTGCTTCCTTCATTGCCCGAACAATTTGCTCCATCGCCGCATGGTTTTTGCTTGCATCTCCATTCAGTTCTAAATATGTTATATGTCCTCCATTAGTCAGCTGGTGAAAGGGTGCTTCTTTATTGATTTTTTCAAGGGCGCTGATTTTGTAATAAACTGGTATATGAAAGCTGTTTGTAAAGTAAGGGCGATCTGTCACTCCCTTTATCATACCGAATTTCCTTCTTGCTTCCCTTTGTGCCTTGCCTGCAAGAGATTCAGCTGGCGTTGCCAAAAGGGAGTAGTTTAACTTTTTTTCTATTGTCGCTTCATCTGTCCTTTTTCGGATATGATTGATGATTTGTAATCCAAGCTTATAGGAATCCTCCTGTTCGCCATGATGAAAGCCTGTTAGGGCAACAAGCGCTTCAGCAAGACCTACGAACCCAAGCGACAATGTTCCCTGCTTCCAAATTTCCTCAAGTGTATCTTCAGGGTTAAGCGACTCACCATTTGTCCATACACCTTGTGTAAACAGAAATTTAAAGGTTGCCGCCTTTTTCATTCCTTGAAATTGATACCGCTCATATAATTGCTCAATAGCAATATGTATATATGTGTCTAAGCGCTTAAAAAAATCCTCCGTTGAGTCAGATTCCAATGCAAGGAGGGGAAGATTAAGGCTTGTGAAGGAAAGGTTTCCCCTGCCAATGCAGCCAGAATCTCCGTGGATATTTCCCAGCACTCTCGTTCTGCAGCCCATTGTTGCTGCTTCTGACTCTTTTGTGCCATTATAATATTCTTTGTTAAAAGGAGCATCGAGAAAAAGAAAATTAGGAAATAGCCTTGTACTTGTCGTTTCAATAGCAAGCTGGAAAAGGTCATAGCTTACATCTTCTTTGTTGTAATTGATGCCCTCCTTCACTTTAAAAACAATAATCGGAAATATCGGAGTCTCCCCTTTACCTAGACCTGCCTTCACAGCAAGCAGCAGGCTTTTAACGAGAAGTCTTCCTTCAACAGATATATCTGTGCCCAAATTTATCGATACAAACGGTGTCTGCCCTCCGCCTCTTGAATGCATGCTGTTGCATTCATGAACAAATGCTTCACACGCTTGGTATGTTTCTTCCTCTGTCCATCGCCAAGCCACTTCATGTACTTCTTCATCGCTTCCATGAAGTTCAGCTAATTTACTTCTATTACGGTGAAATGACTTTTGGATATATGGAGCCAGGTCATAGTCAAACAGCGGGATTGCTTGTCCTCCATGCTGCTGGTTTTGATTTGCTTGCAGGATAATGGATGTCAATGCCAAAGCACTCGTTATGCTCTTCGGTTCCCGCATAAAACCATGCCCTGTATTGAAGCCCCCCTCCAATATCTTTCCTAATGGAATTTGACAACAGGTTGCAGTCCCAGATGAATAAAAATCAAGATCATGAATATGAATATGCCCACTTAAGTACGCACTTTTTGCTTGTTCTGACAGCAGCCTTTCTATAGTAAAATGCTTTGTTGCGGCAGACGCAAAATGCATCATATGACTCATTGGCGCCATTCCATCCATATTGGCATTCTCCTGAATCAGGTCTACCCCTTCACCCTTTGATATATCAGCAAACTCCTTCATTAACTCTTCATATGTGCCCATTATTTCCTCTCCCTTAAGTGAATTCTTTTCCCATTATAAATGAATTCATTTAAAAAATATCTATATGTAGTATACAATTCACAAAACGTACACAATATCTAGTTGTGAAGCTTATTCAAAAAAATCAACAGATCTCCTCAAAAACCGCTTTTTTATGCTAAACTAAAACGGAATGAATAAAAAAATAAGGAGCATGCCTTTATGTCAAAAGGGACAATTAAAGAAATTTTATTCTACAGCAATGCATTACAAGAAGAGATAAAACTGCTTGTTTATTTGCCTCCAGACTATTCTGCTTTATATAAGTATCATCTATTAATCGCCCAGGACGGAAAGGATTATTTTCAACTGGGGCGGATTGGTAGGATTGCAGATGAGCTGCATTCAAATCATCAAATTCAAGGAACGATAATTGTCGGAATACCTTATAAAGACATCGCTGACAGAAGGGCTAAATACCATCCGGACGGAGAACAAGCGCAAAGCTATATCCGTTTCCTTGCACATGAGCTTACTCCATTTTTGGACAACGAATTTCCGACATACCAAATGGGACTTGGACGAGGACTTATCGGTGATTCATTAGGTGCGACTGTATCCCTTATGACTGCATTAAAGTACCCGCATACATTCGGCAAGGTAATGCTGCAGTCTCCATATGTAAATAAAGAAGTACTGACAGCTGTTGATGCTTTTCAGTCCTTTCATCTTCTTGAAATATTTCATATAATCGGAAAACAAGAAACGGCTGTCAAAACCTCGAGCAATACAATAGAGGATTTCCTTGAACCTAATCGGGATTTGGCTAACCTGCTCCATAAATCGAATGCTGATTACTATTACGAGGAATTTGATGGAAATCATACATGGAAATTCTGGCAGCCATACTTGAAGAATATTTTAATGCAAATGTATCCAAGCTAAATTAGCAACATTTTATATATGAAAATAATGAAAAAACAGATATTTTTGAACATCATTTTATAAATTTGTTATAATATCTTACAGATACTGCAAAACTGCAAGTAGGGCTAAAAATGCCTGCCTTTAGAAGAACATTACTTGAAAAGACGAAATGGGGGTTTCAACCATGAAATATGGCATCGCTATTTTTCCAGGAAAAGAGCTGCAAGATTTAGCTAATTCTTACCGTAAGCGCTACGATCCCAAATACGCTCTAATACCGCCACATATAACACTAGTAGGCGAATTTAATGCAGATAATGATGAGATTAAAACAATCAGCGACAAATTGCAGAAAGTGGCGAGCCATTACCATTCTATTGCCATTAAAGTTTTGAAAATCAGCACATTTCAGCCTGTCAATAATGTCATTTACCTTAAAATTGAACAAAACTCAAATTTAGAAGATCTACATACGGAAATTATTAATACAATTGGTGTTACACATGAGCACCCATTTATTCCGCATGTCACACTTGGTCAGCAGCTTTCTAATGATGAACATTTAGATTTATACAGCAGCTTAAGAATGCGGACATTCAGCCATGAAGAAACAGCAGATCGGTTTCATCTATTGTATGAACTGGAAAATGGATCATGGACTGTATTTGAAACATTTCGTCTTGGAAAAGACGAATAAGTGCTTTAAGCAGGCTTATGCAACTTTAAAGGAGGACGTCCCTATGGACATCCTCCTTTGTTTATTTTCCTATTTTCTTGTCTAGAATAACGGATGAGAAAGGATGATAATACATATGGATTTTTTCCACATCGGATCTGAGCTTGTTTTTGGATTTATCGCACTTCTCCTTTTTACTAAAATATTGGGAAAAACCGTTATCACCCAAGTAACAACATTTGATTTTGTTTGTGTGCTCGTCATTGGAGAATTAGTAGGTAATGCGATGTATGATCACAATACTGGTATTAAGGAAATATTGTATGCGGTGATTATTTGGGGTTCGCTGATTTTCCTGACGGAATTTTTAACACAGAAATTTCGCCGCTCTCGCAGTTTGCTTGAAGGAAAACCATCCATTATTATTCAAAAAGGTAAAATTGATTATGAACAGCTGAAAAAAAATCACCTAGATCTTAATCAGCTTCAGCATCTGCTTCGGACAAAAGACATCTTTTCCATTAAAGAGTGTCATTATGCTATATTGGAAACAGATGGGACAATCAATACGATAAAAAAACAGGCATACACTGCCCCTGTACGCAATGAGCTTCAACTCCCAAGCGAAGACAGCGCCATGCCTATCAGTCTTATCTTAGATGGCGAAATTATTGAAGAAAACTTGACTGCAGTTGGCTGGGATAAGAAGAAGCTCCTCTTAGAATTATCCGAACTAGGCATTCATTCCCAGAAAACAGTTTTGTATGCAGAATGGCATGAGAATGCCCCATTATATGTCCAAAACTTTTAAGATTAGACAAGCTCGTTGAAGTTCTGTCCCTTTCCTGTCAATTCGGCAAAGAGCTTGTCTGCCCCTTCTCTCTCCCGCTTAGAAAATTCCTGCTTGTTACTTGCGGCTAAGAACTGTCTTTCATTCTCATATGTAGTGGAAACAGCGGCAGGAGCATTTATTTTCTCACTTTTGAATGATTTTTCTTTTAGAGAAAGATCTTGTCTTACATACTGCTCATATTGGTAGTTTGTTAACGGAAGAATATAGCCCATATCGTTTGCCTCCTCAATTTTTTATAACCATACCCATATTTCATCTATGGTAATCTTTTTTCTTCCCTTTAATATGGTCTTTTATTTTGCTATGATAATAAGTACGTTAAAAATTTATATACAAATGAAGTATTGTACGAAATTGAGGTTAATTATGGAAACAGCCTACTATTATGATAGATTAATACATTTATATACTGAGACCCGCAGTGACTGGCAAAAATGGCATGAAGCAGGAAAAAAAGGACTTCTTGCTTGCGCTGTCTGCGGTGAGGCCGTAAAGCTTTATTTAGGCATAAAAGCAAAGCCGCATTTTTACCATGCTTCAAATTTAGAGGCTTGTGTTATGGAAGCTTCTCCAGCTGTCAAGGAGACCGCTGCTACTGCTGAGTACGAAGAAGAAACAAACGGTTTCCGATTGCCTAAGTCACGCTCCATTTCAACAACATCTTCTGTTCCCGAATTAAGCTTCAAAGAACCAAAAATAATTAAAACTACCTGTGACACTGTGACTCTGCATCATACTGACTCGCAAAGAGCAGATTCTTATTTGCATGCACTCTCACGTGGTGGTGTACATCTCGATGATTTCCAAAGCAAAGCAGTTACCACGAATGATAAAGCTGTTTTGGTCGTCGCAGGAGCAGGTAGCGGAAAAACACGTGTGTTAACCGCAAGGACTGCCTATCTTATTCATGAGAAAGAAGTAAATCCTGCTTCCATTATGCTTGTTACCTTTACAAGCAAAGCAGCACTAGAAATGAAGGAACGACTTATGAAATATCCTGACATGACTAAATCTATCATCAGCCGGATTGTTTCTGGGACCTTTCACAGCATACTCTATCAAATACTGCTTTTTCACGAGCCTGACAAATGGAAAAGGACGAATCTTTTGGCAAGCAACTGGCAAAAGGAACTGGCATTAAAAGAAATTGGAACAGAGCTTGGCATTGATATGAAAGATTTCCCATTTGATGCAGCCCTTCAATTAATAGGAGCATGGAAGAATTCCCTCCAGTTTCCGAATGAAATTAAGCCTGCTTCTGACTGGGAAGAAAAAGTCTTGCCGCTATACAAAAAGTATGAAGAAAGAAAACACATAAAAGGCCTATATGATTTTGACGACATGCTTGTTGGCGGATATTACTTTTTCCTTGAAAATCCTATGATACTTGAAACATACCAGAACAGGTTCTCCCATTTTCTGCTGGACGAATTTCAGGATATAAATAAAGTTCAATATGAATGGATTAAATTGATGTCCAAAAAGGCAGAAAGTGTTTATGCCGTTGGTGATGATGATCAGGCTATTTATGCATTTCGAGGCAGTGACCCGAAATACCTGCTTGATTATGAAAAGGATTTTACAAATGCAAAGGTTATTTATTTGCAGAATAACTATCGTTCTACAAATGAAATTGTAGCGGCTGCAAATGAAGTTATAAAGATAAACAAAAATAGGCGTCCTAAAAAAATGGCAGCGACATATTCTGGAGGCAACCCGCTTCTCTTTTACCCTTATGATGAAGAAGAAGAAGCAACAATGATTGTGACAGATATAGTCGAAAAAATCCAAGCTGGAGCAGAGCCAAAGGATTTTGCGATTTTATTTAGGACAAATACAAATAGCAGGGCAATGTTTGAACGACTTTCTTCCTCCAGTCTGCCATTTAGACTAGAGCAGGACTCTGGTTCCTTTTACAGTCGCTTTATTGTTAGGAGTATGCTTGCCTATTTAAAGCTTGCTGTTGATCCAGATGATCAGCATGCAGTCAGCAATTTATTGCCAACATTATTCTTGAAAAAAAGCGTGCTTCAGGATTTGAAGGCTTTAAGCATTTTAGAGGACTGCACGTTGGCTGATGGCTTTGCCAAAATTAAAACAGGCTTTGCCTTCCAAGAGTCCAAATTAAAAAAGATGCCAGCTGCTTTCCAAAAACTAAAATCAGCTTCACCACTTGAGGCGATTGCTTATGTTGAAAAGGAACTCGGCTTTCAGGATTTCATAAAAAAACGGGGTAATGAAGGCAATCAATGGGATAAAGGCTCTGACGATCTCCGTGACTTGAAGGTTGTCGCCAAAAAATTCGGCACGATCGCTGAATTTGTTGCTTATACAGATCATATGATTGCCATGAATACAGAACTAAAAAAGCAATACCAAGATACAAAAAATGCGATTACCTTAACAACCATTCATCGTGCCAAAGGACTTGAATATAAAACTGTCTACATTTTAGGAACGGTCGACGGCTCCATCCCGCATGAATATGCCTTGGAGGCATACCGCAACAGTGATACCCAGCCTTTAGAAGAGGAAAGGCGGTTATTATATGTTTCCATGACAAGATCAATGGAGAAGCTGTATGTATCTATCCCAATGCATTTGCGTGGACGAAAAGCAAAAACCTCCCGTTTCTTAAATGCTGTAAAGCTTGCAGATTTGCCAAAAGATGAGATATAAGGGTAACACTCAGCTTTTAGAGGTTACCCGCCAGCTTACTTTTTATTAATCATTTTAGACAGTGTGTTGAAATCAAGCTGCTTTCCATCCTTAACAATGGATTGAACAATTTTGTCTTCTGTTTCTTTTGGAACTGGTTTTCCAGCAATTTGCGATACTCGACGAATGACGCCTCTTACCGTCTGTTCATCTTTAAAGTTTGCATTTTGCAGAGAATTTGCCAAATCAAAAATGTCCTTCATGTTCACACCTGTTTTTGATTCTATATTCTTAAAGAAGTTATTATTCATAATCATATTTCCTCCTTCTTGAGCTACTTTACATATTATGTAGATTCAATCAAAAGGTGAAAATATCGTGCAAATTAAAATAAAAAAAATCAAAGGATAGGCTTTCCACTAAGAAAGCCTATCCTTTCGTTCATTTACTAATTATTAAGCATAGAAGCTAGCGCCAACAATAATCAATAGAATGAAAAGTACAACGATTAAAGCAAATGAAGAACCATAACCGCCGCCGCCGCTATAGCCGCCACCATATCCATATCCGCCGAAACACATACACCTTCACCTCACTTCTCCTTTATTCTTTAATAGCATATGGATTAAAGGATAATGTGTATAGGCAAGCTCCTAGCATTTGACGAATTGTACGATTGACTAATTAACGGTTAAGAAAATCGTTACTTAACCCTTTGGTTTAAATATTAGTGCACCAATAAAACCAAAAACGATGGCTGCAGAGATACCTGAGCTTGTCACTTCAAACATACCTGTTAAAACCCCAATTAATCCATGAGTTTCTGCCTCCTGCATAGCACCATGCACTAAGGCGTTTCCGAAGCTTGTGATAGGGATTGTTGCACCAGCCCCAGCAAAATCTGCAAACGGTTCATATAAGCCTAAGCCATCCAATATAGCTCCTGCGACTACTAAAGTAGTCAATGTATGAGCAGGTGTCAGTCTGGCCACATCAAACATCAGCTGACCAATTACACAAATTAAGCCTCCAATTACAAATGCCCAAAAAAACATTGGTAGCATTATTCCGCCTCCTTCCTCTATATTTCAATTGATACGGCATGAGCAATACATGGGATTGATTCCCCTTGCTGAACCGTCAGTGGAGACAATAACGCTCCTGTTGCGACAACTAATATTCTTTTATAAGTCCCTTTTTTCATTTCATTCAGCAAATGTCCATATAAGACTGTCGCAGAGCACCCAGCCCCACTTCCTCCTGATTGCACTGGCTGATCACTTTTATATACAAGCAATCCGCAGTCTTTGAATTTATTTTCATCCGTATAAATTCCCTTTTCCTTCAGAAGAGCCATCACTGAATCTCTGCCGATTTTGCCTAAATCGCCTGTAACGATTAAATCATAATGAGATGCATCAACACCTAAATCATTGAAATGAGCTTGAATAGTATCTGCTGCTGCTGGCGCCATTGCGCCGCCCATATTAAACGGATCTATTAAGCCCATATCCATTACCTTGCCTATTGTTGCCGCAGTAGTATATGGCGTATTTCTATAAGTTCCATCATTTTCTGTTAGCAGTGCCACCCCAGCTCCTGTGACTGTCCATTGTGCTGTCGGCGGCTTCTGACCGCCATACTCAGTAGGATAGCGAAACTGCTTCTCCACTGCTGCGTTATGGCTTGATGCACCTGTTAAAATATTTTTAGCTCCATTATAGTTAACAATAAAAGACGATAACGCAAGTCCCTCCATTGAAGTGGAACAGGCACCAAACAGACCGAAATATGGTATTTTTAAATCGCGGGCAGCAAAGCTAGAAGGAGTAATTTGGTTAATAAGATCGCCAGCAAGCAGAAATTGAATATCCTCAGCTGTTCGTCCGCTTTTTTGAAGAGCAGTTTGTGCAGCCTCTTCTAAAAGAACCCTATGGGCCTGTTCATAAGATGTTTTGCCCATCCATAAGTCTTCATGTAGAACATCAAAATCCTTCGCCAAATTCCCATTTCCTTCAAATGGTCCACCTGAAACACCTGTAGATTGTATAACAGGCTTGTTTTCAAAAATCCACGATTGCTTCCCTTTTAACAATTACATAACCCCCCTTGCCATCAAAACAATGGTTTTTATCAATGCAACAACAAAAGCAGAAAAAACACCAAAAAGAATGACAGAACCTGCCAATTTAAAAATATTTCCTCCTACTCCTAACACAAACCCCTCTGTACGATGCTCTATAGCTGCAGAAATAATGCTGTTTCCAAAGCCTGAGACCGGCACTGCACTTCCTGCTCCAGCAAATTGACCGAGGCGATCATAAATACCAAAACCAGTCAGCAGCATGGACAGGAATATGATTGTCGCACTTGTTGGGTTTCCCGATGTTTGCTCTGTAAAGTGGAAAAAATAAATATATAAAAAAGAAAACAATTGTCCCAGGGCACAAATAATCCCGCCAACAAAAAAAGCTTTTATGCAATTTTTTACTACTGGCCTCTTTGTTTCAAATTGCTTCTCTAGCTGCTCATACTGTTTTTGCTGTGGTGTCTTTTTTTTCTTCGCCATTATTACCTTCTCCTTATGTTAATTCATTGGTGAGATTAATTATTTCCTCAAGCCGCTTGTCCGCCTGCTTTTCACTATAATCCTTATCCTTCATCTTATCTCCAAGCCTGATGGACTCTAAAAATATCTTATAATCGCTCGATACAGTGAATGTATGGTCAGGAAACTTATCACTTAATATTTTGTTCAAATCACCTTCAATGCCCTTCATACGAAATCTGGACATATGCTTGACCTTGTAAGCAACAAGAATATCCTTCGAGCCTTTGATAACTGCCACATCGTAAATTGACTTTATGGAGCTGGCTTCATCTTTTACTTGTTCTACTAATATTTGCTCCAGCTGATCGGGATTTTTCGTAATGGTTAATGGAGCAGGATTAACCTTTGTGAATAGAGCCGTCCCGCTTGAAGGTGATGACTCCTCACAACCGGTCAGCACTAAAAGCATGATAATAAATAAACCCAAAAAACGTTTTTTATATGTCATATTCGTCCCTTCCTATGTAAAAGATGTATGTTTTTGCTTTGTTTTATTTTCTTCGTTTCTTTTGGTTTTTATGAAAAAAATTCAAAAATGAATTCACCCAACTTTTGTAAATAAAAAAAGAACGGCTTCGTCCGTTCTTTTCTAAATTATTATTATCCTTTTGATGTAAATACTTTCTTCCCACAGCCACAGCCAGATTTTTTCACCTTTTTTTTACGGGGTATAGCTGTTGTGGCTTCTTCTTTTTTTGTCGTTTTTTTCATCATTTCAAGACCTCCCGTTTGAATTTAGACATCAGAATATGTCTACCATATTGTATGTCAATGGAATTTTGTGTGTGTAAACAACTAGCCTATTAGACGAAGAACGTAAATTAATGGTTATAAACAACTCTCTGTACGACTGCTTCTATAATAGATGCAGCACCAGCAATCGCTAAAATAAGTACAAGCGGTAAACAAATAGCTGGTAGAAAATAATGTAAAAGGACAAGAAAAGCTGCACACCATATTCCTGTACACCAGTAACAGCTGATTAATTCACCAAAAAATCCCCTAACCTTCCCGGACTTCGGAACATAATATATCTCATCAGTTCCCTCTTCACCTTTTTCAATAATTTCATCAAGTACAAACCGCCGAAGGAATTCTGTTATGCGGTCAAACACTAATAATCTTGTCAGGCGAAATGTGGCTAAAACAAGGAGCAGCAGCTCCATCCATTCAATATTCAAATTTAGTCCTCCTTAAATTTTTTTCTTCTTACACCTTAATATGAAAAAATGGATCTTTAAGTGCCTATTAGCCACAGCAGACAGTCTAATTTCAGCTGAACAATTAGGCATGCGCCTAAATTTCAAGAAAAAAGGCGTTTGTCCGTAACCCATAAGGGCCTTCGGCAATATGTTAGTAGTGTAGTATCACAAAGAAAGAAACAAACAAGGAGGAAATCAATTATGGGTTGTGGAAAAAAAGATGATGTTTTAGGTACTTCTAGCTGTGTTTGCGAAGTGGTTCGCGCCATTAAAGATATTCAAGATAGTGCAGAAGATAACTGCGAATGTGAAACAAATTGCTTCTCTGAGCCACTAGGTTCACTTGTTTCCCCAACAAAACGCAGTAAAGCAGATACTCGCGTATTTGTATTAAAAACAGCTGACGGCTCACCTTTCCATGCTTTCTTCAGAGGAGATGACTGTGCATGTGTATCTATCTTCTTCCGCGTAGAAGAAGTTTTCGATAACTGCTGTGCAGTATTGAGAGTGCTTGCGCCAGTTACTAACACTCACTCTGGCAGAGAAACACTTGATATCACAGGACCAAAAGGCGTTGACCTTGGCAAAATCTGTGAAGTGGATGGATTCCGTCGCACAAGCGATTGCATTACAGTCGACTTGAAATGCTTCTGTGCAGTACAATGCATTGCTGACGTTGATTTAGACATCTGTGATTAATATAAGCGAAATCTTTACCCTTCAACCAGTCATTTTATATGGCTGGTTGTTTATTTTATTTATCATTTGCTTTATCCGTATAAAAGTATATAGCCAACTCTTAAGTAGGTGGGAAAATAATAATTGGAATTTTCCACAAAGCCAGCCGCACTACCCAAATTTTACTTTGTGCATGTTCGTTTTTTTATTGATGACGGAATCTGTCTTTCTTTCATATAATTTTTTAAACCTTAAACCAAAAGAACTTCTCCAGACGAAAGTTATATACAAGCAAAAAAAAAGACGCACTTTTAACAGTGCGTCTTTTTATTCGAGCGATGTTTACATACCGACCATTTTAACCTCGATAATTTTCTTTGTGAAAAGTGAGATTTCCTCGCCATCCATTAATTTCACTGTAACTGTCTTGTCAGCTTTACCTATTATAAATCCTCTGAATTGCTGGCCGTCTGCTACTGTCACAATACACGCAACTGGAGGCAGCTGTTTAGGAAAGTTAAAAAGATAAATCAGCTTTTCTTCTACGTCCATGTCTCTAAAGCTTTTAAGCTTGCGGAATGCTGGTTGGCGTACTGGAGTTTTTTGTTGTTCCGCCTGCTCGACATGATACTCATGTATTTGATCCCGAACAGCTGCTGGCGTTTCAATCATGCCGATTGCACTATCTTTTTCGGATATCTTTTCTTTTTTACTTTCAAGCATTGCTGTTCTTTCCATTTCCTCTCGTTGCTTTTGCTTTATTCTTTGTGCTTTTTTTGCTGAAAATGTAGTTTGCATGTTTTCTTTAACGATAGGTTTGTGCTGAAACAAGAGAGGTGATTCTTTTCTTGCCGTTTTCTTCCTCATACTGTCACCTCCTACTACATATAGGAACAAGAGTCACATAAGGTTCCGCTTGCCTACTTCACCCTAATGTATGCTGGGGCATGCATTAATGTTAATCACTATGCATTTGCTGATTGTCATTCTTTAAAAGATATTCTTATGACTGGAATACTATTCAAACAGAAATAAAGCACTGACCTATGCGGCCAGTGCTTTTGTGTTATTATGAAATAATATGGAATCCTGAATCAACGTGGATGTTTTCGCCTGTTATTCCTCTTGCCATATCGCTGAATAAGAATACAGCTGTATCCCCCACTTCTTCAGGAGTTGTCGTTCTTCTTAGCGGTGAACGGTCTTCAATCTCCTTCAGGATGGAGTTAAAGTCACTGATTCCTTTTGCAGACAGGGTACGGATCGGTCCTGCTGAAATCGAATTAACACGAATTCCTTCTTTTCCTAAATCAGATGCTAAGTAACGAACACTTGCATCAAGAGAAGCCTTTGCCACACCCATTACATTGTAATTTCTGATGGCACGTTCGCCGCCCAAATATGTCAGAGTAACAATGCTTCCGCCTTCTGTCATTAACCCTTTCGCTTCTTTAGCAACAGCAGTCAATGAATAAGAGCTGATGTTATGAGCAAGCATGAATCCTTCTCTTGTCGTATTCATGTAGTCTCCTTGAAGCTCTTCCTTGTTTGCAAAAGCGATGCAGTGGGCAATTCCATGAATTGTTCCAACATCGTTCTTAATTGTTTGGAAGCATTTTGCAATGTCTTCGTCATTTGTTACATCACATGGCAAGACGATGCTGTCAGATGTATCAAGTGTAGCCACAAGGTCACGTACACTTTTCTCCAATCTTTCTCCTGCATATGTGAACACTAAACGTGCACCTGCTTTATGAAGGGATGTCGCAATGCCCCATGCAATGCTTCTTTTGTTTGCTACCCCCATAACGACATAGGTTTTGCCTTTTAATGAAAAGCTCATATTTTATCCTCCTAAAATATATTACAAGTTATTAGTACCTAGTACTAATTTTACTATACTATAACCAAAAAGAAAAGTACTGTACAGTAGTCATTTGGTTTATTTTCCAATGAAGTATTTCTATATTCGTTCTAAATTCCTCTTCAGTTCCCTTACATATTCCTCTGATCCCGTTACGATTAAATGATCATATAGCTGAAGTTCCGTATCTCCATGCGGTATAACTGAATCTGCTCCCCTGAAAATACGCACAAAAATTACATCTCCTGTAAAAGGGAATTTTCTTAATGACATTCCTTCAAACCCTTTATTCTTAATCGTAATTTCATGTAAAGAAGTCTCGTTATTTCCTAACAATGCAAGAATGCTTGGTGATTGTATCATTGCCTTAAGCAAAGCTTTTGTTGATGTAAATGATGAAAATACTTCAATCCCTTCGCTTTGCAGATAGGCTTCCTTATCAATGTCTTCCATTCTGCATATAACCCTATCAATCCCAGCTTGCTTTAAAAGAATGCTCATTCTTTCATTTTCACTGCTGTCTCCTGTAGAAACAACTACAATATCTGATGCCACTATGTTCGTATTCATTATCACTTCTTCGGTATAATTATCCAGCTCTGTTATTTCAAATAATGAATCAGCAATTTGTAAATCAAGCTTTTCTTGTTTTTTATGATAAAACTTCACCTTGTAATAAGGTGCCTTTAATTCTTGATACAGCTGCATGGTTATCTGATTCACACCAATGATTGAAATATTTACTGCCTTTTCCCCTGCTGTTTCCTTCGGGAAAAGCTTTTTGAAAACGATTGGTGTAATAATACATGAAATTATTGCGACAAGAATAAATATCCCGCTCATTTGGGGGGTAATAATATTCATTCTTTCTCCGATTGTTGCTGCTGCAATTACTAGAGATAATGTTGAAGTCAATAAAAATCCTGATGACACTACAGTGCTGTTGTCATACCACTTCTTTAAATAAAAGACTGGCACCATCTTGCTTGCTAATAACGCCAGCAATAAAAGCGGTATAAATAAAAGGAGCATTGGATCTGTAAAAAGTGACCATAAATCCATCTTTACGCCAATCATAACGAAAAATATTGGAATTAAAAATCCATAGCCAAACGAATCCAGTTGATGCACAAGCTCTTCATTTGGTGACAACAGCGACACTAGAACTCCTGCCAAAAAAGCCCCAAGAATATTTTCCGCACCGACTGTTTCAGACAATGCTACTAAGAAAATAATTAACGCAAATACAGCCCTTGTGCCTATCTGAACTGTTCCTTTTGACATAGAATCTGCCGTATTTTTGTTTTTGAAGCGTCTGCCTGCAAAATATAAAAGCACTCCTGCTGCAAAAAGAATTAGTAAAAGCCATGTGTTACCGCCGCTTTCATGAATGGAGGCAAATACTGCAAGCAAGATCATTGTTGCAAGATCAGCGATAACCGCAACAAGCAGGATTATTTGCCCTATTGCTGTTTTCATGATATTTGCTTCTTTTAAAGTTGGTACAACCACCCCAAGAGAAATAGTAGAGATGATAATAGTCATTAAGAAAATACTATCAACAAAGCCTGCGAGCACAAATAAACAGCTCAAAATAAGCGATAAAGCAAAAATAGCCACAAAGATAATGATAGACGTTGAAAACGGCTTTGGCTCAAGCTTGCCATTCGACAATGTCTCTCTTTTTTTCTTGCTTGAAAAAGATTTAAAGTCTATCTCCAGTCCACTTAAAAACATGAGAAAAATAAAACCTAAAGTAGATAATGTCTCAAGCCAAGTATCCTGCTCTACAAGATTAAACCCGCTCTTTCCAATAATTAACCCCATAATAATTTCTGCAACCACGACAGGAATAACATTTAACTTAAGGCGGTGCAAAATAATCGGTGTCAGCAATGCCACGATAATGACGATCATTAAGGACATTACGGATGCGCCGTGTTCCATTCCCTTTTCCTCCTTGAAAATACTGTTCTTTATCATGTAAAACTTAACTAGTTAAAAGCCCATAAACAATGTTGCCATTCCAAAATAAATCAAAATGCTAATAATATCATTTAATGTAGTGATAAACGGACCTGAGGCAACAGCAGGATCAATTTTTAGTTTATTCATTACTATCGGGATTATAGAACCAGCAATCGTCGCGACAATGAGTGTCCCTAATATTGATGCTCCTACCAATAATCCTAAGTAAATATTACCTTTCCAAAAATAAATAACAAAGGTTACAAGAATTCCACAGACTCCGCCTGTAATTAAACCTGTGCCTGCTTCACGGATTATCAGCTTGAGCTTGCTCTCCTTCTCCAAGTCACCTGTCGCAATTCCTCGCACAGCAACCGCTAATGCCTGTGTTCCTGTGTTTCCGGCCATCCCTGCAATAAGGGGAATAAAAACTGCCAGGATGGAAACCTTACTCAATGTTTCTTCAAATCTGCCAATCAAGCTTGCTGTGAACATGCCTAAGAATAATAAAATAATCAGCCATGGCAATCTTTTTTTGGCAGCAGAAATAGGATGCTGGTCGACATAGTCCATATTTGAAACTGCTGCAAACTTAGAATAATCATCTGAAGCCTCTTCCTCTAGTACATCCACAATATCATCGATTGTGATGATACCGAGCAGCCGCTCTTGAAAGTCCACTACAGGCAATGCAAGAAAATCGTAGTCCCGCATTTTCCTTGCAGCATCCTCCCTCGTTTGACTAACAGAAACAGAATAAACACTGTCATTCATGATGTCAGCAATAAGTGTATTATCGTCACTTATTATTAGATTCCTTAAGGAAACAACACCAACAAGAGATTTCAGCTCATCAACCACATAAATATAATAAATCGTTTCTGCATTAGGAGCTTCCATCTTCAGCAAACTCATTGCTGATGATACCGTCATATGGGAATACAGGCTGACATACTCTAATGTCATAATACTCCCGGCAGTATCTTCCTCATAATCCATCAATGCCTTCACATTGCTTGCTGCTTCAACCGACATAAGTGCAATATAGCTGATTGCCTGTTCCTTATTAAGAGCATTTAAGATATCAGCTGCATCATCTGCCGACATATGTGTAAAAATGTCGGCCACATAGGAAGGCAAAAGTCTGGCAAACAGCTCCTGATAATCACGATCCTCCATTTCTAAATGCTCAAACAGCTCCGCAATTTCTTCCGGTGCTAAAAAATGAAAGACAAGCTCCTGCTCTTCCTTCTCCAATTCCTTAAAAAATGAAGCTTGATCATACGGATGCAGATCTAAAAACGCTTCTCTGAACTTCGTTAAGTTTGCATTTTGTAAAGAATGGAGCAATACTTTTTGTTTTTCTTCATAGATGCTCATTATCTCTTTCAATAATATCCTCCTTTCAAAAGGTTCCTTTATACTAACAAACCAAGTATGATTTGTCGTCCGTCTCGCTAATTTCACACAGGTTTTTTTGTTTACAAAAAATAAGGAATGAAAATAAGAGAGGCTATTATATATTCCCCATTTATCAGTAAGTAAAACTTTCATGTTACCTCATAATATTCAGTTTCCTACAAAAGCTAATGAATATGACAAGTAGGACTTAATATGGTTGGAGGAAGAATATGAAGCTGGATATTATCGGAGACATTCATGGTTGCTTTGAAGAACTTCAAGCATTAACAACAAAGCTTGGATATAGCTGGGATTCAGGCTATCCTGTTCATCCAGAGGAAAGGAAGCTTGCTTTTGTCGGTGATTTAACAGACCGCGGCCCGTTTTCCCTTGGTGTAGTGGATGTTGTATGCACACTTATTGAAAAAAAATTAGGTTATTATGTGCCTGGAAATCACTGTAACAAACTCTATCGCTATTTCTTAGGGCGAAAAGTTCAAATTACACATGGACTGGAAACAACGGTAGCAGAACTGAAGCAATTGAAAAAAAAGGATAGGGAGATTATTAAAAACAGATTCATGAAACTATATGATACCTCACCTTTATACCAAGTTCTCGATGACGGAAAGCTTATCATTGCACATGCTGGGATTAAGGAAGAGTATATCGGCAAGCATTCGGACAAGGTGAAAACATTTGTCCTATATGGCGATATTACAGGGGAAACGCATCCTGACGGTTCACCTGTCCGCAAGGATTGGGCAAAGTCCTATTCAGGAAATGCTGTGATTGTGTACGGACATACGCCCGTAAAAGAGGTTCGTAAAGTTAATAATACGTTTAATATTGATACAGGGGCAGTATTCGGGGGACAGCTTTCTGCGTTAAGCTATCCAGAATGGACGGTGCAATCCGTTCCTACTTCCATGCCTTTTGTTGCAGAGAAGTTTCGTTCATTTGAATAGTAAAATAAAAGAGACCAAGGCCTGAAACCTTGGTCTCCTTTTTCACACAATAAGCTTTTTCATATCTTCAGGAAGGTCAATGGAAAACTCGATATCACGGCCAGAGATCGGGTGGATAAATGCTAATCGCGAACAGTGGAGTGCTTGCCTCCCCATTTCGCTTCGTGCCCCGCCATATAAATCATCGCCGACAAGCGGATGTCCGATATAAGAAAGATGAACACGGATTTGATGTGTTCTGCCCGTTTCCAAGGAGAGCCTGACTGCGGCAAATGCTTTATATTGACTTAAGACATGATAGTGAGTTATAGCCGTCTGTCCGTCCTCTCTCACTTCCCTTGTAATGATACTGTCTCCACATCTGCCAATCGGAGCATCGATTGTACCTTGCATTTCGGTAAATACGCCTTCAGCAAAGGCCGTATAATTTCGTTTCACTAAACCGCCCTTTTGCTGTTCACTCAAAAGGTGATGTATATGGCGATGCTTTGCAATGAGGACAATGCCTGATGTATCCCTGTCCAGCCTTGTCACAATATGTGTCGTTGCAGCTATTTTTCTTTTCGTATAATAGCCGAAAATTGCATTTGCAAGGCTGCCTGCAGGATGCTCTCTTGAAGGAATTGTGTTCATGCCGCTCGGCTTAACCACAATAAGAAGAAAATCATCCTCATATATAATTTCAAGCGGTATTTCTTCTGGAACTAAGCCGGCACTTGGCTTTTCGACAGGGAAAGATATGGAAATTCGATCGCCCTTTTTCACTTTATAGCGGACATTCTGCTCTAACTCATTGACGGTTATCTTACCACCTTTGAATTTAATATCTGTGAGCGCTGATTTTGAAATTGATTTCTCTTTTAAGAATTCCTTCAGCAGCACTTCCCTGTCTTCTTCCATAATCCAGTCTAACTTAAATGTCACGCACCTTGCACTCCTATTTCCTTTTTATCATTCCGAAATGAAAGAATCATGAACCCTTTTCCAAAATGGAAATGATCTGTATCTTGCAAATCTTATTTTCTCTTCGGCAACCCGATAATGAATCGATTTTACTTTCTTATGAAGCAGTGTCAAATGATCAATGGAAATACGGAAATCAGGCTCATTGACAGGACGCAGCACACATGTATGATGCTCAGGGATAATAAGCGGAGAGCCTACTGTCCGAAAGACGCGATTGTTTATTGAGGCCATTTCTGCCAATTGTATCGCTCTTATGGATGGATGAAGCAGTGCTCCACCTAAAGCTTTATTATAGGCTGTGCTTCCTGACGGTGTTGAAACACATAATCCATCGCCTCTAAAGCGCTCAAAATGTTCACCTCTTATTTCCACATCCATCACAAACGTGCCATCAATACTTTTTACAGTTGACTCATTAAGAGCAAGATATCTCGTTTCCTTCTCCTCGTCCTGATATTGAACGGTCACTTCTAGCAGCGGATATTCGACAACACTGTATGGCGTTTTTGCTATTGCTATAACTAGCTTTTCAATTTCATCTGGAGTCCAGTCGGCATAAAAGCCAAGATGACCTGTATGAACACCAACAAAAGCCGTTTTATCCAAGCGGCTGCTGTAGCGGTGAAACGCATATAATAAAGTTCCATCTCCACCGACTGAGATGACGATATCCGGCTCTTCTTCCTCATACTCCATCTCAAAATCAAGCAAGTATTGTTTTAATAGCTGTACCAAGTTATCCGATTTTGAATCACCTTTTGAGGTTACGGCAAATTTCATTTTTTATAGCTCCTCTTTGAAATGATGGAAAATCATTTTTTCCTGTCCTTCTTCTCCTTTTTTCGATTGAAAAAAGCTTGTGCTTCCTGAATTTCTCCACGAATCAGCGACATTTCCTTATCGAGGCGGAAGGCAGCTTCAGCTGCTCCCTGCAATCTCATTTGGATATCCTTTGGAAATTGCCCTTTATATTTATAGTTAAGTGAATGTTCAATTGTTGCCCAGAAGTTCATGGCAAGCGTACGAATCTGTATTTCCATTAAGATCTTCTTCTCACCATTAATCGTTTGAACTGGATAAATTATTACAACATGATAGGAGCGGTAGCCGCTTTCTTTCCTGTGGAGGATATAGTCTCTTTCCTCGACAATTTCAAAGTCATTACGCTGTCTTAGTAATTCTACTACTCTTATAATATCGTCAACAAACGGACACATCATACGCAGACCAGCGATGTCCTGCATCTCTGTTCCTAACTTGTCTAAAGGTATCCCCTTTTCATTTGCCTTATCAAGAATGCTCGCTATCGGCTTCACTCTTCCTGTGACAAATTCAATCGGTGAATGCTCCTCCTCATCATGCTCAAACTGGCGTCTCATGCCCTTTAGCTTCACTTTTAATTCATCTACTGCTTGTTTATAAGGGGCTAAAAATTGATCCCACTGCATGTATAACACCCCATTTTCATAGGTTTCCTTCATTTATGTAAGTATATTACTATTTAGAAAATACGGACGTAACAGCCTGTTCCATTTCTTCCCCGTAATTGCCGTTACCCTCAATATTATCAATTAAGTATTCCATTTCTTCTTTCCAATCAATCAACTCAAGATTGTCTTGGCCATTTGACAAATAAAGTTTAAGATTTGCTGCTAAGCCTTTTTTTATGCTCAGCCAAATATCCTTATGAAGAACAATATAAACATACTCGTCTTCTTTTTCTGCTATATATATAAATGCGAAAGAATCAGAATCAACCAGAATTTGACCCTTAGGTGTCAGCTGGCTAACTGGGTAACTTTCGTCTACTTCCAAGATAATTTTTGTATCTGCTATTTCTGCATTTAGTACTTGTAGTTTTTCTGTCATTTCTTCACCCTCCAACTATGCACTATTTTACCACATTGCTTAAATTTATCCTAAATATTGCGGTCAGAAACAAACAAAGAGATAATAACTACTAGAAGATAATTAATGAAGTACGGGAAAAATGCCGTGAAAGGAAATTAGATGATGGAGAAAAATATCGAAATTGAATTTAAAAACATACTCACAAAAGCGGAATACATTGAGCTACTTAACCATTTCCAAGTGAAGGAAACCGAATTGTTTAAGCAAGAGAACCATTATTTTGATACAAAGAACTTCGAACTTAAAGAGCGCAGCTCTGCACTTCGCATCCGCAAAAAGCAATCTGGTTATGAACTGACATTAAAACAGCCTTGTGATGATGGCTTGCTTGAAACGAATAAGCAGCTAACTGCAGAGGCTGGAGAGGAAATGATTCAAACTGGTAAAATAAATGACCCGCAGTTTGCATCCATTTTAGAAGAAATGGGAATTGCTCCTGAGAGCATTGTCTATTTCGGTTCACTAAGCACAATACGTGCAGAAAAGGAAACTGGAAATGGTTTACTAGTTTTTGACCACAGTTTTTATTTAAATATCGAAGATTATGAGTTAGAATATGAAGTAAGCGACAGAAAAGAAGGACAAGTCTATTTCCAAGAGCTTCTTCATTCTTTTCAGATTCCAATAAGAGAGACGAAAAATAAAGTAAGAAGATTTTATGAACAAAAATATAGGAACGATATAAATTCATAATAAAGTTTACCAGCATATGGAGGAACTACATGAAAATAGATCAATTAAAAGCTTTGTTTGAACTGCAGGCAATGCAAAGTATGACAACTGGAACATCTAACAGTTCCTCTTCTTCAACAAATCTATTTCAAGAGCTGCTCGGCAGTTTCACATCAAGCGGGACAGGAATTGCAGATAGTATTATTCAGAATACGCTCGGAAGTAATTCTGGAGTAAGCACAATCAATAGTGCAAACCCTTTGCAAACAAGTACAAGCAGCTCCTTGCTGCCAATTAGTCTGACTAAATTAGCGAAAACTGACTCGAGCTCCACAAGTGACTTTGATGACATTATTAAACAAGCTGCTGCTAAATACGACGTTCCGGAAAAGCTGATTAGCTCTGTCATTAAGGTGGAATCGAACTTCAATCCAAACGCAACAAGCTATGTAGGTGCATCAGGTCTTATGCAATTGATGCCTTCCACTGCAAGAGGCTTAGGAGTAGATAATGTTTTTGATCCAGCACAAAACATTATGGGTGGTACGAAATACTTAAAGCAAATGCTTACGAAGTATGACGGTAACGTCAGCCTCGCATTGGCTGCCTATAATGCAGGTCCTGGAAATGTAAACAAATACGGAGGAATACCTCCTTTTAAAGAAACACAAAACTATGTTGCGAAAGTAACACAGCACTATACAGCATAATATCACTCGGCAGGTCCTGCAATACAGGCCTGCTTTCCTTGGCTCTATATCCGGTGTTTTTGACAGTGGGTATTTTTTATTGAAAAAATTTGTTCAAAATAAATTAAGGCATAAACTATGACAGTTGATAATAAAGTTTTACAAGCTATTTATTTGTACAATGAAAAAACCATTGGTAAAATAGCAATAGAATGATTTTTATATTAAATTTTCTTATCATCCAAAAAAGGAGTTTTAATTATGGTCAATAAAATGCCTACTCCATATGATGTTATTGGGGAAAAAACGCTTAGCCATCTTGTTGATGCTTTTTATGAGCGTGTTGGCAATCACCCCGAATTAGCTCCTATATTTCCAGATGACCTAACTGAAACTGCAAGAAAGCAAAAACAGTTTCTTACACAATATTTAGGAGGGCCATCTATATATACAGAAGAGCATGGCCATCCAATGCTTAGGGCAAGGCATCTGCCTTTTCCTATTACAGAAAGGCGTGCAAAAGCATGGCTTTCCTGCATGAGTGAAGCAATGGATGAAGTGGAGCTAGATGACTCCATTCGTGAAGGACTTTTTTCAAGACTTGCTTTGACCGCAAAACACATGATCAATTCGGAGGAAAACTGAGAATAAAAGGTGATTAAACATGACTGAAAAAGATTTGTCTACATCCAACCCGATAACAGCCGAAGACAATTGCCCTGATAGCAAACCCCTTGAAATATACATGTTTGTCGATCCCTTATGTCCTGAGTGTTGGGCTTTAGAACCAATCATCAAAAAGCTCCAGATCGAATATGGCCAGTATTTTTCCTTAAAGCATGTTTTAAGCGGCAGATTAGCAACATTAAACATGAATAAAAAAACGAAGTACGAAAATATTGCCGAGCTTTGGGAAAAAACTGCTAGCAGAACTGGCATGTCATGCGATGGATCTCTTTGGTACGAAAATCCAATTGTTTCACCGTATTTAGCTTCCATTGCTTTAAAGGCAGCAGAATTACAAGGACGTAAATGCGGCATACGTTTTTTAAGAAAACTGCAAGAAATGCTTTTTCTCGAGAAACAGAATATTGCAACATTTGATGTGCTAAAAACCTGTGCTGCAAGTGTCGGTCTCGATGTGGTCGAATTTGTCGCAGACATTCATTCAGCAAGTGCAGCTAAAGCCTTCCAATGTGATATGAAAATCACTTCCGAGATGGAAGTGTCGGAAATTCCGACATTGGTTTTCTTTAATGAAAACATAGAAGAAGAAGGAATTAAAGTTACCGGCTACTATTCTTATGAAGTATACGTCCAAATCATTGAAGAAATGTTGCAGATTGTTCCAGAAAAGGCAGATCCACCTCCATTGGAGTCTTTCTTAAAATGCTTTAACCTTGTGGCATCAAAAGAGCTTTCCGTCGTTTATAATAAGTCAATACAAGAGATGGAAAGGGAAATGAAGAAGCTGCAGCTTAAACAGCTTGTTGAACAAATTCCTGCAAAGTATGGAATGTTTTGGAAGTATATTGGCTAGAAGTTAAAAATAAAAAAAATGACATAAAAAAAGGGCTTGCTGTCTCAAGGCAAGGCCTTTTTTTATTAACAAAGGGGATGGGAGAAATTTTCACGGTCAAACAAAGGGGTATAAGTTTGTTTGTGATTAATTTCACAACACAATAATAACATATTATTAATACTACTATCAAGAAGTTTGTACATAAGTTCACAAAATAGACAAACTTTCATAACTTACTGTTCGTGCACATACATTATGGACAGGAACGCTTTTACAGAAAGGAGATAAATACCATGAAGGCAATTATACCTATCTCACTGCTTCTTTGTATTCTGGTTGCTTTCTTTTTGAATATCCTTGGGCTTATGCGTATCTTTCCTATATATATAAGCTCTCCGCTTCTTTTTCTTGCGCTATTCCTCTTTTTATCCTTTTTGAACAACCGAAAGAAGTTTAAAGGTTTCCATTAGTATTATCACAGAAAATAACCCGTAAATGTTAGAATGGTTGCTAACATTTACGGGGCAGCTCAATATTGTCGCAGGTTTTTTTATTAGGAAAGCAAGCTTTCCATTTCATTCAGCTTTTGTTCAAATACTTTGCATGCTTCTCTAATTGGATCCTTGCTTGTCATGTCTACTCCAGCTTTTTTCAATACTTCGATTGGATAGTCAGAGCTTCCTGCTTTCAGGAAGTCCAAATAGCGGTCAACAGCTGGCTTCCCTTCTTCAAGAATTTGACTGCTTAAAGCTGTTGCTGCACTAAAGCCTGTAGCGTATTGATATACATAATAATCATAATAAAAATGAGGAATTCTTGACCACTCTAAACCTATTTCCTCATCAATAATGATGTCTTCCTCTCCAAAATACTTTTGGTTTAGCTTATAGTATTCAGCTGTAAATAAATCAGCAGTCAGCGCTTCATTGTTTTGCGCCTTTTCATGAATAAGGTGTTCGAATTCTGCGAACATTGTTTGGCGGAAAACAGTGCCTCTAAAGCCCTCTAAGTAATGGTTCAATAAATATAGACGCTTCTGTTCATCTGTAATGCTTTTTAACATATAGTCGTTCAGCAATGCCTCATTACATGTAGATGCAACCTCGGCGACAAATATCGAATAATCTCCATAAGCGTATGGCTGTGATTTTCGTGTGTAATAACTGTGTACAGAATGCCCAAACTCATGTGCTAATGTAAACAAATTATTCACATTATCCTGCCAATTCATTAATATATATGGATTTGTTCCATATGCTCCAGATGAATATGCACCGCTTCGTTTTCCTTTATTCTCGTGAACATCCACCCAGCGATTTTCAAAGCCTTCCTTCAAAATGGACGAATACTCTTCTCCTAGTGGAGCAAGCCCTTTAAGAATTAGGTTCTTCGCCTCTTCATAACTGATTTCCATTTTTACATCCTTAACAAGAGGAGTATATAAATCGTACATATGAAGCTTTTCAAGGCCTAGGACTTTTTTGCGCAGCTTTACATAGCGGTGCAGCAATGGTAAATACTCGTTGACTGTTTCCACGAGGTTTTCATATACCTGCTCTGGAATATTATTTGCAGCTAGGGCAGCATGGCGCGCTGATTTATAGTTACGTACTTTTGCATTAAAAGTATGATTCTTTACTGTACCAGATAAAGTTGAAGAGAACGTGTTCTTAAATTTCCCATACGTATCATACACTGCTTTAAACGCATCATGACGTACTCGTTGGTCAGCACTTTCTAAAAAGCGGGAATAGCGGCCATGCGTTACCTCCACTTCCTCCCCATTCTCATCTTTAATGCTTGGGAATTCAATATCTGCATTATTAAGCATACCAAATGTATTGCTTGAAGCATTCAATACCTCTGAAGCCTGTGCAAGAAGCGCTTCCTGATCTGCAGTAAGTACATGCGGGCGCTGCAGGTTAATTTCTTCTAATGTTTGCTCATATAATTTCAGCTCTTCCTTCTCATTAAGAAACCCTTGGATTACTGCTTCATCAATGGAAAGAAGCTCTGGAACGATATATGCCAGCGCACTTCCAGCTTGTGCATATAGATTTTTAATGCGACCATCAAGCCCTTGATAAAAACCATTTGTCGTGTCTTGATCATAGCGCATATGTGCATATGTATATAATTTTCCTAAACGGCTTAAAAGGGTATCCTGGTATTGAAGTGCTTCATATAAAACATCTGCACTTTCAGATAGCTTTCCTTGATAGTCAGCAGCCTTCTCAGACAGTGTTTTAACCTCTTCATACTCCTTATTCCAATCATCATCTGATGGGAAGATATCTTCAAGCCTCCAAGTGTCATCCACTTGAACTTCATTACGTAAAGGCAGTTTTTTTACAGCTGATTCATTTGACATATAAATCCTCCAATCTTTCATTCGGATTTCGAAAATAATTCCTATCCGATATTTTCTATCTATTATAACTAAATTCCTGCTCCAAATTAAACTTTTGTGCTTTGCTACGCTTATCATATGTATCTTTTACCGATTTCATTATTCTATTTTCTTCCCTAACATTAAAGCCAACCGCCTTTTTGCATCCTTTTAAAAAACATATCCTCCTCTGTTACAATATTGTTTTTTGAAAGATAAGCATCCTCAACCTTTTTATAAAAATGCGGGCGAACTTCTTCAATTTCCTTACATTTTAAAAGTACATTTATATAATTGTTAACTGCATCTCGATAATCTCCTATAATACTTGGAAGACTTCTAACTTGAACTTCCCGTCTTTTTATTCTTTCAAGGAAGGCTCTGTGAATTTTGTGCAAGGAAATAATCTTTCCTTGCATTAAAAAACTGTCCATGTACAAATAAGACTGCCAAATTAACGGAGATGTTGCTAATCGGATTCCTTCTTTTAGCGGTATTCCTATAAATGGAGGAAGAAAATGCGGGTGCAGACCATACTGATACAGTTCTCGTAAAAAGCGGTCATTCTCCTTTGTAGGGTAATGAAGCTGTTGATTCTTTTGATTGCGTATAAAGCTTTTCCAAATACTATAAGGGAAATTATCGTAAAAGCTATCTCTATTTCCATCGAGTGTCACAGTATCCAATGGAAGCTTACTAATGGAGGTAAAGATATTTTCTTTTGATATGGGGATAATTGTATGAAGAAAATGGAAGGCTTGTTCCTTTGGGCAATACGTGGGAATTATATAGTTATCTTTATATTTAGTAAGGAAGGAGGCTTGAAAAGCAGATAGACGGCTTAATCCTTTGCGCAGCTTTATATGTTTATGACCGAGGATCCAAACTGGCTTGTAGTTTGCTTTTTTATATTGCTGTGTGCGTTTAATTATCGAGGCAATAGGAATGGAGGAGCATTGGAATTCAAGGACAATATATGTATTTTGCCAGATGAAGCCTATGTCGGCTCTTTGCTTAATGGCAGGAAAGTACGGCTCCAGCTCTGGATTCATGCCTAGATTCTTTAGTCGCTCATAAAGCTGCAGCTTGCCTTGCAAATGATAGCTAGATTCTGATTCACTGCTGCTTTCACAATAGTTGTCCTTTTGGTGAGCAAAATGGGGCAGTCTCTTTTCACCTCTTTTTAAAATCACACTATTGCCACACGCTGGACAATAGCATTTGGATTGCTGTTCAGCCAGCATTTGGTTTGCTTTTAAGTCTGATGCATGCACCATCATTCCATTTTCATTTAATGCCGTAAACAATGTTAAATCACTCCTCTTTGAAGTATATCTCAAGGCTTCCCTCCTTATAAAAGCGGGGAAAGAAGCCTTGAGGTAGATTCTAAAATTCGGTACCCAACATGCCTTTTATTAAAAGTCTCGATATCAAGCTCTACAGAATCTTTCAAATCCTTTAAATAAATGCTTGCCAGCTTTTTCGTACTTTTTGTTTTATATAAAAAGGCGCTTACTTCAAAGTTTAAGTGGAAGCTGCGCATGTCCATATTACATGTCCCTATTGAAGCTATTTCGCTGTCCACAATTAATAGCTTGCTGTGCATAAAGCCTTTTTCATATTCGTATATACGGACTCCGGCATCCATCAAATCTGGAAAATACGATCTGGACGCATGAAATACAATTCTTTTATCTGGTTTATTAGGGACGAGAATCCGCACATCTATGCCGCTTAAGGAAGCAATTTTGATTGCTGAAAGGATATCCTCATCGGGAATGAAATAAGGGCTGGCAATCCAGATGGATTTAGTAGCAGATGTCATCATCGAGAAAAAAATGCTTTTTATTACACTCCATTCATTATCAGGACCGCCTGCAATTAACTGCACCCCTCCATGACTGTTATCCTCAGCAATAGGAGTAAGATAATCAGCCGTTAAAAAGCTGCTGTTTGTCATATAATACCAATCCTGCAAAAATATCAGCTGCAGAGAACGAACAGCTTCTCCCTTTACCATAAGATGCGTATCCCGCCAAAAGCCAATCGATGGATTTTTCCCCAAATATTCATCTCCGATATTTAGCCCCCCAACAAACCCAATATTTCCATCAATCACAATAATCTTCCGATGATTACGGAAATTAAATTTGCTGTTTAACACAGGGACTCTCACTGGTCCAAATGCGACAATTTCAATGCCAGCTTGCCTCATTTCATGGATGTACCGCTTGGAAAGCTGCCATGATCCAACTGCATCATACAAAAACCTTACTTTCACACCTTGCTGTGCCTTTTCAATCAGTACATCCTTAATTTGCTGTCCAATATCATCATGTCTGACTATGTAATATTCAAGATGAATATGATGCTTTGCCTTTTTTAGCGCTGTTAAAATGCAGGAAAATGTCTCATTTCCATTTGTCAGGATTGTGGAAGATGTACCAAATGAAATCGGACTGTTCCCAATTTTTTCTGCTAAACGGAATAAATTCTGCTGATGTATGTCCATTTCCTGTAGCCGTTCTTCTGTTCTAAAACCGATTTCTTTTTCAATTCGCAAGTATGCCTGTTTATCAAGAAAGTACTTCTTTCGGTATATTCGTTCTTTTCGATAGTTCCGTCCAAATAATAAATAAAAGATAAATCCGACCACAGGAAAGCTTCCTAGAACAACTAACCATGTCAATGTTTGAGTAGGATGTCTGTTTTCAAAAAAGATGACAAATCCTATAAAAATAACACAGAGACTGATTATTAAACTAAGCTGTCCAAAGATTCCGCCTTTTATTGTGATGAAAAAATTAAAAACGTACACAAACAGTCCTGCTGCTCCTAAAAAAACACCAAGTCTTGCTGTATGGTTCATGGTAACACCTGCCATCATTGCAATTATGTAGACTCATCATATGCTCGAAAAACAAAGAGCCTGTTCGCCTGTAAGGTGAAATCCACCATTACAACTTCTACTATATAGATGATATCCATGAACTATATATAGACTTTATAATGTGAATTCCTTGCCCTACATTTGAACAAGCTCTTATTTTTTTTTAATGAAAGTATTTTCGTAACTCCATAAATACTTCATCTTCTATAATTACCTTACCATATTCTTCAATAACATGTATCGTTGTTTGAGTTTCTTGTCCATACTCAAGGAGAATACTTAATGCATTGTCGATTTCATCTTCATCTGTCTCTTCATCAAGAAACTGTACATACAAAAAGTATTGATTCTTGTAATTGTAAAGCTTCGTATCAATTCCTTCTAACCCATGAAGTTTGCTTAATGAAATTAAGTCTTCAAAGTCTTTGAAGCCAATTAGAAACTCTAGATTATCTCCAAAATCGTCTTCTCCATCTTTCACAGTAAAGTGTTGATCCATTAAATCCTCGAATCTTTCATCCAAAGGCAAATCCTTCAGCTTGTCTTCCGGAATAGATATTTCGAATTTCTGGCCATCCTTTGAAAGCTGGGCTCTTGTGACAAGAATTTCAAGTCCCTTATCCAAGGCTTGAACTTGAATCCATAATGGACCATCTAGAATAAAATCTTCTTCTTGATGAACTTCATCCATCATTTCCCAAAAAAGTTCTTCGCTTCTTTCCCGGTTATACCAGATTTCCTCTCGCTTAAAGCCGCGTTCCTCTATATCAATATACGAAATATAAAACTTAACTGTATGATCATTAATACGTTCAATTTCCATTCTGCAACACTCCCTTCAAGCTATAATGGAAGGGACTAAACCCCCATACAGATATTCGTTTTATTCCAATTTTCACTTTAGAATAGAAGGCCAAATGCTATTGTACCTTGTACTTTATATTTTATGATAAAACCTCTTTAAATGGAATTAAAATATCCTGAAATCAGCAAAAACCAATATATGCCTAAGTTTTCGGTTTATTTGCTCGAAAATTATGGAGTTTCTTTTTATTAGCGTATTCACTTTAAGCTATATTTAGTAGTATTACCTCAGGAAATTATTTTCAAACCATTTTCTGTCTGAAAGGCTTGTCTTATAATTAAACCTTCACAATATAGGAAAAAAGGTCTGACTATACTGCCGAGCATAACGCTGGGCAGCTTTTTAGCCAGACCTATATATTATCATTTATCATTTAAGTAAGTTAATTTACTAAACGCTGTGCTTCACGCAATTGGAAAGTTCTAACTTTCCTTGGAAGGAAGCGGCGTATTTCATCTTCATTATAACCAACCTGAAGCCTTTTTTCGTCCAGTATAATAGGACGACGCAATAATCCTGGATTATCCTTAATTAACTCGAATAAGTTTTGTAAAGGCATTGTTTCAAGATTAACGTTCAGCTTTTGGAATGTTTTGCTTCTTGTAGAAATAATCTCATCTGTACCGTCTTCTGTCATACGAAGAATTTCTTTAATTTCATCGATGGACAACGGTTCTGAGAATATATTTCTTTCTTTATATGCAATTTCATGTTCCTCTAACCATGCTTTTGCTTTTCTGCAGGATGTACAACTTGGTGAAGTGTATAATGTTACCATTTTACAAATTCACACTCCCTTTATTTAGACATGTATTTAGACTACTAGTTAATTCAAAAATAAATACTTGAGTATGTTATATTCTTAAATTGTAATTAATTTAATCAAGTAATTTATATTAATTATTATACACCAATTACAAGTAATTTGGTATAGTTTTTTTTAATATGATTTGTTGAGCTTTTTTTAGTGTTGCTTATATTTACTGGTATGCCGCCATAACGGTGTTTGTGTCCGTTAACCACCTGCCCTTTTCCCTTATTTCTTAGAAAACACTCAAGAAATTCAGGCTATTTAAATTGCTTACTATTATAGACGATTGAGATGCAAAAAGGTTTCATTTTTTTATGGCGCTTTTTGATTTCCTTATTTATTCTTATTAGTAACACTTATACCCGTTTGTCCCACATTCTTAAACCTATTATCTATTCTCAATTAAGAATTACCTATTGAAAATAAGATAGAAACATACATACGGTTCCCATAAGTTTTCAAATATAGTCAAATTTCGTCAAATATATCTTTTCTGTTTTTTGTTTCATCAAATTGGACTGCCTGTTCAACTGGTTCATATGACTTTCCATAAAAATGTTTGTCCCGATACGTATGAATTTTTTCATATGTCCGAACCAGTGCTTCATATACTAGCTCTTCCGAGTCATTACTTGGAGACCAAAATAATATTTCCATAACATTAACCTCATCTGTGGCTAATGATCTTCTTTTGTAGCCGATTGTTTTCGCGTGTTGAAAGCCCTCGCGCTGATAAAATTTCAAACGTTTTTTTGTATCTGTGTCTGTATAGTTCACCGGCTCTACTTCGAGTATAATCGGCTTCCCCTTTTGCTTGAGTTTTTCTAAAAGCTTATGACCAAGTCCTTGTCCTCTTGATTCGCCTGAAACGAACAGATAATCAATAAAAATAAAATCATCTGCTTCTGCATACATAAGAACATGATGCTTTCCTTCATCCTTATGGTATATCTCTGGGAAATCCTCTAATAATGCTTCCATATGCTCCTGGGATTTCATCTCTTCGATTGGAAAATACTCATTTAGCTTTTCATACCAATGCATATTATTCTCTCCTATCATCATTGTTAATTACTTCATTTTGTAATTGACATTGTCTGTGTAATTGCAGCCTGCATTCCAGAGTAAAAATTCTCTAACTCCATTTGCATATAAAGCCTTTATTTGTGCTTCTACTTGCATCTTCCCGTAGGGCTGGTAGTTTCCCTTCCCTAAATAAGCTGCTGTAAAATCTTGAATCCATGGCCTTGATATTGGAGGATTTTTTAAACTTGTTAATTTCTTTTGCTCCAATTTCATATAGGCATTTACAAGACGATATGGCTCTAGATCAGGCTTACTGATTCCAAAATAACTGCCCCAATGACTTGGATAAATCATGCTTGAGATTACATCAACATTTTTACTGATTTCGGTGAAATTCTGACCAATGCCAGGAGCCTCTTCAAGCGTTGCTGTATAGCCGAAAATATCAACAGATACCTTCACATCATATGGCTCCAGCTTATCCTTTGCATATTTTACAAAGTCAGATACTGCTTTCACTCTTTTTTGTCCTTCACTTATTTTTAGTTTCCCATAATCACCTTTAGAATAACTTAAATTAGCGCCCTTTTTTTCAAAGCCCTCAGGAAAACGGACATAATCGAACTGAATCTCTTGAAAACCAAGCTTCGCTGCCTCAACCGCTGCTGCTATATTATAGTCCCATACTTCCTTAACAAATGGATTAATAAAGGCCTCTTTTCTTTCATTCCTCCATACCTCTCCTTTATTTCTAAAGGTCCATTCTGGCCTTTTATATGCCAAATGACTATCCTTAAAAACGACAATTCTCGCAATCGGATAAATCTGTTCCTTTTCAAGCTTTCTCAGCATTACTGGAATACTTTTTATCTTATTGGAACCCGCTGCAAAGAGTGGAGAGCCTTTTGCTGGCTTATAAACAAGCTTGCCGCTGTCTTCTTTAAAATCGATTACCATTGTATTTAAATCATTTTGTTTAAGGAATTTAATTAGTTCATTGAACCTGTTGCTGCCTGCAGCACTGCCGCTGACATAAATGCCTCTGACTGCATCAGGGTATGGAAAAGTCAGACCTGTATTAGCTGTTTTCGCTACTGCTGCTGGAAAGTCCTTCAGGAGCAATTCCGCTTTTCTTTTTGGCTGGTCGTTCACTGACTCAGCACTTGCTGTTTCTGATATATTTACAACTAATATGAAAGTACATAACATAATAAAAACGAATGAAGTGACATATCTCATCATTAATACCTCCACAAGGCTTTTTTTTATTATGTGCCTCATTGCGATGATTCATGGTTAGATGATATTGCCATTCCATACACAATTTTACGCAAAAAAAATAACGATCTCTTATCGAGAGATCGTTATGAGTTAACTTTTGTATTGCAGTTTATATTTATTATATTCTGCCTCCGAACAATAAACAAAATGTCCTGGCTTAATTTCACGCATTTTAAGCTCTTCGCCCTCTTTATACTGATGAACCGCAGGATCATAACCTGTTCTGACGCGAGTTCGCTCAGTTTCAGGATCTGGAAGTGGAATAGCGGACAGCAAGGATTGTGTATATGGATGAATTGGTGTATTGTATAGCTCATCAGCTGGAGCTAATTCTACCAGTTTACCAAAATACATAACACCAATACGGTCACTGATATATTTAACCATTGAAAGGTCATGGGCAATAAACAAGTATGTTAAGCCTTTTTCTTTCTGCAGCTTTTTCATCAAGTTTACTACTTGTGCTTGAATAGAAACGTCCAACGCAGAAATCGGCTCATCAGCAATGATGAAATCAGGATCAACTGCAAGTGCTCTTGCAATACCTATACGCTGTCTTTGTCCACCGGAAAATTCATGCGGATAGCGGTTTGCGTGCTCTTTATTTAGACCAACTGTATTAAGAAGCTCGTATACTTTCTCCATACGCTCTTTTTTAGTTTTTGCCAATCCATGAATATCGATTCCCTCTGCAATGATATCAGCTACTGTCATACGAGGGTTCAATGATGCATATGGATCTTGGAAAATCATTTGCATTTTACGGTTGAATTTCTTCAATTCTGCAGTTGATTTTTTACCATGAACATTTTCTCCATTAAATAGAACCTGTCCGTCTGTTGCTTCATATAGACGAATAATGGATCTGCCTGTCGTACTCTTACCACAACCAGATTCACCAACTAAACCTAATGTTTCTCCTTTATAAATGTCAAAGGATATACCATCTACAGCTTTTACTAAATTCGGTCTGCCGATATTGAAATGCTGTTTCAAGCCTTTTATTTCAAGTAATTTCTCAGTCATTTCACAAATCCCCCTTCACTAGTACTGGTTTATCAAAGTTAGTGGATAAAGGACGGATTTTTTCCTTCACAGATGCAGGTGGCTCAACAGCTGGAGCATCTGGATGAAGCAGCCAAGATTTCACGAAATGTGTTTCTGAAACCTGATATACAGGTGGTTCTTGCTCATAATCAATCGCAAGGGCATTCGGATTTCTCGGTGCAAACGCATCACCAACAGGAGGGTTAGTCAAATCAGGCGGTGTACCTGGAATGGCAGCCAATTCCGTTTCCCCATCATTATCCAAGCTTGGCATAGAAGCAAGTAAGCCCCATGTATATGGGTGTCTTGGGTCATAGAAAATTTCATCAACCGTACCCATCTCTACTATTTCACCAGCATACATAACTGCAACACGGTCAGCAACATTAGCAACAACGCCGAGATCATGTGTGATAAAGATAATACTTGTGTCCAATTTACTTTGTAATTCCTTCATCAAATCAAGGATTTGTGCTTGGATTGTTACGTCAAGTGCAGTTGTAGGCTCATCGGCAATCAGCAAGGAGGGCCTTGCAGCAAGTGCGATTGCGATCATTGCACGCTGTCTCATACCACCAGAAAATTCATGAGGATATTGGTTAACCCTTTTTTCCGGCATTGGAATTCCAACTAGCTTTAATAGTTCAATTGCTCTTTCTTTTGCCTTTTCTTTCGAAATTTCTTGGTGCTTTAAAATAACTTCCATGATTTGTGTTCCAATTCTCATTGTTGGGTTCAACGATGTCATTGGATCTTGGAAAATCATACTGATATCCTTACCACGGATAGCTTGCATTTCTTTTTCTGTTTTCTGAACAATATCTTGTCCCTTGAAAAGAATTTGTCCGCCTTTAATTTCACCAGGAGGCATAGGAATAAGCTTCATCAATGTTTGGGATGTTACACTTTTTCCTGATCCTGATTCTCCAACGATTGCTAATGTTTCTCCTTTATATAAGTCAAAAGAAACACCACGTACTGCTTGAACTTCTCCTCCATACGTATGGAATGAGACTTTTAAATCTTTTACTTCTAACAATTTTTCCATTTTGCTCACTCCTTACTTACGTAGTCTTGGATCTAGTGCATCACGTATTCCGTCGCCGATTACATTAAATGCAAAGATTGTTAAACAGATGAACATCGCTGGGAAGAATACACGCCATGGATAATAGCTCATCGCTGCAATTCCGTCATTGGCCATTGTTCCCCAGCTTGCCAAAGGAGGTGTTAAACCTAATCCTAAGTAGCTCAAGAATGCTTCTGTAAAGATAGCATTTGGAATAGTCAATGTTAATGTTACAAGAATAGGTCCCATAGCATTTGGAATTAAGTGTTTACCCATAATTCTTGACACGCTTGCACCTAATGTTCTTGAAGCTAAAATATACTCTTGATTTTTTAAAGAAAGTACTTGTCCACGAGTGATACGAGCCATGTTAATCCAGCCTGTGATACTCATTGCAAGGATCATTGTTCCTAATCCTTGACCAAGCACTACCATCAGAAGGATAACAAGTAGCAAGTATGGAATTCCGTATAAAACGTCCGCAATCCTCATCATTACTTCATCCACACGACCGCCTTTATAACCTGAGATACCTCCCCAGATTACTCCGATTACCAAGTCAATGATTGCTGCTGCAATCCCGATGAAAAGAGAGATTTTTGCACCGTACCAAATACGTGCGAACATATCACGACCAAGGTCATCTGTACCAAAATAATGCTCAGCACTTGGAGGCTGGTTAGCTTTCATTAAATCATTTTGACGATAATCATACTGTGTTAGGAATGGACCAACAAAGGCCATAAAAATTAATATAATTAACAGTACAAGTCCGAACATAGCAAGTTTGTTCTTTTTGAAACGCATAAAAACGTCTTTCCAGAATGACAGACTCGGTCTAGTAATCGTTTCTGCTTCAGCACTGCTGTTTCCGACAACTTTGAATTTATCTTTTGAAATTTGCTGCATGCTTATTCTCCTTTCTTCCCGCCGGTTAATTTAATGCGAGGATCGATTAGTCCATATAATATATCGACAAGAAGAACAGATACTAATAGGATAATACTATAGAAAACTGTTACACCCATAATTACAGTGTAATCACGGTTACTGATACTCTTGACGAAATGGGAGCCAAGTCCTGGAATACCGAAAATTTTCTCGATAACAAAGCTTCCTGTTACAATTCCTGCAGAAAGTGGACCCATGTAGGATACAACTGGAAGAATAGCATTGCGGATAGCATGTTTAACTGTAATCGTAAATTGGCTTAAGCCTTTCGCTTTTGCTGTCTTAATATAATCATTACTCAACACTTCAAGCATTGATGATCTTGTAAGTCTGGCAATAAACGCAGTTGGACCTGCTGCCAATGCAATGGCAGGCAACACGCTTTGTGAGAATGTTCCCCATCTAGCAACTGGGAACCAGCCTAATTTCATAGCGAAAATGTATTGTAAAAATGCGGCCATAATAAAGGAAGGAACGGATATTCCGAAAACTGCCACAATCATTGCTGTATAGTCCTGCCATTTGTTATGCTTCAATGCAGCAATTATACCCAGTAATACACCGACTGCCAATGCGATAAAGATTGCTTCCAAGCCCAAAACTAATGAAACTGGGAAACCTTCATTAATTAAGTCATTGACTGTTTGGCTCTTATATTTGAATGATGGGCCGAAATCCCATTGTACAATGCGTAGTAGATACTCCCCATATTGAGCATACCATGGGTCGTTTAATCCATAATGTTCATTTAAATTAGCTTCAATTGCTGGCGGCAGTTGTTTTTCTGATGTGAAAGGGTTACCTGGTGCCAACCTCATGAAGAAAAACGTTGCTGTTACGATTAGCAGTAAAGAAAGTAACATAAACAGCAAACGTCTTGTCAAGTACTTTATCATGATTTAAACCTCCAATATTTTCTAATCACCTCTAATTAGAAAGGAAGGTATATGAAGCAAAAGCTTCATATACCTTTTTACTTACAGCTTATTGCATTATTCGAAATGAGCCCATTTCAATTGAGCATCTCCAAGACCTGAAACAACTACATCTTTCAGGTTGTCTTTTTGAACCCAAACGTTTGTATAGAAGTAAATTGGTGCGATTGGAAGCTCATCCATTAGAATTGCTTCAGCATCTTTAAGCATTTGTTGACGTTTTGCTGTATCAGTCTCTTTTTGAGAGTCATTCAACAATTGCTTAAATTCTGCATTTTCCCAATTTGTATCATTGTTACCGCCATCTTTATCGCGGTAAAGTTCTAGGAAATTGATCGCATCATTGAAGTCACCTAACCAGCCCATACGTCCGATTTGGTAGTCGCCAGAGTGAAGTTTATCAATGTAAACAGCCCACTCTTCGTTTCCTAATGTTACGTCAATTCCAAGGTTTTTCTTCCACATATCTTGAACTGCTTGTGCAATTTTAGCATGTGCTTCATCTGTGTTGTAAGATAAAGTAATTGTTGGAAGCTCAGATACATCTTTATATCCTAGCTCTTCAAGACCTTTTTGAAGTTCTGCTTTTGCAGTTTCCACATCATTGTCTTTGAAGTAGCCTTTTTCATTTTCAGAGAACATTGTTGGAGGAACAGCTGCCATTGCTGGAATTTGTCCACCTTGTGTAATTTGGTCTACAATTGATTGACGATCAATTGCATATGTCAATGCTTTACGGATGTGTACGTTGTTCAATGGTTTAACTTCTGTATTGAACTTGTACCAGTAAGTACCAGCAGTTGCTTGAGTTTTCAATTCGCCGCTGTCTTTAAGTGCTTTAATAGCGTCTGTTGAAACTGTATCGAATGGAAGACCATTCCAATCTAACTCGTCATTTTCGTACATGCTGCGAGCAGTAGCAGCATCATCGATCATAGAGTATTCAACTGTTGCAAGCTTAACAGAGTCAGCATCCCAATAAGTGTCGTTTTTCTCTAGTTTAATGGATTCGCTGTGGTTCCATTCCGTCATTTTGAATGGTCCGTTTGAAACATAATCTTTACCAGAGTCTTTATACCAGTCTGGATTTTCTTGAGCAATTTTGCTGTTTACAGGGAAGTAAGTGTAAAAAGCAGTTAGTTGCGTGAAGTATGGAGTTGGGTTAACTAAAGTAACTTCAAGAGTTTTCTCGTCAACAGCTTTAACTCCTACATCATCAAGCTTGCCTTCACCAGTGTTAGCAGCTTCAGCACCTTTTACATAGTAAAGTTGGTAAGCATATTGTGATTGGTTATTTGGGTCAAGAGCCCATTTCCAAGCATATACAAAGTCTTCTGCAGTTACAGGGTCACCGTTTGACCAGTTAGCATCATCACGGATTTTAAAAGTGTAAGTCAATTGATCGTCAGAAACTGTGTAGCTTTCTGCCATAGCTTCTTCAGGCTCACCGTCTTTATCAATACGAGTTAATCCTTCGAATGTTTGAAGCAATACGTTACTTGATGTTGAATCATTCGCCAAACCTGGGTTTAGGGAGAATGGTTCTGATCTAATGTTAAGACGTAAATCTTGCGAAACCTCATCTTTGCTGCCGCTGTCGCCGTTGCCACAAGCTGCAAGGAATGCACTAAGTGCAAGTACTAATGAAAGAAGTACAAGCATTCTCTTTTTCATTGTTTTACCCCCTTATATATTTTGTCCACAAGTGGAGTTTCCAAAAATTATCTTTCCCATAAAAAACGTAAGAATACACAAACTCATATTTCCTAAATAGTCTGTCAATTTAAGTCTACTGATTCGCTATTCAGAAATAGTAAACCATCCTTTATGTAAACTTCTTCATTACTAAACAATTAGACTAGTATAATAATGAGTAGGACTTATGATTTAGTATATCCAATTGTTTTAAATAGTCTGAAATATCACTTTTAATTTCCACTCGTAAAATCAATTATATATATCGACCTATTAGAATGCAAGAATTTTGTAGAATTTTGTAGAATTAAGAATAATCTAAATAAATACAATTTATAGATTTTTCTGTAAATCATATTCTAATATACTATATAACTAAAAAATGGAAAAACCTCGATATTTTCCTGAAAAAGTTATCTGTTCCTTTTTCCCCCATCGGCCGAATATTCTTTCAACTTTTAATTTCCCCCTCCCCTCCCTTGCTTTTTCCCGTCAATTAGTATAATTTATATGTATATAGTTAAATAAATGCTTTGATAAAGAGTAGTACTTATATGATGGTTTTTAAAAGAGAGTTTGTGTCTGGTGAAAACAAACAGCCGATTATAAGGAATGGACTTTTGAGCACTGAAATAGAACCGCAATTCGTTTATGGCATACTACATTTCAGCGACTTCCTTTCGTTAACAAGGATAAAGTGGCTTTTTTAAGCAATTAGGGTGGCACCGCGGACCATTCGTCCCTATGTTTCATATAGGGACGTGTGGTCTTTTTGTCGTTCTTTTTTCTTTTTCGGTTTCTAAAAGACTTTTCTATTCCTATTTCTTATATAGTACTAACTACAAAATGGAGGAAAAACACATGAAAACAATCTTTTCCGGCATTCAGCCGAGCGGAACAATCACTTTAGGAAATTACATTGGCGCACTGAACCAATTTGTAGAACTGCAGGATGATTATAACTGCTATTTCTGCATCGTTGATCAGCATGCTATTACAGTTCCTCAAGACCGTCTTGTTTTAAGAAACAACATCCGCAGCCTTGCAGCTTTATATATTGCAGTCGGCATCAATCCTGAGAAGGCTACATTATTTATTCAATCAGAGGTTCCTGCACATGCTCAAGGTGCTTGGATGATGCAATGTATTTCTTATATCGGCGAATTAGAGCGTATGACGCAGTTTAAAGATAAATCAGCAGGTAAAGACGGAGTATCTGCAGCACTACTCACATACCCGCCATTAATGGCAACAGACATTTTACTGTATGGTACAGACCTAGTGCCTGTTGGCGAGGATCAAAAGCAGCACTTGGAGCTGACTCGAGATCTTGCAGAAAGATTTAATAAGAAGTATAACGACATTTTGACAATTCCAGAGGTACGTATTCCAAAGGTTGGCGCAAGAATTATGTCCCTTCAAGAGCCAACAAAGAAAATGAGCAAATCTGATCCTAACAAAAAAGCAACAATCACCCTATTGGATGAACCAAGTGTGATTGTCAAAAAGATTAAGAGTGCTGTCACTGATTCAGAAGGTATCGTTAAATTCGATACAGAAAATAAACCAGGAGTATCGAACCTTTTATCGATATACTCCATTCTATCCGGCAAATCAATTGCCACTCTTGAAGAAATGTACGAAGGTAAAGGTTATGGCGACTTCAAGTCAGATCTTGCAGAAGTAGTTGTCGAAGCAATCCGCCCAATCCAAGAAAAATACAATGAGCTGATGAACTCACCTGAACTTGATGAAATATTGGACTTAGGAGCAGAAAAAGCGAATAAGGTAGCAAGCAAAATGCTTAAGAAAATGGAAAATGCAATGGGCCTTGGCCGTAAGCGCAGATAAACCGAAGAGGCTGATAGTGTTACTATCAGCCTCTTTTTATGTCCTCAAGGTTTACTTTGTATTGATGTTCTTCTCAGGTCCTTTAGCGACACCCTAGTCCTGTAGCTTTCTCCATCATCCTTTCCATCTGTCTTTTCTCCTGTAGACACTTTTATAACGCAGACAAACAGATGTTTATATTTTTTTCCCTCTTCCACCTAAAGCATAAGACTATCAATTTCTGCTTTAGAAGCTTCTATTATAAGTGCCAGCTTAGTACCTAAGCTCTATAGTTTCTTCGCTGGGACTTGTTAATGCTGTACCTCCATTACAATTAAATTTTTTTTTTGATAGTTACAGTAAACCTTTGTTTGTTGATAACTATTTCTTTGGTAAACAACCTTATCTTTACTTACATTCACCATTGCAAGGGCAAAAATTAGCCTCCTTTGATAAAGAAGAAATAAAAAGACTGTAGACAAACCTCATTATGAGAGTTTATCTACAGCCTGTCTGCTAATCAAGCTCTATCAGCCTGATTTTCCTTTATTAATAGAAGAAAGTTATTAATTAACCTTTGGACCGTGTTCTAATTCCCACAGTTTTTCAAAAAAAGGCTGCCCTTTAATGATGTTCTCACAAAATGTCTCATGCTTTAGTGACCATCCAAACTTCGTACAATCGAACAGCTCACTCCAGGCATCCTCAAATTCTAGGCTTTGAATATCAAAATACTTTTCAGGACTCCATTCTGTATACCAGTACCTTACCTCTGCAACATTCTCAGATGAATGCAGCTGATCAAGGGCCATGAACAGTAATTGCTTTAACTGACGCTCTTTTCTTGTCAGCCCATACATCATTTGCGGCTCTGGTGACAATATATGAAATTCTTTATTTTCTTCATTTTCACCTTGGAAGTTGTAGTTTATAGACTCTTGATTTTCAAGCAATTCATATGCAAGCTGTTCCTGTCTTGGTATCATTCTGCTTTTTCTGATTGGAATAGAATATCCTAAAGTATCTACAACCAATATTCCTGTTCCGTCTGATACAACAAAGCAATAATCTAGTTGAATTCTTTCATGGTTTTTACGAAGATAAGCTTTTTGATAAATTTCTTCAAGCAGCTGTCTCGGAAGCTCTGCCAAATCATTTTCTATGTAGCTAAACAATACCGAATCAATCTTTATAAGCGGCACTTGATCAAGCAGCTCCACTCCATCTTCTTTTCTCCATTCATGGAAGTGGCAAACATTATAACCGTTTTCCTCTCCTTCAAACCAATTAACCCAAACATCATGAAGATATTGCATATTTTATCCCTCGCTTCAACAACTGTTTGTCAATCAGTATGGGCATCGTGCAGTAAATTTATTCCTGTTTTGTCATTGTTCTTTTAAGTTTATTTTCTAGAAAGCATGTAATCTTTGCATTCGCCCATTAATAGTATGCTTATTATTATGATACTTTTCTCTGATATATGTACAAACTCTCTATAGATTTATAATACAAAAAAGCCTTTCTATGTGAGAAAGACCTTTTTACTTCTATTCTTATAGCCTTATCTGATTGTAATGTAAACCTGTTAAGCATCATCGTTTTGATTTTGGATTAAAGGCGTCTTTTAAGCCTTCTCCGATGAAGTTAATGGATAGAATTGTTAGTGTAATCATGATTGCTGGTGGTAACCATATCCACGGTTTATTCTGCAACACATCTGGTTCGTTTGCAGATGACAGCATATTACCCCAACTTGGCACCTCTTGAGGTACACCAAATCCCAAATAACTTAATCCAGACTCAACAACAATCATACTCGCAAAGAGAATAGATGCTTGCACTATAATGGTAGACATAACATTCGGCAGTAAATGTTTAATAATGACTTTACTCGGTTTACCTCCGATGGAAATGGCTGCTAGAATATATTCGTTTTCCTTCTCGGAGAGGATTTTACTGCGCACAATTCTTGCTACCCCTCCCCAGCTCAACAGACTTATCACGATGATTAAAACCGATAATCCTGAAACAATTCCTTGAAGAATGGCATTGAGTACGATAACAAATACTAAAAACGGAAACACCATGATAAAGTCAGTGAATCGCATTAACATACTATCAATCTTGCCGCCATAATACCCTGCAATGGATCCAACTAATGTACCTAAAAACACAACAGTAACAGTGCAGGATATTCCTACAAGTAAAGAAATCCTGCCTCCATATAATAAGCGGGTAAACACATCTCTACCACTTTTATCCGTACCAAGCCAGTGGTCACCAGAAGGCTTCAAAGACATTTGACCTATATTTACCTTTGTTATATCTATTGTAGTGATATAAGGAGCCAAAAAGGAAAGAATGGTCACAAGAATAAGGAATAACAAACTTACCATTGCAATCTTATTCTTAATGAATTTACTTCTAGCAAGTGCCCATGGAGAAAGGCTTTTCGCTTTTATGTCTACGTTTAAGTTTTTGTTATTTTTCGGAGTAATTACTTCCATTTCCCTTTCCTCCTAACTTACCCTTATCCTTGGATCTACAACGCCATATAAAATATCGGCTATGAGGTTGCCCAGCAATGTTAAAAACGAAAATAACATTAACAATGTTAACAGAACTGGATAGTCTCTCGTACCTACAGATTGGATCATCAATTGACCAATTCCTGGGTAAGTGAAAATTGTTTCGGTAATAACTGCACCGCCAATTAATGCAGCGATATCAAATCCTAAAAACGTTACTAGCGGTATCATAGAATTCCTTAATATATGAACATTATAAATTTTATTTTCATGCGTTCCTTTTGCACGTGCTGTTCTGACAAAATCCTTTCTGCTATTTTCGATAATGTCATTTCTAAGGAATTGTGTGTAGCTAGCTGTTGCTAATGCACCAAGCACAATCGCTGGTAAAAAAACATGATGAAGCCTGCTCATGTAATATTCAAATGATCCTTTTATCAATCCTATTCCTACAGAACCATTTGAAGGAAACCAATTTAATTTAAAGGCAAAAATATATATAGTAATGACTCCAGCTACAAACGAGGGAATTGCCAGTCCAATATAGTTTATACCTGCAATCAGGTTGTCCCGAATTGTATAAGGCTTTCTTCCAGAAATCATCCCGAAAGTAAAGGCAAGAATATACGTAATAATTAGGGCTGTAATTCCTAAGAAAATTGTATTTGGCAGCCGTTCCGTAATAAGATCTGCTACATCTATTTTATAGCGGGTTGATGTACCAAAATCCCCTTTAATAAATTCTGTCACCCAGCGAAAATATTGAACATATTCAGGGTCATTGTATCCGAGTTTTTCTCTCATTTCAGCTATATATTGAGGGTCTGTGTTATTAGGATCAATCTCTCCACTGAGGGAATCCCCTGGCATTAATTTTGCCAGGGAGAATACCACAACAGAAGTAAGGAGCAACATTGGTATCATGCCTAATATTCTTCGCAATGTATATTTCAACATGTAACTCTCTTCTCCTTATTTTAAAATCTATTATTCTGTTTTATTGCTGAATCCACCACTCGTTCGGTCTGTTTGTGCCAGAAACATCGAACGTCACACCTTGAACACGTTTATTAAGCGCCATCACTTCATCTAGTTCAGCTACAGGAAGTGCAGGCAATTCCTCCATAAATTGTTTCTGCCACTCTACATAAAGCTCTTTACGTTTTTCTTGATCAGTACCGACAATGCTAACATCTAAAGCATCATCCAATAATTTATCGCTCTTTTCACTTACCCATCTTGAGTAATTCCATAGAGCATCAGATCTCCACAAGCCTGATGGATCTGGATCTGTTCCAGTAGACCAGCCGCCAAAGAATACTTCAATGGACTTATCAGCTTTTTCAATTTGGTCATAGTATAGATTAACATCTGTCATGCTAAGTTCTGTTTTCAAACCAACCTCTTCCCAATACTGAACAATCGCTTGTGCACGAGTTTCGAATGTCGGGTTATTTGTTGCGTAATGCGAGAATTTAACGGTAAAAGGATCTCCATTTGGATCTTCTCTGAAACCATCGCCATCTATATCTTTATATCCAGCTTCATCAAGCAAGGACTTTGCCTTTTCTGGATCATACTTAAATTGTTCTAATTCACTGTTGTCAGCTGAAATCCAGTGATTGGATGGTACTGGTGTATTAACGGTCTTACCTACACCATAAAAGAAGGCTTCATTCCATTCATCCCTATTCATCGCATAATACATAGCTTGACGCAGTTTTAGATCCTGATATTTAGGTTCGTTCATAACGTTTTTGCTTCCATCCCAAGTTCCTAATCTAAAGCCAATATAGTAATAAGACAATCCAGGATATTGTTCAATTTTCACATTATCCAATGCCTCGATATCTGCCTTAATGCTAGGATGGAATGCAGTCATATCTAATGTATTATTCTGTAATTCACCAATTGTTAAAGACGGATCGATTACCTTCAGAACAACCCCGTCTAAATGAGGCTTGCCGTTGAAATAGTCATCAAATCTTTCAAATTCGACTGATTCGCCTGGCACAATATTTTTGATTTTGAACGGTCCTAACCCTACAGGTTTTGTTCTTACTTGCTCTGAACTTGCCATGTCTTTAACAGCAATTCCTTCAAATTCCTTTGCAGGCATTGCATATGTCCACACGTTTTCTAAATTGTTAACTCTTGCTTTATCAAATGTAATTTCGATGTTGTAATCATCAATTACTTTGATTCCTGAAATGCTGTCGGCAGAGCCGTCATGATAAGCCGGCGCTCCCTCAATTGTTTGAACATTTGTATATCGTGGTCCATCATAGTCTTTATCTGCAAGTGTTTCTAACGCAAAAACCCAGTCATTAACAGTTAGCTCTTCCCCGTTATGCCATTTAACGCCTTCTTTAAAGGTAAATGTATACACCTTATTATCCTCTGTTTTCCAGGAGGCAATATTTGGCTGTGGCTTAAGGTTTTCATCATAATCTATTAAGCTTTCATCAAAGAAACTAATTACTTCAGCATCTGTTGCATTAGCGTAAAATGACCAATTAAACAAACCCTCTGGAGATGAATCAAGTGAATACACTAACGTTCCACCATCCTGTGGTTCGTCTGATGCAGACCCTTCATTTGTAGAGGTCTTTTCTCCTTCACCACTGCAAGCTGCCAAAAAAGCAGACAAAATCAACATTAAAGCAGTTAAGACAATCCAATTCTTTTTCATTTTTGTTCCTCCCCCTTAAAACTTTTTTTAATATAGATGGCAAGCTACTTTATGTAATGGTTTCACCTCCTTTAATACAGGCTTTATCTCTTTACATTCTGCCTTGGCAAAAGGACATCTGGGATGAAATGGGCACCCTGATGGTGGGTTAATCGGACTTGGTACATCGCCTTCTAAAATAATTCGCCTTTTCTTTTTTCTAGGATCTGGCTCTGGTATTGCTGAAATTAAGGCTTGAGTATATGGATGCAGTGGCGCTTCGTACATCCCCTCTTTATTTGCTATTTCAACCAGGTTTCCTAAGTACATAACACCAATTTGGTCACTCATATGCTTAACGACACTTAAATCATGGGCGATGAATAAAAAGGTTAAATTAAATTCTGCTTGTAATTGTTTCAATAGATTTAACACCTGTGATTGTACAGATACATCGAGGGCAGAAACTGGTTCATCTGCAATGATTAGCTTTGGCTTCAGCGCAAGTGCTCTTGCAATACCAATCCTTTGCCTTTGTCCTCCTGAAAATTCATGTGCATACTTATAATAAGCGTCAGTTGGTAATCCTACTTTTGTTAGCAGGTCCATTACTTCTGTTTGTAATTCGGTCTTCTGTTTATTTTTATTGTAGTTTTTTAGAGGCTCAGCGATTATGTCCCCTACCATCTGCATTGGGTTAAGTGAAGCATATGGATCCTGAAAGACCATTTGCACATCTTTACGGATCTCACGCAATGATTTTCCCTTTAATTCAGTAATATCCTTATTATCAAAAAGAATATTTCCCTCATAAGGCTTTAAGAATCGTAATATTGTTCTTCCTGTCGTTGATTTTCCGCAACCCGATTCACCAACTAACCCAAATGTTTCCCCTTTTTTTATTGCAAACGAGACTCCGTCAACTGCTTTAACATGTGCTACTGTTTTACCAAAGAAGCCTGCTTTAACTGGAAAATATGCTTTTAATCCGTTCACTTGCAGGATTGTTTCCTGATCTTGATCTCTTTTTTCTTCGTTCATAACTGCTGATTTTTTGGTCATCACACATTCACTCCTTCCTTCGGCTTGCTTTGGTCATAAAGAAGGCAGGAAACTTCATGTCCATCTTCAAGGCTTGCAAGAACTGGAGTTATATATTTGCATTCAGGCATTGCCTTTGGGCAGCGGTCTGCAAATCTACAGCCAGCTTCTGGCATATTTTTCAAGGATGGAACGATGCCGCTGATAGAGCTAAGTAGCTCGACTTCCTCGTCCATTTTTGGAATAGCCTCCATTAGTAGCTTTGTATAGGGATGCTTTGGTTCATAAAACAATGTATCAACATCTGTCTTTTCGACGATTTTGCCTGCATACATAACAATGACTTCATCGCACATTTCAGCAACAACCCCTAAATCATGGGTAATAAGGATAACTGACATGCCGTTTTCTTCTTGGATTTCTTTCATAAGGTCAAGGATTTGGGCTTGGACTGTTACATCAAGTGCAGTTGTAGGTTCGTCGGCAATCAAGAGTCTTGGCTGGCAAGCGATAGCAATCGCTATCATCACCCTTTGGCGCATACCGCCAGACAGCTGATGTGGATATTCATCGACAAGTTTTTCTGGTCTTGATATCCCGACACTTTTTAATAATTCAACGCTTTTTTGTCTTGCTTGCTTTTTGGTAATATTATGGTGGTTCAGCAAAACTTCCATCAATTGAAAGCCAATTGTAAAAACAGGATTTAACGAGGTCATTGGTTCTTGAAATATCATAGAGATTTCTTTTCCTCTGATATTATTTATCTCTTTATCTTCCATTGTTTCCAGGTGAACTCCATCAAAGATGATTTCGCCTGAGCGGATTTTTCCAGCTCCTTTTGGTAGGAGCTTCATGATGGAAAGGCTAAGCACGGATTTCCCGCAGCCTGATTCGCCAACAATGCCAATAATTTGACGTGGCTTTACTTGGAAGGAAACATTATCGACTGCATTGTACAGTTTCCCATCAATAGAGAAGGAAGTTTCTAGGTTCTTTACCTCAAGCAAGTTATTATTGCTTTCCGCAGAAGTATTACTGTTCATTTTGCACCTCTTACGTATTGAGACTTTTTTGACATTTTATTCGTTTTGTTAAAAAACTATTACAAATTTATTAGTATTGATATTTTTTCTTGTTATTTTTTACTGAACGTATTTACAAATTAAAAGAAGAAACCCTTTAACAACAAGGTTTCTCCCGTTTTTATATTGTATTCATACTAAAAACTTTTCACTTTCTAAAATAAAATATGCTTTTTCAGAAAAGCTTTTTTGTTTTTTAAACTTAGTAATCAGGTGAAATCCATAACAATATCCTAGCATGTCTGGATACTTTCCCAGGCCAAATAACAAGGCATCATGCACATAGTCACTTTTATTAACGTCGAGGTTATCTTTCAGATATTTGCTCCAGTATTCCTCTAGCTCTTCTTCCTTATATTTACGACACCAGTCAGCATTGTATTTCTCGCCACAGTGAATTTGCACGGAATGCTCTGCAAGTCCTTCAATGATAATGGAATCTAACAGACTATATTCGTTAACATCCTTCTTTTGATAATGTATTCGGCAAACATGATGATATTCATGAATGAACAATGCTTCCAATTCTTTTTCATCCTCAATATCTCCAATAAAAAGAAACATCATATCAGCAAATGACAAGCCTGATTTGTTATCATTACCTCTGTTAGACTGATTAAAAGGAAAAATATAAATAGGGATATCAGGACCATTCCATAGCTTTTTGTATTTCTTAAGGAACTTATCACACTTAGCCCATACATCCTCCTTCACAAGAGAAGTATAAATTTCTTTCGTTTTTCGTGATGGCTTATACATTCCAAAATTGGCTAAATGCTGATAAACCTTTCTTGGAGGCTCCCCCTCAAAGGTTCCTTTTAGCTCTTCGCAAATTGACACTGGTTTATTAAAATTTTCGTCTAGCCATTCCCTCGTGTTGACTATCCCAATTAAAATCCCCCTTTTCCCTTCAACAGAACAGAATATATGGTTAGTTTATGTTATTCTAATTTTTTGTGTGTTAATACAAATGACTATGGAAAGTCCACAAAAAAACTCTGCACAGCTTGTGCAGAGTTTTTTTGTGTTACATAATTTTCTTTCGTTTATCCACGATCATCTTAAAGCCACAGCCGCAAATGATGGAATGCTTCAGCCTTTGCATCGGCTGTTTACAGACAGGGCAATCCTGCTGCACTTTTTGTTTATTTTTGTTCGCAATTGCTGCATGTTCCGTAGAACTGGAGGTTATGGGAACTAATGTCGAATTTTGAGATGGATTGGGCAAATACTTCAACCTCCTTTAGTGCTGGATACCAAACATCTACCATTTCTCCGCATTCACTGCAGACAATATGATAGTGATCTTCTTTTTTCCATTCATACTTGCTTAAAGCTTCTCCAAACTGAATTTCTTTCACTAATCCTAATTCACAAAATAAATTGATATTATTATAAACTGTGGTGATGCTTACAGAAGGCATGGATTCATTCAACAGCTGATATAACTCCTCTACTGTCCAATGCTTGTTTCCTTTTGACAGAATATTTATTAGTTCGTGCCTTTGAGGTGTTAAGCGGATATTTTTCTCTTTTAATGTCTGCACTGCATTTTCAATACTTAACATATAATCCTCCTTTGCTAAACAAAGCGATGGTAAAGTGAAAATCCGTCTATCCTAATGAGAAAAGACTGGATTTTTAAGTAAACGCTTTCTTTACTTAAAAATAAAGCATTTAGTAAAATTTATGTCCTAACAAAAAATTCAATACTATATATTTAATTATATACATTTTTTGATTATAGTCAATTTTAATTTATAATAATTATCAATAAGAAAAAGACCAACCGGTTTAGAGGTTGGTCTTTTACATATTTTATCTGTTATATCAGGAGGTGTTAATTCCACTACAGTGGTTAGATGCAACGAGCCGCTTTAGGTAGATTAACATCCTCTCACTATTTAGCTATTTATTGGTATTTCTTAAAAATAATCGTTGCGTTATGTCCACCGAAGCCTAATGAATTACTCATTGCTACGTTCACTTCTTGTTTTCTGTGCTGATTAACTACATAGTCCAAATCACAATCTGGATCTGGTGTTTCGTAATTGATTGTTGGAGGAATGACACTGTCTTTGATTGACAGCACACTGAAAATTGCTTCCACTCCGCCTGCAGCTCCCAATAGATGTCCTGTCATTGATTTTGTTGAGCTGACAGGTAATTTATATGCATGGTCACCGAAAACTTCTTTAATTGCCATTGTTTCGAATTTGTCATTATAAGCTGTGCTTGTTCCATGCGCATTAAGGTAGGAAACATCCTCTGGATTTAAGCCTGCATCATTGATCGCCATTTTCATCGCACGTGCGCCGCCTTCTCCGCCTGGTGCCGGTGAAGTGATATGGTATGCGTCTCCTGTTGAGCCGTAACCGACGATTTCTGCATAGATTTTTGCTCCTCTAGCAAGAGCGTGCTCTAGTTCTTCCAATACGACAATACCTGCACCCTCACCAATAACAAAGCCGTCACGATTTGCATCAAACGGTCTGCTTGCTGTTTTTGGATCTGGATTTGTTGAAAGTGCTGTATTTGCACAGAACCCAGCAACAGACATTTTCGTAATCGGCGCTTCTGCACCTCCAGAAATCATTGCATCAGCATCACCGCGCTGAATGACTTTAAATGCATCTCCGATAGAGTTTGTACCAGTAGCACAAGCTGTCACCGTACAAGAGTTTACTCCTCTAGCACCAAGCGTAATGGAAACTTGTCCTGTTGCCATATCTGGAATAAGCATTGGCACGAAGAACGGACTAACACGCTTATAGCCCCTCTTTTGGAAGATTTCATATTGGTTTTCGAATGTTTCCATTCCACCGATTCCAGAACCAATCCAAACACCAATTCGTGCTGAGTTCTCATCTGTTATTTGCAAGTCTGCATCTTTTACAGCCATTAACGAAGCTGCCAGAGCATATTGCGTAAAGCGGTCCATCTTTCTTGCATCTTTTTTATCCATGAATTCTTCTGGATTGAAGTCAGTGATTTCAGCTGCTACTTTGGCAGGATATTCATCTGCATTAATTCTAGTAAGCGGCCCAACACCAGAAACTCCATTCACGATATTTTCCCATGTTTTTGCAGCATCATTACCAACCGGTGTTACTGCACCAATACCTGTAACGACTACTCTTCTATTACTCATGTTTACAATCTCCTTTGTTTATACGTTCTTTTATAGGATGTAAATTATTTTCAAAAGGATTATTTACCCCAGCGAAGTGCGATAGCTCCCCATGTCAAACCGCCGCCGAAGCCTACAAGTACGATAACATCATCATCTTTGATTTTACCTGCTTCATACTCTTCCACAAGTGAAATCGGAATAGACGCAGCACTTGTATTTCCGTATTTATGGACTGTTTTTGACATTTTTTCTTCTGGAAGATTCAAACGCTGTCTGGATGCCTCCATAATTCTAATATTTGCTTGATGCGGAATCAGGAAGTCAACATCCTCTTTTGATAGACCAGCTTTAACTAATACATTCTCACTGCTTTCACCCATTTGACGAACAGCAAATTTGAAAACCTCTCTGCCATTCATTTGGATAAAGTCATCATCATCCTGGAAAAGATGCTTGCCGCCAGAACCATCTGCGCCTAGTTCAAATGAAAGGATACCTCTTCCTTCTGAAACTTGTCCTAAAACGACAGCTCCTCCACCATCACCAAAAAGCACTGCTGTATTGCGGTCTTCCCAGTTAGTTATCTTTGAAAGCTTTTCCACTCCAATGACAAGAGCATATTTATATGCACCGTTGTCAATAAACTGTTTAGCTGTAACCATGCCGTACATAAATCCGGCACATGCAGCACTTAAATCCATTGCTGCGGCTTTCACGCAGCCAAGACGTTCTTGAAGCATACATGCTACTGTTGGAAACGGCTGATCTGGTGTAACTGTCGCCACCAAAATCAAGTCTATGTCCTCTGGGCTGATGTTTGCATTCTCTATCGCTTTTTTTGCTGCTTCATATGCTATATCAGATGTATTTGTATTATCATCTGCAATTCTTCGTTCTTCAATGCCTGTACGTGTACGAATCCATTCATCATTCGTATCAACCATTTTCTCTAAATCAAAATTTGTCAGTATTTTTTCAGGCAGTGCACGACCAAGGCCAATAATTCCTGTACTCAAAGCTGTCAGCTCCTTTAATATGTCCGATTATACTTTATTTGCTTGCCAAATGAAAAATGAAAGGCATTTTTATCTGCAATTGCATCTTATATATTATTATCAATTATTATGACTTGGTACTAATTTTAACAAATTTCTCCTATAGTATGCAACTTTTTTTCACTTTATAAGCGCCTGTCTAAACAACTTTTCTTTATCAAACATAAGATAATTACAAAGCAGCTATAGATATGTCAAAAAGGGGAGAGAACGGAAATGGAAGATGATTTTCAAAACGAATTAGAAGAAAATGATACAATTGAAAATTCCGAGGATGATTACTATTTTGATTTTATGCTTGGGAAAAAGGTATACAGGGAAAAGCGGTCAGAAGGAATAGAGAAACGACGGGAAAGGAACAGAGGAGATTCCTGGATTTTAGGAGGCCGCAGCAGAGATAGCAGCGAGGAAAATAAGGATAAAAAAGAGGCAAGTGATGGAGTAATGCACTATTTGGACCAAATAGATATGGACTTGGTTTTCAGCAATATAGACCTCTTTATGAATTCTGCTAATGAATTGAAACCGCTAATAAAAAAAGTAAAACCCATGTTCAAGAAGTGGCTGGATTAAACTTTCAAAAGCAAGCTCCTGCTGAAAAAAGCTTGCATCTCCTTAAACGTAACGTGCAAGCTTTTTGTCATTGTTGATTAGGGAACTTTCCTGTCTGTTTGTATTGCTTAATTTCTTGATTTATTTTCTCTATAAATGCCGCTTCTATGCTAGGACTGAATTTTCCTAATGTGATAACATTTTCCTTCATACCATAAGAAATATTGCCAGATTTCAGCTTCCCTTCATTAAAATCGCTGGCAAGAATGTCAAACATTTCAGAAACATCCTGGACAGTACTTGTCAAAACAGTCATTTTGCCAAGATCAGACTGATCTGAAACATATCCGATTGCATAGAGCCCTTTTGCCTTCACTTGTTCAATAATATCAACATTAAACCCATCTCCTGCAGGATAAATAATATCAGCTTCATTCGCTATTGCTGTATCTAGCAGCATAAGTGCCTTCTCACGATTATCCCAACTCTGCACAAAATCTGTAAGCACCTTAACGTTTTCATTTTCATACATAGCGCCATCCCTGAATCCTTGAACTTCAGGCTGTGTATCAAAGGCAGCAATCACCGAAATTGTATTAGTCTTCGTCATATGGCCTGCAACCATTCCTCCAAAAAAGCCCATTGTATAACCATCAAAAGAGGCACTTGTCGTGTTTTCATTGTTAGCACTGCTATTAAAACTGATTAAATGAATATCAGGATACTTTTTGGACAAAGTATCCAAAAACTCCGCATACTCACTGCCGTGTCCAAAAATTAGATTTACTCCTTTATGTTTAAATTCTTCGATCGCCCTTTCTGTAAGCGCGAGAGAGTCGACGTATTCTTTATAATATACATCAACATTATATTTCGATTGGATATTTAATAAACCCTTATACCCTTTTGTGCCCCAAACTTGGTCTGTAACAGTACCACTCACAAGCAAACCGACGCTTTTCAATTGCCCCTTATTGTCTGCTTGTCCGCAGGAGGCAAGAAAGAAGGTGCTCAGCACAATAAAAAAGGAGAGCATTAACTTCAATTTATTCATCTGAAAGCCTTTCTTCGTTCATTTTATACGAAACTATCATACTACTACTTATACATCTTAATATGTCTTCTTTGCATTTCCAAGTTTTCTGCGTTATTGTTTGGACTGGCTACACCATAAGAATGTAGTAATGGAGGAATCGCATAGCTCGGAATGTCGACTGCTAACTCCCTTATCGCTTTCTGGCATTGCTGCCATTGATCCTTTAAGCCGCTCCTTAAAAAAATGTATCTTTCGCTATTCTTTACCAGCAGCTCTTTTACAGAATGTACTGCGTCTGCTATAAAAATCGCATCCTCCCTATACTCCTTATCGCTTATTACGATCTCTTCATTGCCTTCAAGGAGCTGCGCAAACAAAAACTCATTTGGCTGCCATGGTCCAAACAAGGTCGGAAAGTAAATGGCTCTGTATGGCAAACCTTGCTGTTCCAATAGTGAGTATAAATTTTCTGCATGCTCATTAAATTCTAAGATGTTTCCTAAAAAGATCAGTTCTTGGTTATGCCTTATTAGCTCCTGCACGTTTTGTTCCTGCAGTACATCACTTTTGATACGTTCCACGATTTGTTTGCTTTTTGATAAATCATAGCAATCGTATATAATTTTTCCACTTTCGAATGTAATTTTTTCTCCCCAGCTTATCTCTTGATAATTTGCATTCCGTCCTATTTCCAGCCTTTTATCCTCTATATCCTTGATTTCCACATTCGGATAGGATATTCCATAAACCGCTTCCCCTTCTTCTAATAGGGAACGGCAAAGATGAAACCCTATAAATTGGTATGTCCCGAAAATTACTGCATTTTCCATGTAGAGCCTCCTCGATGTTCAATATTGTATCTTATGCAGTTATGTAACTGTTCATGATAAACACCAAAGGTTCTGTAAAAGGAAAAAGGAGGCCAGAGCTTTATTTTGCTTTAGCCTCCTCTAATGGCAAAGCATAACAATTTAGAGGTTTTTTTCGTATTGTTTGAAAAAGCGGATGATTTGTCTAGGAATAGCGCTCCTTTTTTCTGGGAGAACATAAGATACGAAGATTGGCAGTTGCTCTTGATCCCATTTTCTAGTTCTTTCCTTTAAAAGTTGGGATTGGTAATAAGACTTGCCATTATGGAGAATATGGATGATTTTGGATGGAGTTCCCGCTTCCTCTAGCTGATGCTCTTTCATTTCCTTGATGAAATCCGGTATGAACTTAGCATTTTTGTCATAGGCGGATGCTATTTCCTTGCAAAGCTTTTTAAAGAAAAATTTATGTTCCTTTTCTTCCTCAAGATGCTCGTTTAAGGACAGGATTGGATTAAATAACACGACGGAACGAATATTTTCTTTCATTTCCATCATCAGTTTAATTGCAACCAACGCTCCCATTCCTTCTGCAATCAAGTGAATCTTCGGATTGAGTATTTCTGAGCGAATCATATGCTCATACAGGCGTTTCGCCAGCATGATAGATCTTTCACTTCCCCAATTCTTGCCGTAAAGATTAGAGTAAAAAATCGTATACCCTTCATTTCTCAATGAGTCGATAATTGATTTTTTGCCTTCATTTTGAACCCAAAAACTATTATTAGCATCAACAAAATGTCTGTCATCACCAATGATTAAGATACCGAAACCGTTAGGCTGCTGTGTTGGATAATGTATCATATTCCATTCGGTATCCAGTTGGAAGTTCCGGTTCTCCATATCTAAAAACTCCTTTTTAGTTATTTCTCTTACTAATGTATGACCAATCGAACAAAATGTAAGGGAGTTTGCCCAATTTTCAATGTTTTAACTTATGGTGTTATTAGAATTCGCTTTCTTTTTGCCATGAAAGTAAAAAAAGGAGTGGATATATGATTTATTATTTTAGTCCTGTATGATACTATAAGAACAGATTGAATATTAGTGTGAGGTGATTGTATGCGGTATATTATTACGATTTTTTGGACATTCCTTTTAGCGCAAATGCTTACATACGTTATTAGTTCTATGAACGGAACAACTTACAGCTTCTCAACAGGAGTTGTGTTAGCGGCTGTATTTTCTATCGTCATTTTCCTTTTGGCAGCTGTATTGCCAAACGAACCGAGTCATGAGGAAGGCTCTCACTAATTGTCAGTGAGTATTATGGGGTGAAAGCGTTAAGCTTTCACCCTTTTTATTTGCTTATTTTTTATTTTTTCTTGATGAAAATTCCAGCTTCACCAGCATCTATTTCTACATGGTCATTTGCTGTGATCTTTTCTGCAATAAGCTCTCTTGCCAGCACTGTTTCGACTGTCCTTTGCAGGAACCGTCTGAGCGGCCTCGCCCCAAATACTGGGTCGAAGCCATTAACCGCAATATATTCTTTAGCACGGTCTGTCATGCTTATATCAATTTGCTGGTCAGAAAGTCTGCTTTGCAATTGGCTGATAAGCTTTAGAACAATTTCTTTTATTTCTGTTAAAGAAAGTGGCTTAAACAAGATGATTTCATCAATTCGATTCAAGAACTCAGGACGGAAATGTCCTTTCAGCTGGTCCATAACACCAGCTTTTATTGCTTCTGGAATAGAATCTGCTTCCTTGCTTTCAAGAAGTAGGTGTGAACCGATATTAGACGTCATAATGATAACCGTATTTTTAAAGTCAACAACCCTTCCTTGTGAGTCTGTGATTCTGCCATCATCAAGTACTTGCAGAAGGATATTGAACACTTCTGGATGTGCTTTCTCCACTTCATCCAGCAAGACAACACTATACGGTTTTCTTCTGATCGCCTCAGTCAATTGTCCACCTTCTTCGTAACCAACGTACCCTGGAGGTGCTCCAATTAAACGAGATACAGCATGTTTTTCCATATATTCGGACATGTCAATACGAATAATTTGTTCTTCACTGTCAAACAAACTAGATGCTAATGCTTTTGCAAGTTCTGTTTTCCCCACACCTGTTGGCCCTAGAAATAGAAAGGAACCAATTGGCCTGTTCGGATCTTTTATTCCAGCTCTTGCTCTTAATACCGCATCACTGACAAGCTGAACAGCCTCTTTTTGACCAACTACTCGTTCATGCAAAATACTTTCAAGACGAAGCAGCTTCTCTCTTTCCTTTTCCAAAAGCTTCGTAACTGGGATTCCTGTCCATCTTGCTACAATCGCAGAAATTTCCTCCTCTGTTACTTCTTCTCTCAGCAATCGTTCACTTTTCTTTGTAGCTGCCTGTTCTTCAAGCTGTTGCAATTCTTTTTCCAAATGAGGAATACTGCCGTGTCTTAGTTCAGCAGCTTTATTCAAATCATAATTATTCTCAGCATCCTCGAGTTCCCTGCGTTTTCTTTCCAGCTCTTCTTTTTTAGCTTGAACCTTATTAAGTCCTTCTTTCTCTAGCTGCCATTTAGCATGAAGTGCATTTGCTTTTTCCCGTAAATCAGAGAGTTCCTTGCTTATTACAAGCAGTCTTTCCTTGCTAAGTGGATCCTCTTCCCCTTTTAATGCCGCTTCCTCAATCTCAAGCTGCATAATTCTACGTGTCAGTTCATCAATTTCAATTGGCATAGAGTCAATTTCTGTCCTTATCATTGCACAAGCCTCATCGATTAAATCAATAGCTTTGTCAGGCAAAAACCTGTCTGTAATATAGCGGTCAGATAATGTGGCTGCAGCAATGATTGCCCTGTCTTGTATGGAGACACCATGATGAATTTCAAATCTTTCCTTTAGCCCTCTAATGATTGAAACAGTATCCTCAACAGTTGGCTCCGTAACTAATACCTGTTGGAACCTTCGCTCTAATGCCGGATCCTTTTCAATATATTGTCTGTGCTCGTCAAGTGTTGTCGCTCCAATACAATGAAGCTCTCCTCTTGCCAGCATAGGTTTCAGCATATTTCCCGCATCCATTGCACCATCTGTTTTTCCGGCACCGACAATCGTATGAAGCTCGTCAATAAACAGGATAATCCTGCCCTCACTATTTTTCACCTCTTGCAATACTGCTTTAAGTCTTTCTTCAAACTCTCCTCTAAACTTAGCTCCTGCAATAAGGGCACCCATATCTAACGAGAAGATTATCTTATCCTTAAGACCTTCTGGAACATCCTTCCTGACAATTCGCTGGGCAAGCCCTTCTACGATTGCAGTCTTCCCGACTCCCGGCTCTCCAATTAAAACAGGATTATTTTTTGTTTTCCTTGATAGGATTCTGATTACATGTCTTATTTCGTTATCCCTGCCAATAACAGGGTCTAATTTTCCTTCCTTCACATCTGCTACAAGATCCCTGCCATATTTAGAAAGGACATCATACGTTGCTTCAGGATTTTTGCTAGTCACTCTTTGGCTCCCCCTTATATCTTTTATTGATATTCTGAATCCCTGACTGTTTATGCCGATTTTATTGAACAGCTTACCCACTGCAGAATTAGGAACGGAAAATGCAGCAAGCAGGATATGCTCGACAGAAAGATAATCGTCATCCCACTGCTCCCTTTCCTTTTCTGCCTCTGTCAATAATTGTTGAAGTACATTTGTTATATATATGGTACTTTGTTGATTACCACTGATTGAGACTTTGGGCTTTTTGTTCATCTCTTCAACTAAATTTTGCTTGAATTTATCTGTATCCTTATTGAGTTTTTCCAAAACAGACGAAAGAAGATTGTCTGGGCGCTCTAGGATTGCCAAGAATAGATGAACATCATCTATTTCTTGATGGTTTTCGGTTTGAGCAAGTGCCTGAGCATCGGTAATAGCCTGCTGGACTCTTTCCGTCATGATTTCTGGATTCATAAAAAGTCACCTCTTTTGACCATTTTTGACCTTTTTCTTTATTATAATATTTCTTACCCATATGTAAAGCCACCCGAATCATCGGATGGCATCTTTTTTTTCCAAAGCAGCTTGGCTAAACCCCAAGCTTATGGCCTTCTTTGATATGACCAAAGGCGGTTATGGTTTGATGTTTCTGGGAAACGATCTCCAGCTTTCAACTTTAGTTTTTGGGGATTATTTACATTACTTCCTGTTTCGCCTATTTCTATATATACACCATTATTTGGAGCTTTTTGCCCTGGTCGAAACTGTCTATTCTGTCCCATATAAACCCTCCTCAGCTTTAAAGATCCACAGCCTTGTTTCTTACCATGAACTGCACTATTTATTATTTCCTTTTTTCCAAAGCTAATAACGGAAATTATTGACTCATTTTTGGCTGATTATTTTTGTTTTTAAGGCGATACTAAACAAAAAAGAGCCTATCAAAAGGCTCTTTTTTAATAATTTAACCCAATAATTCCACAAGTAACGCTTTTTGAGCATGCATTCTGTTTCCTGCTTCTTGGAAAACGTAGGAGTTAGGTCCGTCAATGATTTCGGCTGTTACTTCCTCTTCTCTGTGTGCTGGCAGGCAATGCAGGAACATGTAATCAGCTTTAGCGTGTGCCACGAGTTCTTTATTGACTTGGAATCCTGCAAAGTCTTTAAGTCTTTGCTCATTTTCCTCTTCTTGGCCCATGCTGGTCCACACGTCTGCGTAGATGACATCTGCATCTGTTACTGCCTCAATTGGATCATTAACAATCGAGATTGTGCTGCCGCTTGCATCTGCAAAACTTTTAGCTAGTGATACAATTTCCTCATTCGGTGCATAGCTTGGCGGTGTTGCAACAGCTACATCCATTCCAACCTTTGCACATGCTATTAACAGGGAGTGTGCGACATTATTTCCGTCACCGATATAAGCAAGCTTTAATCCTTTTAATGTACCTTTCACTTCAAGGATTGTCAGCAAATCAGCCAGCGCTTGGCATGGATGATGAAGGTCTGTTAAGCCGTTAATAACAGGAATTGTCGCATGTTCTGCTAATTCCTCAACTGTCTCGTGAGCAAATGTTCTAATCATAATTGCATCAACATATTGTGATAATACTTTCGCAGTATCAGAAACAGGCTCGCCTCTTCCGATTTGTAAATCGCGAGAGCTTAGGAAAAGTGCCTGACCACCGAGCTGAAACATTCCTGTTTCAAAGGACACTCGTGTTCTAGTTGATGATTTCTCAAAAATCATTCCGAGTGTTTTCCCTTTTAATGGTGCGATTAGTTCTCCGTTCAAATAAGCTTCCTTCATTTCCTTCGCTTTATGAACTAACTCTTTAATGGTTTCTGGAGAATATTCAGCAAGAGTTAACAAATCCTTGCCTTTAAGGTCTACAGATGCTGCTATCATACGGTGCTCACGTCCTTTCTAAACGTTTTATGCCAATCATTAATGGATTGAACAGTAATGGAATCTGCTTTAAAGGAATCAATAAATGCTTCTAAGCTTTCCTGTTGTGTGAATGTGATAATACGATTTCTTGTTGCTGTTTCACGAAGAAGCTTATCGTCTTCGCCATTTAACGGATTATAAAAGGCAACTGTTTGTTCCTCAGCCAACAATTCTGCAGCTTCTTCTGCTGTTTTTACTACAAGGCCAGCAGCCTCTGCTTTTTGCTTTAAGGAATTGTCGAAGCTGTCAGATTTTATGACAATTTGTTTGGTTTCGACTTTTTTCAAGGTTGGATGGAACACCTTCTTCAAGCCTTCTTCAAGTGTATTTGCCAAGGCAATTCCTTCACCAGTTGATCTCATTTCCGGACCAACCTTTGAATCAAGGCCCTTCAAGGCATAATTTGAATAGACAGGATATTTAATGCAGACAAAGTTTATGTCCTCTGTGAAGGTCTTTTCCTCTTCTGACAAATTATATTTCCCAAGCAATATTTTTGTCGCAATTTGAACTAATGGCACTCCAGTAACCTTGCTGACAATCGGAACCGTTCTGCTCGCTCTTGGATTTACTTCTAATACATAAACCTTTTCGCCATCAATGATATATTGGATGTTCATAAGGCCTTTATAGCCTGTGTTCCCAACAATCTTCTTCGCATATGTCAGCATTTTCGCTTTCACTGAATCAGAAAGGGTTTGAGCTGGAAGAATAGACAAGCTGTCACCAGAATGAACACCAGTTTTTTCAATGTGCTCCATTATTGCAGGTACACAAATGTTTTCTCCATCTGCTGCCAAGTCCAGTTCTGCTTCAAACGCCTCTAAAAATTGATCAACAAGGACTGGATAAGGAATATCTGTCTGCAAATATGCCTTTAAGTCATTATCATTATTAATTCTTTCCATCCCTTTTCCGCCAATGACATAGGATGGTCTGATTAAAACTGGGTATGACAATTTATTAACAGAAGCAAGCAAACCTGATTCATCAAAAGCGATATCTCCTTCAATATGAGGAATGCTTTCTTCATCAAGCATTTGATAAAATAGTTCTCTGTCTTCGAGCACATCAATTGTTTGACTGTTTGTGCCGAGTATTTTAACACCATGCTCTTCTAGTCCCTTTGCTACATTGATTGCAGTCTGCCCGCCAAGCTGCACAATCGCTTCTTTAATTCCCTCTGAATCTACTACATTCATAATATCTTCAATTGTCAGCGGTTCAAAATAAAGTCTGTCTGCTGTCGCAAAGTCAGTGCTTACTGTTTCTGGATTATTATTTATTATGATTGTTTCAATATTTTCCTGTTTTAACGCAAATACTCCATGCACAGAACAGTAATCAAATTCAATTCCTTGACCGATACGAATCGGTCCGCTCCCGACAACAAGCACTTTTCTTTTGCTGCTTTCGGTCTGTTCATTTTCCCCAAAATAAGTAGAGTAGTAGTAATTTGTTTTTGCTTCGAATTCTGCTGCACATGTATCTACCATTTTGTATACAGGTAAAATGTCCAGAGCTTTACGCTTATTGCGCACATCCAGTTCCGTACAGCTCCAAGCACTTGCCAAAAATTCATCACTAAAGCCTTTTTCCTTCCAAAGCTGAAGCGATTTTTGCTCTACTGTTTCAAGTGTAGCTGCGAGTATATCTCTTTCCATCTCAACAAGTCTATTGAAAATCTGTAGGAAGAATAAGTCGATTTTCGTTAATTGATGAATTGCCTCCATTGTTTCTCCTCTGCGAAGCAGTTCGATCAGAACAAAAAATCTTTCGTCTGTTTGGTCCTTTGCCTTTGCGTACAATTGCTCTGTACTCAAAGCAGCAATTCCTGGAATACGTAAATCATTACCTTTGATTTCTAATGAACGAATTGCTTTTAAAAGTGCTCTTTCTATATTCCGATCAATTCCCATTACTTCCCCTGTTGCCTTCATCTGTGTACCCAGCTTTCTTGCAACGGTTGGGAACTTATCAAACGGCCATTTTGGGAACTTCACGACCGCATAATCAAGTGCTGGCTCAAAGCTTGCAAATGTATCGCCTGTTACAGGATTAATAATTTCATTCAGTGTATAACCAACAGCTAATTTCGCTGCCATTCTGGCAATTGGGTATCCTGTCGCCTTTGATGCAAGGGCTGATGATCTGCTGACCCTTGGATTAACTTCAATTAAGTAATACTTCTTGCTGTTTGGATCTAACGCAAACTGAATATTACAGCCGCCGATAATTCCTAATGCAGAAATAATCTTAATCGAAGCAGAGCGAAGCATTTGATATTCCACATCTGTCAATGTTTGCGAAGGAGCAACAACAATGCTGTCGCCTGTATGAATACCGACTGGGTCAATGTTTTCCATATTACAAATCGTGATACATGTATTCATGCTGTCACGCATTACTTCATACTCCACCTCTTTAAAGCCGGCAATACTTCTTTCCACAAGACACTGTCCAATCGCACTTTCCTTCAGACCGCCGCTGACAAGCTTCGTGAATTCCTCCATGCTGTCAGCGATTCCTCCGCCTGTTCCTCCTAATGTATAGGCAGGTCGCACAATGATTGGGAAACCAATCTCTCCTGCAAATTCAACTGCTTCATCAACTAAATGAACAATTTTGCTTTCAGGCACAGGTTCATTTAATTCATACATAAGCTGGCGAAATGCCTCACGGTCCTCTCCCTTTTTGATTGATTCAATGGAGCTTCCTAACAGTTTCAAATCGTACTTTTCAAGAATTCCCTGTTCGCTCAATTGGAAAGCAAGGTTTAAACCAGTTTGCCCACCCAAAGTTGCAAGCAAGCCATCTGGTTTTTCCTTGGCAATAATCATTTCCAATACATCTGGAGTGAGTGGTTCGAAATAAATGGAGTCTGCAAAGGTCTGGTCTGTCATTATCGTAGCCGGATTGTTGTTGACTAGGATAACCTGATAACCCTCTTCCTTTAACGCCATACATGCTTGTGTACCTGCATAGTCAAATTCTGCCGCTTGACCGATTACAATTGGTCCCGAACCGATTACTAATATTTTTTTAATACTGTTGTCTTTAGGCATATGCAAATACTCTCCCACTGTTAGCTTTAACATTTTCTATAAATTCATCAAATATATAATGTCCTTCTGATGGTCCAGGATTTGCTTCTGGATGAAACTGAACTGTTTGCAAAGGATATACACTATGTGTCAATCCTTCCACTGAATTATCATGAAGGTTAAAGAATCTCGCTTCACAGCCAGTATTTGCAAGACTTTCCTCTTCCACAACATAGCTGTGATTTTGTGATGACATAATTACTTTATTATTGCGCTTATCAAACACTGGATGATTTGCGCCTCGATGTCCAAATGAAAGCTTTGTCGTGTCACCGCCGAGTGCCAGTGCAGCAAGCTGATGGCCAAGACAAATTCCTAATGTCGGATAATGCTGGATTAACAGCTTTACTGTAGGCAGTACATCTGTTAGCTCCTTAGGATCTCCAGGTCCATTTGACAGCAGGATTCCATGTGGCTTTAAGCCTTTTACTTCATCAAATGTTGTGTTATACGGTACAACGGTAACTTTGCAGCCTCTTTCGACAAGTCCATCAAGCATGCTTTCCTTCTTCCCAAAATCAATTAACACGATATGATATTTACCGTCACCGTAGGATTGATGTATCTTCTCTGACACCTTCGGCACCTTCGCATCCTTAACTAATAAGAAGTCTTCCCTAGCTACATTCTCATCAGTCGTAAGGATAGCTGGCATGGAGCCTTCCTGGCGAATGTTTTTAACGATCGATCTTGTATCAACATGGCTCAACAAAGGGATGTTCCATTTTTCCAGATATTCAGCAAGAGAATATTGGGACTGATAATGGTATGCCTGCATATTTGCTTCATAGACGATAACACCTTTAACATGCGGCTTTTTGCTCTCAAAATCTTCTTTGTTGATTCCATAGTTCCCAATAAGGGGATACGTAAAGACAATGATTTGATCTTTATAGGACGGATCTGTCAAAACCTCCTGATATCCTGTCATTCCTGTAAAAAAGACAATTTCTCCACAAAGTGTTTCACTTGCCTTTGTAGCAAATTCGCCTTTATAATTCTTTCCATTGCTTAAATGTAAATATCCTTCCATCTTTAGCACACCTCGATAATCCATGTATATTTATTCATAAATTTCTTATAATTATACATTAGAATGTAAAAAAATACAGCTTATATTGCAATATTACTGTAAATATTCAATTTATTTTCTATTATGGTTACAGCTTCCTTTAATTCATCTGTTGTTATATTTAAACTTGGCAGCAAGCGAATTACCTTTTCTCCGGCATTCAGGACAATTAGCCCTGCTTCTCTTAACTCAGCAAGTATATTTGCTACAGGAAGCTCAAGCTCTATTCCAATGATAAGTCCTAATCCACGGACTTCCTTCACAGCTGTGTTTGCTTTCAATTTTTCTTGCAATAAACTGATTAAAAACTCACTTTTCTTGCCAACTTCGTCTAAGAAGCTCTCTTCAAAAATAATCTCCATTGTTTTACAAGCTGCTGCCATCGCCAGTGGATTACCGCCAAATGTTGTACCATGACTGCCAGGCCCGAAAAACTCTACCAATTCTTTTTTTGCAGCAATCGCCCCAACGGGAATACCATTAGCTAACCCTTTAGCTGATGTAATGATATCTGGATTTAAGGAAAAATGCTGAAATGCAAATGGTTTACCTGTTCTGCCGATTCCAGTTTGAATCTCATCAATAATCAACAGCGCTCCTACACTCTTACATAAAGCTTCTGTCTCTTTTAGAAACTCTTCTTTCGCAACATGGATGCCGCCTTCTCCTTGCACGATTTCAAGCATGACTGCTGCCACATCTTCTGTCAGCTCTGCTTTTAATGCTTCCATATCATTAAACGGCACATTTACAAATGTTTCGAGCATTGGACCGAAGCCTTGCTTAATCTTATCTTGACCTGTTGCAGACATTGCTGCAAAGGTTCTGCCATGAAATGACTGCTCGAAAGTGATAATTTTTGTTTTGCCAGTTGCTTTTCTAGCAAGCTTGATTGCTCCTTCATTTGCCTCTGCACCACTGTTAGCAAAAAATACTGCTTCCATGCCGCTTGCAGTTGCTAAGGCTGTTGCTGCTTTTTCCTGTATTTCTACTGGAAATAAATTAGAAACATGCCAAAACTTATCGAGTTGTGCTTCGACTGCTGCCTTAACCTCGTCGTGGCAATGACCAAGATTGCAAACACCAATTCCTGCTGTAAGATCTAAATATTTTTTTCCTTCTGTACTGAACATATAGCTTCCTTTGGCTGTTGCTGGCTCTATCTCCCATTTGGAGTAAGTCGGAAATAAATGACTCATTTACATAACCTCTCATTCGCTACAATTTTTGTTCCGTTCCAAATTTCAGCTGAATAAAATTCCTTTTTGCCTGATACAATCATGGCACTGTTTAATCCACTATCAATGGCTGCAAGTGCTGAAGTTACTTTAGGTACCATACCACCAGTAATTTGCCCTTCCTCTATATACTGCAGCACTTCCTCTTTCCCTATTAGACTGGCAACCTCACCGTCTATCATAATGCCCTCAACATCTGTTACAAATAAGCATTGTTCTACCTTTAAGCTCTTTGCAACGGCTGATGCTGCATAATCTGCATTTATATTTAGCTTAATCCCATCTTCTGTTATTCCGAGTGGAGTTAAAACAGGGATATAGCCTTCTTCTAATAAGCGTAAGATAAGTTTATTATTAACTTCCTCTACATTGCCGACATATCCAAGATTTTCTTCATCAATCATACTTGCCTGCAAGCAGTTATCATCCGTCCCGTTAATTCCAACTGCATAAAGATCATTTTTCCTTAATAAATCAACTAGCTTCCTGTTCGTTTTGCCTGACAAAACCATCTCGACAACGGCAAGTGCTTCTTCCGTCGTTTTTCGTAAACCATTGTGAAACTCTGCCTTTACGGATAATAAATCAAGCATTTCATTTATATCAGGTCCGCCACCGTGAACAAAAATTATATGGAAGCCGTCGTGCTGCAGTTTTTTTATACTGGAAAAGAACCCTTCGGAAAGCTGATCAATCACACTTCCCCCGCATTTAATAAGTATTGTCTTCATTCTCTTAAGACACCCCTATGTTCTATAGCTTGCATTGATTTTTACATAATCATAGGACAAATCGCAGCCCCATGCTGTTCCACTCTCGTTACCGTTATGCAAATCAACATGAACTTGGATATAATCTTTATTTAAATATGCAATTGCGTCATCTTCTGAAAACATTTGTGGTTCACTGTTTTTCAACATGGTGATCGGACCAATTGCAATATCGACAGACCCCGGATTTACATTTGTATTTGTTTGCCCGATTGCGGTAATGATTCTTCCCCAGTTAGCATCTGAGCCATACATGGCTGTTTTAACAAGATTAGAACCGACAATCTGCTTTGAAATGATTTTTGCTTCTTCCTCTGTTTTACAGCCCTTCACATTCACTTCAATTAATTTTGTAGCCCCTTCACCATCTTTTGCAATTTGCTTTGCAAGACTCTCACATGCCACAGACAGCAATTCCACAAAAACAGGATAGTCAGGATGCCCTAACGTCAGCTCTTCATTTTCAGCATAACCATTAGCCAAAACAAGGACTGTATCATTTGTAGAAGTATCTCCGTCAACTGTAATCTGGTTGAAAGATGTCGGGATAACAGTGCTCAATGCCTTTTGCAAAACATCTGAAGAAATATTCGCATCTGTTGTCAGAAAGCCGAGCATTGTTGCCATATTCGGATGGATCATGCCTGATCCCTTTGCAGCACCGCCAATGGTAACTGTCTTTCCGCCGATTTCAGCAGTGAAACAGCATTTTTTCATCACTAAATCTGTCGTTAAGATAGCCTCTTGAAAACTGTCTGCATCTGCCTTTTCATTACCAAACACAAGCTGATTAATTCCTGCTGCAATCTTATCCATTTTCAGGAATTCTCCAATAACTCCTGTTGAGGAAACAGCTACATACTCTTGTTTTGTTTCGAGATGTTCAGCCAGTAATTTCCTCATTTGATAAGCGTCCTGTAAGCCTTTTTCTCCCGTGCAGGCATTTGCACAAGCACTGTTTACAACGACTGCTTGGATGAGATTTTCTGCCTTAATGGAAGCCTGTGTTACCTTTAGCGGTGCTGCTTGGAAATGGCTCATCGTGTAAACTGCTGCACAGCTTGCAGGCACCTCACTAACAATCGCACCCAAATCCTTTTTATTGTAACGCAGCCCTGCATGTAAACCTGCTGACTTAAAACCTGATGGTGAAACAATGCTGCCATCTGGAACTTCTTTTATTTCAAAGGTTTGCTCCCCTTTTGATACAACCTGCATGAATACTCCTCCTTATGGATACATAGGCACAAAATTCAAGCCTGTACATTCGTCGATGCCAAACATAATATTCGCATTTTGTACTGCTTGCCCTGCAGCGCCTTTCATTAAATTATCAATTGTAGCTATAATTGTGAGCCTTCCTGTTCTTTCGTCGAGTTGTAAGCCGATATCGCAATAATTGGAGCCACTAACCTCCTTGATGGAAGGGAAATTGCCTATTGGTCTTACACGTACAAAAGGTTTGTCTTTATATGCATCCATAAACAGCGTGTGAACCTGCTCTATCGTGCTTTCCTTTTGTAAGGAAGCATATATTGTCGCCATAATGCCTCTGTTAACAGGAAGCAAATGAGTGGAAAAAGTAACAGGTGCTATCGAAGCATTCCAGTCTGTTAACTGTTGTTCAATTTCTGGTATATGCTGATGCTCATTTACTTTATAGATTTTTAAATTTTCATTCATTTCAGCAAGCATTGTTCCCCTTGAAGGTGTCCTGCCTGCACCAGAGATGCCTGATTTCGCATCGATGATGATACTATCCGGCTTAACAATATCTTCTTTAATAACAGGTGCTAATCCAAGCAATGTTGCAGTCGGATAACAGCCTGGGTTTGATAACCAATCTGCTGTTGCAATATTTTCCTTATTCCATTCAGAAAGTCCGTAAACAAACTTGTTTACCACCTCTTTAGGAGCAGGCTGTTTCTTATACCATTTTTGATAATCATCCAAGTTACGGAGGCGCATATCTCCCGATAAATCAACGATCTTTATTTGTTTATCAGCAAACTCGCTTATTAGCTTGCTTGATACACCAGATGGAGTAGCAAAAAAGACAACATCACAATTTGCTGCAATAGCCTCAGAATCTACCTTTTCTAATTTATTTTCGACGATGCTATATAGATGGGGATATTCATTCCATACAGGAACTTCGTCTCTTGTTGTATGGACAGAGTGAATAGAAAATTCAGGGTGATTTGCTAAAACCCTCATTAATTCAGCTCCACCGTATCCAGTTGTACCAATAATTGCAGCTTTCATCATTTCCTCCTTCTACAGGAAGTTCTGTATATTTAATCATTTTTATTTATAAATATTAATATTCGATTCTCTTATTATAAAAACTTAGCATTATAAAATCAACCGTTTTTCAAAAAAGAATTAATTTTCTATTTTCTTTACTAATGATATGTATCACCGTGTTGTCTTGCCCATCTTTTTTGCAAATAAAAAAAACACCTAAACAGGTGTTTTTGCTCATTAATAGGTGTTAGCACTATCGTCTAGCAGGATTACTCGAACCTGCTCACCCTTTTTAAATCCATTAATGCCTCCCGGGAGGATTGTTAAGGCATTGGCGTTAGCAATACTGCTGACAATACTTGATTTATCTGTGCCGCTTGGTCCTGTATAAAGGACACCATCTTCAAGGACAGCACGGCTTCTGATGAATCTTGTGAATGCATTTGTTGTTGGAAAATCCTCTTTCAGAATTGCTGAAGCTTTCGTTAAATGCGGCTTTTCCGAAAACAACATCGTTCTGATGATTGGCCTTGCATAAAGTTCAAAGCCAACAAAGCATGCCGACGGGTTTCCTGACAGCCCAAATAACAGCTTTCCGTTTAACACAGCGACTGTCGTTACACTTCCAGGACGCATTGCAATCTTGTTAAATAATACTTCAGCACCTAATTTTCGGTAAATCTCTGGCAGCAGGTCATAGTCTCCGACTGAAACACCGCCTGTAGTCAATAAAATATCCACAGTGTCCAATGCTTTTTTCATAGCTTGATAGCTTTCGTCCAGTACGTCTGCAAGCTTGCCGAAATAGACTGCTTCTGCTCCAGCTTGCTTTATTTGAGCCATTACCATATAGGCATTACTATTTCTGATTTTACCTTCCTCAAGCTCTTCATGTACCTCCAGTAATTCACTTCCTGTCGCAAACACCCCAATTATAGGCTTTTTTGCAACTGGTACTTGTTCATAGCCAAATGTTGCGAGCAATGCTACAATTCCGGGATTTATTTTTGTCCCTTTTTTAACAAGAACAGCACCTGCTTGTACATCCTCCCCTTTAAAGGAAAGGTTTTCTCCTTTGAATACTGGCTTGCTAATGGTAATATGTTTGTCATCAAGTTGTGATGCTTCGATTACATCCTCTAGCATCACAACTGCATCACAGTCTGGAGGCAGCATTGCTCCTGTCATAATTCGAACAGCTTCAAACCTGACAACGCTTTTTTTGGAAACATAGCCTGCACCTATTTCGTCAATCACTTTCAAACGGAGCGGGTTTTCTTTCGAACAGCCAGCCAGATCCTCTGATTTTACTGCATATCCATCATACGCAGACCTGTCAAACCTCGGAACATCATGGTCTGCTTTCAAATCTTCACTTAAGAAACGATCACAGCTGTCAAAGATCGAAACGAATTCCTGCTGTCCCTCCAGCTTATGCTCCATTACTTTCTGTACTGCATCTGCCACCGCCAGCGGTGTTCTTTTTTCAACCATTACAACCCCTCTTCTCTACCCGCCGATATAGGACATCTCTATTTTACTCTTACTTCTACTTGTTTCTTCTGTCCGCAAATCTGAATATCTGTCAGCGCGATTTTGCCAAACTCCCTTAATATAATCCAACACTTCCTGGTCTGTAACACCATTACGAATAAAATGCTTTAAGTCATGGCCATTCCCATTAAACAGACATGTGTATAATTTCCCGTCTGCTGAAATCCTCGATCTAGTACAGCTTGAACAAAAGGATTCTGTCACAGATGTAATGAAGCCTACATATGTACTCGTGTCTTTATATAAATACTTTTTGGCCACTTCTCCATAATAATCAGGCTCTGCTTCCATTAACTCAAATTCTGTTTTCAATAAATCAATAATAGCCTTCTTCGACACAACTTCATCCAGCTTCCAGCCATTTGTGCTGCCAACATCCATATACTCAATGAAACGAAGCTCTATATTTTCTTCAAGACAAAACTTCGCCATTGGAATAATTTCCGACTCGTTCAGCCCTTTTTTGACTACCATATTTATTTTTACACCAAGACCGGCATTTTTAGCTGCTTCAATCCCTTTTTTGACAGGATTCGTGCGCACATTCCTTCCATTCATCTGACCGAAAAGTTCATCATTTAAGCTATCCAAGCTTATGTTGACACGTTTTAAACCGGCATTCTTAAGGGCAAGTGCATACCGTGGTAGATATATGCCATTTGTCGTTAAAGCAATATCCTGCAAACCATCGATTTGGACAAGCCTCTCAATAAGCAGGTGGAGGTCTTTGCGAAGCAAAGGCTCACCACCTGTCAGGCGGATTTTTTCGACACCTAGCGATACAAAGGCCTTTGCCAGCCTCTCCAATTCTTCAAAGGAAAGCAACTCTTCTTTTGGAAGAAAAGCATAATCCTCCCCAAATATTTCGGCAGGCATACAATAACTGCACCGGAAGTTACAGCGGTCAATTACACTTATACGCAAATCCCTCAGCGGTCTATTAAGTAAGTCCTTCATGTTGTCATTCACCTCCTGAAACATAGCTGAATATTCCAAAAATAAAAGTAAGTAAGGGAGAAAATTCTCCCTTACTTACTTTTATTGCACACCTAATGCAATTTTTGCATATCTGGACATTCTGTCTTTTGTCCAATGTGGAGTCCAGACGATATTCACTTCTGTTTCCTTTACTTCAGGTATGTCTGTAACAGCAGCTTTCACCTGATCAACGATAACTCCTGCTAGCGGGCAGCCCATCGCAGTCAATGTCATCGTTACAGTCAATATACCAGCATCATTCAACTCAAGGTCATATACGAGACCAAGATTAACAATATCTACACCTAATTCTGGATCGATGACAAGCTCTAACGCACCCATAATATTATCTTTTAATGCTTCTTCCATTTTATCCACTCCTTATCAACTCTTCTATATAACGGATCTGCCTGATCCAAAAAATCTCCTATATTGTTCCTTCTTATCATAACAGAGATGTACTCTAGATTAAAAGAATTCGATTAGGAAATATCAATAAATCAGGGAAATCACCTATAGGGCTTTATCTGCCTGCAGAAACTCTGTAAACCAGTCTATCGTTTTTAGCATCGCTTTTCTGCTTACTTTATGTCCTGTATTTTCTTCTGTTATATAAAATAGGTTCTCTGGTGTTTCTTCGTATAATGGCAGGATGGATTCATAAAACTGACGGGAATACTTATATGGAACAACTTCATCCTTTTTACCATGCCAAAACATCAATGGTCTGTTATCGAGCTTTTCAGGCTGTTTACTTAAATCAAGCTCTCTTAATTTTTGCAGCAGGTTATTGATTTCCGCTTCAGTAAGTGGCACATCATAGCCCCGTTCTTTCACTTCCTGAATGGTGTAATTGGCAAACTGCTCATAATAAGGCATTCCCATAAGACATACAGCAGTATTAATATATGGGTAACGGCTTAATGCTCCTAAAGTAACAATTCCTCCCATGCTTGTACCGACGAGGCCGATCCGGCCTATTTGAATAAGCTTCTTACTCTCAAAATAATTTTTGATAAGCTCAATTTCCTCAATTGTTTTTAGAACAATATCCCAAAACTGAAGATTCAGCTTCATTCCTGTAAGACCTGTGTCTCTTTCACCGTGATACATGGCATCAGGCAGGACAACCCGAAAGCCTTTTTCTGCTAAATTATAGGCAAAATGGAGATTATGCTCCTTTGCACTTGTGAAGCCATGAATAAATTGAATAAAAGGAAGGGGCTTATCAATATTTTCTAGTGCGACAATATGCAAAACAGGTACATCTTTTATATTTATTTTTTCGATAATAATCATTTATATGCCTCCCCTAGCTAGATTTTTTTGTAAATTTATTTTTGTTGAGTTAACATAATAGATAAGCGAGCAAGTATGCATGCTTATAATTTTATTTTTCAGCTATACAAGTTCTTCATAGAACCTTAACACTTGCCTATTACAATAAATGCATATATTGCATTGATGTACGATATGTATATAATAGCAATATTTAGTTTATCATGAAGTCTTTCTATTTACTAAGCATGTTACTTAAGAAGCTGGTGGTTATGACCATCAACTTTTTATAAATAATATTACTAAACGATAAGGAGAAATTATGACAGAAAAACATCTGATTGCTTTAGACCTTGATGGAACATTACTTAAAAACGATAAGACAATTTCCCCTTTAACAAAAAAAGTGATTGAAAAGGCAAAAGAAGCCGGTCATATTGTAATGATTGCAACTGGAAGACCTTATCGAGCAAGTGAAGCTATTTATAAAGAACTTAATTTAGATACACCTATTGTTAATTTTAACGGTGCTTTCATTCATCATCCCCGCTCACAGGAATGGGGAATATACCATTCCCCTTTAGACATTTCCACTGTAAAAGATATTGTGGAAGCATGCAGTGAATTTGACTACCATAATATAATTGCTGAAGTAATCGATGATGTGTATTTTCACTATCATGATGATAAATTGCTCGACATCTTTTCATTAGGAAATCCGAAAACAACAACAGGAAATCTAATGGAATTTTTGGAAGCATCACCAACATGCTTGCTCATCCATGCTGAGGAAAAGGATGTAGTACGCATTCGCAAGCATTTATCTGATGTTCACGCTGATTTAATTGATCACCGCCGCTGGGGAGACCCTTATCATATTATTGAAATTGTCAGGACAGGCCTAAGCAAGGCGATAGGTTTGCAAAAGGTTTCTGATTTTTATCATATCCCGCAAAAGAATATCATTGCTTTTGGTGATGAGGATAATGATTTTGAGATGATTGAATATGCAGGTGTTGGAGTTGCAATGGGCAATGGCTTGCAGGAGCTTAAATCACGAGCGAACCATATTACATTGACAAATGAACAGGATGGCATTGCCGTCTTCTTGAACGATTATTTAGATTTAAAGGCACTATGATAAAAAAAGAGTCGCGTTTTTGGCTCTTTTTTTTGGTTAACATTACCGCCTATTTAATCTGGGCAATGACCAATACTATTGAAAGAAGCAGTTTGCAGCTGTTTCCTTTTGAAAATGATCACACTGCCTTTAGCTCTAAAGGCAAATGGTTGTGCTTCGTCCATTTTACAAATATGACTTTGCGGAGGGATTACTTGCTATGGGAAAACGAAATAAATCAAAACGCTTTGTGCAGCAGGGTGTAGACTCAGTATCTAAGCATGATGAACGTATCCCTTATCATATGACATATGCAGAGGCCGAAAGCTATAAGATGGGCAACTCTAAGGACACTCACGGAGGAATATAAATGGGCAACCGATTATTTCAAGAAGCTAGACAAGCAGTAGAATTGGCAAAGATGTCTGATGGCCGTGATTCGGAAAGAATGATTGCCATCGCCAAAAATGCATTAAGCTCTGCCTATGCAAATACGACAAGTGCTGAACAAGAACAGCTGTCAGATTTGCAAAAGGAGCTTGAGCAGCTAGAAACCCGTTAATAAAAGTAAAACCAGCCCTCACTTTTGAGGGCTGTATCCTTTAAGAAGGGAATTTTTCAAGAATAACAGGATCACTTATTTTTCCGTCTTCATCCTGAAAATAAAGGATAAGTGTGCCATTCTTCGGTAAGCTTGCTTCTTTGATTACAAGCTTCAGCTTAAAGCTCCCATTTTCACCGACAACTACAGGTTGCTTAGAAATAATTTCCTCATGACCATCCTCGACTGTGTAGGTAAGAGTTGAATCGGCTTTACCTTCGATTGTATACATCCCTTTTTGCCCACTTGTTTTTATATCGGTAACCATATTCCTTTCTGGAACCGTTAAACTTGCCTTTGCTGTTACAAGATTTTTGCTATTTTTTCTGCCTAACAATGTTGCCTTAACAGTGTATTCCCCGCTTGGAACGAATTCACCATTACTTTTACGGTAATTCCATTTTTCCACCCATGTATGCGTGTCACCTGCTTTTAGCTTTAATTCCTGCAATGCCTGCAAGAATGACTTGTTTGCCGAGTAGCGGTAAACCTCTTTTCCACCTTTTTCTCTAATCGATATTTCATATTTTTGTGAGGAAGAGAAAACAAGCTTTAAATCCTTTTCAGATTTATTGGCAACAGTCATTGTAATTTCTGCATAGTCTTTTTTTGGTGCTGCAGTTATATTAAACTGCAAGTCATTTCCTTGGGCAAATGTGCTACCCTCACCAAAGGAAAATAACGCTATTACTAGTGCTGCTGCAAATATGGCTCGTAGCACAGTAGGGACGACCTCCTTTATTCTTTTCTGAAGAAGCCGAATATTTCTGTTGTTTGCACGATGTTAGTAAATGCTTGCGGGTCAACCTCTTTAATGGTCTTCTCCAAGTCATACAATTCATAGCGTGTAACAACAATCATCATCATATCCCTGTCTTCATTGGAAAAGGCTCCTTTTGCTGGAACCATTGTTATTCCTCTCACTAGCTTCTCATGAATTGCCAGTTTTAATTCATCAGATTTTTTTGTGACAATCATTGCAGTCAGCTTTTGGTGCCTTGTATGTATCGCATCAATTACCCTTGTCGAAGCATACAGCGTCACTAATGTATACAAGGCTTTTTCCCATCCGTAGAGATAGCCTGCAGTTATGATGATAATACTATTTAATGTAAAAAAGTAAGTTCCAACAGGCTTGTCCTGCATTCGCGAAAGAATCATTGCAACAATATCCATGCCTCCTGTTGAAGCACCAATCTTTAAAGTAATCCCAACACCAACAGCTGCAATAACACCGCCAAAAACAGCATTCAGCAATATATCATCTGAATAGGAATGAACCGGCAGAAGCTCCAGAAATAAAGACATAAATGCAACACTAAGGAAGCTGTAGCATGTAAATGATTTCCCTACCTTAATCCAGCCTAAAATGGCGATAGGTACATTCAGTAAAAACAGCAATATTCCTGTTGTAATTGGTGTAACACTTGCAATAAGCTGTGCTACACCAGCAAACCCGCTTGCATAAACATCAGCAGGTATTAAGAAAAAGTTCATAGCAACAGCGTTCAAAAGCGCCCCTATAATTACAACGACTAACTTTTTTGTTAAAGTCCAATACATACTAATCCCCCAGTACTATATTTGCTCCTAACCTATTAGGATTCATTGTTTTTTTGCATAAGATTTTATAAACTAATGGTATGCACCATTAAAACAAAACATATGTATACATACCAGCATTCAATATTACCATAATTTCCACTGCATGAAAGTCTTATATTGAAAAAAGACAGAAAGAAGTTGAAGAGATATGACATACAAAATTTTGGCGGACAGCGCTTGTGATCTGCCTCTCTCTTATTATGACGATAATGATGTCATTCTATTTCCATTGAAGGTAAATTTGGAAAACAAAGAGTATGAAGATTTAAAAACAATCAATCCCAGTGCCGTATATGAAGCGATTCGCAGAGGAGAAGTACCAAAAACCTCCCAGGTTTCGCCGTCTTTGTTTAAGGATGTCTTCACAGAAATGGCACAAAATGGGGAAAGCGGTATTTACGTGGCTTTTTCCTCCCAGCTTTCAGGTACATACCAAACAGCGCAAATGATTTATGAGCAAGTACTGGAGGAGTACCCTGAATTTCAGCTTTCCATTATTGACAGTAAATGTGCATCATTAGGTGCTGGCCTGGCTGTTCAGGAATGTGTCAAGCAACGGCAACTTGGTAATGACTTGGAAGAAGCAGTGAAGCAAGCACGCTTTGTATGTGAGCATATGGAGCATCTGTTTACAGTCGAAGATTTAGAGTACTTGGCTAAGGGCGGCCGTGTTTCCAAAGCGTCTGCTTTTGTTGGAGGCTTACTTCAAATTAAGCCGCTTCTTCATGTGGAGGACGGCAAGCTTGTTCCGTTGGAAAAAATCCGCGGCAAAAAGAAGCTTCTGCGCCGTATGCTTGATGTGATGGAGGAGCGCGGGGTTAGTCTTGATACACAGACAATCGCTATCAGCCATGCCGACGATTTAGTGACAGCAACTGAACTCAAAGAAGCCATTATGGAACGTTTCCATCCAATTGATGTGTATATTTCTTCGATCGGAGCAGCAGTTGGTTCCCATACTGGTGCAGGAACAATTGCCTTGTTCTTTCAAAACAGCAAGTAAAACAAATCAATCCAGCAGGGATGTATTTGCATACTAGCTGCTCCTTTCAGTCATACTATCTAATGTTCATGCAGATGAACATTAGTTTATGAATGGAGGAGTATAAAAACAATGTCAAATACTTCTGATGCTAATAAAAAACCAAATGATAATAATGCGCGCTTGGAGCACAAAAATGAGCTTCGAGAAAAAAACCGCAAACAAGGTAAACATCAATACAGCAAAAAAACAGATCACCTATAAGAAAGGAGCAGCCACAAAGGCTGCTCCTTTTTATTCGTCTTTCGTCTTTAAATGCGTCCAGCCATCTTCTTGGTAGACTTTATTTTCCTTCATTAACCTGCCAAGCGCTCTCTTGAATGAGCCTTTGCTCATACCAAATCTCTCTTGGATTTCCTCTGGCATGCTTTTATCAGTATATGGCATTTGGCCTTTTCTTTGTTCTAAATAGGCAAGCACTGTTTTTGAATCCTCATCAAGCGCTTCTTCTTTGCGAGGCAATAGCGAAACATTGATTGTTCCATCTTCCTTCACATCAATGATTCGGCCATTAACCTTTTCACCAAGGCGCGGCTCTATTTTACGCTCTGATTCATGAATGAAGCCTTTAAAGCCTTCAGCAGTATAAATCCAGCTGCCAACCTTTGCAGTCCGGTAAATATGCCCATGTATGTTTTTGTTATAGTCTGCTCGTGTAGCTTTAGTCGAAATGCTTTCAATGATAGGGTCTGTCGCAGGTTTTACATAAAGCAAATTATTGCGGTCTACCCTTAATGTAATATAAAGCAAATCTCCAATCTCTGGCCACACCTCTTCATGAACAGGTAAATCATCCTCGCCAAGAAGCATGTCTTTTTTCAAACCAATATCAAAAAAGCAGCCAAGCCCTTCTTTTATATCCGCTACCTTCACCCAATCATATTCTCCTACTGAAATGGATGGTATATTCGTGCTTGAGCATGCTCTTCCTTGGGAATCTGTATAAATAAACACACGAATCTCATCCCCAATTTCTAATTTCTGATCTGTTTCACTAAAATGAAGCAGAACGTCTTCTCCTTCTTCTTCTAGAGTCAGAAAATATCCAAATGATGCTTCCCTTGCGACCGTCAGTATTTCTACACGACCTATGTAATCTCTTAACGCCACGTTAATGTCCTCCTTGATTTTTTCATCTATCGTAAACTGATTTACACACTAAAGTTGTTACAACTGATTTATTTTACTATAATACAGACATAAAAGGAAATGGGGAAAAACCCCATCACTAACCAGGAGGTAATTAAATATGTCTAAAGAAAGCTCATTTGACATTGTTTCAAAGGTAGATTTGGCAGAGGTGTCTAATGCTGTACAAATCGCAATGAAGGAAATTCAGACACGCTATGATTTTAAAGGCAGCAAAAGTAATATTACATTAGAAAAGGAAGAGCTTGTGCTTCTGTCAGACGATGAATATAAGTTAGAGCAGCTTAAGGATGTACTAATCAGCAAAATGTTCAAGCGTAATATCCCTATTAAAAACTTAGATTATGGCAAGATTGAAGGCGCATCTGGTGGTACTGTCCGCCAACGTGCAAAACTGGTACAAGGTATTGACAGAGACAATGCAAAAATCATCAATACGCTTATTAAAAACAGCGGCTTGAAAATCAAAAGCCAACAGCAGGATGACCAAATCCGTGTAACCGCAAAAAGCCGTGATGATCTGCAAAAAATTATCGCAGCTGTTAAAGAAGCAAAACTTACAATCGACGTACAGTTTGTGAATTATAGATAATACATGCCTGGCCAATTTATTGGCCAGTTTTTTTGTATCTCCTGAATTTTCCATGTTTATCCTTGTCCATAAGGGAAAAATAGACAACAGATAACCAAAATGGAAAAGGAGTTGTTTTATATGAGTTCAAACAATCAACAGGAAAACAAAACGTTTCCCCCACAGCATCAAAACCAACAGCCAGGTATTGAAAGTGAAATGAATCCTTTACCAACAAGTGTTAGCCCTAATTATAAAGGCTCAGGCAAGCTTGCGGGTAAGACCGCCATCATAACTGGTGGTGACAGCGGCATCGGCCGTTCTGTTGCAATCTATTATGCAAAAGAAGGCGCTAATATCGCAATCGTGTACTTAAATGAACATGACGATGCTGAAAAAACGAAGGAATTAGTGGAAGCAGAAGGTGTCAAATGCATTACATTAGCAGGTGATGTCGGTGAAGAGGATTTTTGCCAAAAGGTTGTAGCCGAAACAATTAGTGCCTTCGGTTCCTTGAATGTACTAGTGAATAATGCGGCAGAGCAGCACCCTCAGGATAGCCTGCTGGACATCACTGCTACACAATTGGAAAGAACCTTCCGAACAAATATTTTCTCGATGTTCTTTTTGACAAAAGCTGCCCTTCCCCACTTAACTTCAGGTGACAGCATTATTAATACAACATCTATCACAGCCTATAAGGGGAATGAAACACTGCTTGATTATTCCTCAACAAAGGGTGCCATCACTTCCTTTACTCGCTCACTATCCCAATCCTTAGCGACACAAGGAATTCGAGTTAACGGTGTTGCACCAGGTCCTATTTGGACACCACTGATCCCATCAACCTTTGACAGTGAAAAGGTTTCCCAATTTGGCGCAGACACACCATTCGGCCGTGCTGGCCAGCCTAGTGAACTAGCACCAGCGTATGTGTATTTAGCAAGCGAGGATTCCACTTACGTCAGCGGTCAAATTATCCATGTTAACGGAGGATATGTCGTTAACGGGTAAAAAATTTTACAGCAAAAGCCGTCTATCGAATTAACTTTCGACAGGCGGCTTTTTTTATTGAACCTCTTCCTGCTTTTTTGTTTTGCTCTTTTAGACAAATTAACTAACTTTTTTCCGATAATTTATTTACTTTTATATATAACCATGTTATTGTACTAATTGTAATTCCAATTTAACCGATAGGGATTAAAGAAATTATACATATATAATAGGGGGAAACTACTTTGGACATATTTTTAACGGTTGTTAATATTGTCGTTTTATTAGTTTTACTTGGTGTTTTATACTATATGCAAAGAAAACACGTATCCTTCTCAAAACGTGTTTTTACAGGGCTAGGCCTTGGTGTTTTATTCGGAATCATTCTTCAATTAATTTATGAGCCAACATCTGATGTGGTTGTTCAATCAAATGATTGGTTCAGCCTGATTGGAAGCGGATATGTGAAGCTTCTGCAAATGATCGTTATGCCGCTAGTATTTATTTCTATAATTTCTGCTTTCACTCGCTTGAAAAAAGCCAGCAATATTGGAAAAATCAGTGGTTTAGTTATCGGAACATTATTAATAACTACTGCTATCTCAGCAGGAATCGGGATTGCTGCTGCAGTCGGATTTGATTTAAAAGCCATCGACATTACATCTGGTGATGCAGAAGCGCTTCGTGGTCAGCAGCTTGAGGAAACCTTAACAACAGTGGAAAGCACAACAATTCCACAAAAGGTGCTTGAATTCCTGCCAGCAAATCCATTCTCAGACTTGACTGGAGCCCGCCCTACTTCCACTATCGCAGTCGTAATCTTTGCGGCATTTGTTGGAGTAGCCTTACTTGGTATTAAACGTAAAAATCCAGAGCAAGCTGCGTTCTTCGAAAAAATCGTTGATTCTGTTTACACGGTTATCATGCGTATCGTTACATTAGTATTGCGCTTGACTCCATATGGAATTCTTGCATTAATGGCAAAAACAATGGCAGGCAGCAACCTTGATGCCATCGTAAAATTAGGTAAGTTTGTTATCGCCTCTTATGTGGCACTTATTGCAATGTTTATTGTTCATTTAATCATTCTTGCTGCTCTGAAATTAAGTCCAGCTAAATATGTGAAGAAGGTACTTCCTGTCCTTTCATTCGCATTTACATCACGTACTAGTGCAGGAACATTGCCATTGAACATTGATGCACAAAAATCTAAATTAGGTGTTTCTGAAGCAATCGCAAACTTCTCTGCTTCATTCGGTGTATCAATCGGCCAAAACGGCTGTGCAGGTATCTATCCTGCAATGGTAGCTGTTATGATCGCACCAACTATTGGGATTGATCCATTGTCACCGAGCTTTATTATTTCCTTGATCCTTGTTGTAATGCTTAGCTCATTTGGAGTTGCAGGTGTTGGTGGTGGAGCAACATTCGCTACATTGATTGTTCTGTCCACACTTAACATGCCTGTTGCACTAGCTGGATTATTAATCTCTGTTGAACCATTAATCGACATGGGCCGTACTGCCTTGAACGTCAGCGGTTCCATGGTATCTGGTGTTGTTGCAAGTAAAGCATTAGGTGAACTAGACAAAGACACTTACAACAAAGATATTGACCTAAATTCTCCTTCTAGCAGCACTGCTGTATAATGAAACATTAAACCAGGCATTCATTTAATGCCTGGTTTTTTTTGTCTTCTTTTCCTTATAGGTTTTCATCAAATTGGCTACACTGGTGACAAATAACTTGTAAGAAAAAGGAGAGTAGGATAATGATTGATTTGGCCTCCATCTATCATCGGACAGGAGATAATTATTGCTATCTTTATCAAGATGATATTTTCCACATTCGTATTCGGACAAAAAAAGGAAACGTGCAGGCCATCACTTTACTATATGGTGACCAATATGACTTTGCTGGACACAGATGGCAAACCTTCTTTCTCGACATGCAAAGAACAGGCTCCGACAAGCTGCATGATTATTGGCAAGCCTCCATTAAAGATAAACAAAAACGGTTGCGCTACGGCTTTATCATTAAACAGGGAGATGAGCAAATTACCTTTACAGAAAAAGGCTTCTTTCCATTTATTCCTGAAGACCCTGGGTATTATTTTTGTTTCCCTTATATCCATAAAACAGAATTATTTAAACCGCCAAGCTGGGTGAAAGAAACAATTTGGTATCAAATATTTCCTGAACGCTTCCGTAATGGCGATCCTGACAGAAATCCGCAGGAAACTGCTGTTTGGGGGCAGGATGAACCAGCCATTTCCAACTATTTCGGCGGGGATTTGCAAGGTATTATCAACTCTTTAGATTATCTGCAAGACTTAGGAATTACAGGCATTTACTTAACACCAATCTTCAACGCTAATTCCAATCATAAATATAATACAATTGACTATTTGCAAATCGACCCCCACTTCGGAGACATCAGCCTCTTAAAACAACTTGTCCATGAATGCCATAACAGAGGTATTCGTGTAATGCTGGATGCTGTTTTCAACCATTGCGGCTATCTGTTTCCTCCTTTTCAGGATGTGTTGGAAAAAGGAGAGCAATCTGCATATAAAGACTGGTTTCATGTTCATCAATTTCCTTTGAAGGAAGGCTCTGCTTTCCATTACGAGACATTCGGCTTCTATGAGGATATGCCAAAGCTAAATACTGCGAACGAAGCCGTTAAAGAATATTTATTAAATGTTGCTGAATTTTGGATTAGGGAATGTGATATCGACGGCTGGCGGCTCGATGTTGCCAATGAGGTTGACCATGCCTTTTGGCGGGAGTTTCGCTCTCGTGTTAAAGCAATAAAACCAGATTGCTTTATATTAGGAGAGGTTTGGCATGACTCGATGCCATGGCTTCGGGGAGAGCAATTTGATTCCGTTATGAATTATCCTTTTCTCTCGAAATCCCTGCAATTTTTTGCTTATGATATGATCCAAGCGAAGGATTTCGTAGAAGATATGACTTCCATTATTCAAGCATATCCAGACAATGTGAATGAGGTCCTCTTTAATATTATCGGCAGCCATGATACACCAAGAGTCTTCCAGGAAACTGGATTTAGGCTAAAAAAGATAAAAATGCTATTTACCTTTTTATTTACTTTTCCTGGGACTCCCTGCATATACTATGGAGATGAAATCGGACTTGACGGCGGGAGTGATCCTGGCTGCAGAAAGTGCATGGTATGGGACAGCGAAAAACAAAACCTAGAATTAAAGGATTACATAAAAAAACTAATCGAAATACGGAAATCCACTTCTTTGCTCTCAGGCAGCTCTAGTTTCTATTTTCTGAAAGAGCTTGAAAATTGTATTGCTTATTATCACAGGAAAGAAAATGAGATAATGATGACGGTCATAAATAATAACAATCATGATGTGAGCTACCCTCTTCCTTTCCCGCTGAAAGGAAAAAAGTTAACCATGCCTTTGACCTGTCAGGAGTATGCTGCTGAATCCCATGATTTAACCGTAAATCTAGGAGCATACGAAAGTATCCTCCTCCATTTTTCTGTATAGCAGGATGTAAGGAAAGCCCCTCCTTTCATCCTGCTTCTTCATTATCTTGGAAAAAAAATCTTGTTTAACACTTATAATAGTACTATCATTTACTATTATAATCTCACTAAGGAGGACTTTTGTGGAACAGACTAATGGATCTAAATCGATTGCCATCCCATTGGCAATTTCAATAATAGCAATCTCCTTTTCTGCTATTTTCGTTAAATGGTCAGATGCTCCAGCAACGATATTAAGCATGTACCGTATGTGGCTTGCAGGAATACTGATGCTTCCAATGGTCTACATAAACAGAAAGGAATTTAAGAAGCTTTCAAAAAAAGACTGGCTGTTTCTCCTGTTTTCCGGAGCCTTTCTAGCGCTTCATTTTGCTTTATGGTTCGGTTCCTTAAAGCTAACAACTGTTGCAAGCTCGACCATTATTTTGGCTCTTCAGCCGCTAGTATCATTGTTAGGCGGATTTCTCCTTTATAAAGAGAGAACTACTTCAGCTGCCATTATGACGATGGGAATTGCCATCATTGGAGCAATGATGATCGGTTGGGGCGATATTGGGTTAAGCAAAGCAAGCTTACTTGGCGACCTTCTATCCTTTCTAAGCGTAATAGCTGTTGTCGGCTATTTGCTGATTGGACAGTCCATTGTAAAAAAGGTTTCCCATTGGGTATATACATCCAGCGTTTTTTTAATTGCCGCAATACTGTTGACTATTTTCAATTTAATTACAAGTGAGGCTTTAACAGGCTACCCACCAAAGGAATGGGGCATTTTCCTGCTGCTTGCGATTGTTCCATCACTTAGTCATGTTATCAATAACTGGCTGTTAAACTATGTGAATGCTACAACTATTTCTATGAGTATTTTAGGAGAACCAGTTGGAGCAACAATTCTTGCTGTTCTTCTTTTGAATGAAAGACTAACAGGCTCGCAAATTGCTGGTGGAGTCTTAGTACTAGCAGGCGTATTTTACTTTCTGCTTCAGCAGCAAAAACCAAAGTCCGTCCAACAAGAAAAAATTGTCTAATAGAAAAGCCAAGCATGAAAAAACTGGAGAGAGACTCCAGTTTTTTTATGCTTGAACAAGGTCAAACTCAAGCGCTGCCTTTTCTGCTCCATTCACAATAATCGTTATTCGATGAACACCTGGGTAGTGCTTTCTTGTTGTCAAATCCTTGAAGGATTGTTTTTTTGTAAAGACCTTCTTCATAACACCCTTCCATTCCATTTCGGAAAGATGAAATACTTTTCGACTTTGCTTGCCATTAGCTTTCACATAATCTATCGCATACTCTACTCTCACCTTATGTGGTACTTCCAATTCTGATGTTAAACTGAAAGAGAATTCTATACTCTCCTCTATTAAAAGCCTTTCAGGAGTAATCCTAAAGTTAGAAACTGTCAGATTGTCATTATTCTCAAATCCGAAAATCTGCAGAACACGAGGATCGCCCTTTTTCAGCAGTGATCTGCAAGCATGCTTGATAATCCAGTTTGTCTTCTGATTTTCTCCATACCAGCTTTCGGCAATTTCCACAGCCAAATCTGGATTAATCCTGGAAATATCATTAAGATTATTGGCGACGCTTTTTCTCACATATAATGATTCATCTTCCTTCATCTTTTCTAAAATCACGAGAACAGGCGCAGGTTCCTTTTTCAATGCAGGTACTGACAAGCCCCATGGCAGCCTCGGCCGACAGCCTTCACTTGCGAGTCTGCGGATATGCTCATTTTCACTACTAGCCCATACTTCCATCTGAGCAAGCATTTTCGACTGGTCTTTTATTAGAAACGGCCGTACAGCAAACTCTGAGGTAGAGAACTGTGTGAAATAAGCAAGAGTCTCAATCGAAAGCTCCCAATCCTCCAGCCCGTATTGCTCCACAAAATCTGGGAATACTATTCCTCCAAGTCCGGTAAATGATGGTGCACATTGTCTTAAAATAGTAATGGCTTGACCATAATCCTGCGGCAGAACAGGCGCAAGGGATAATGTAATCTGACGCATTCTTTCCTTTAACGCTAACTCCTCCCACTCTGTTTCAAACAAACTGCTGCGAAACCTTTCCTTATCAAATGCCGGATAATGTTGTGTGAACACATCCTCCAGCTTCGTAATAAACGCCAAATCATAAATGTTTTTTAATGGCTCCATATAGACCTCTTATCCCTTTTTTTCTAATCATATAAGATTAAGGGTTTTATATCAAATACGTGTCCATAGCAAGCACAAGCGCTCCTTAAATGCCGTTATACTGGCAAGCAGCTGTCATCACAAAATAAGCGGAAGCATCTGCCCCCGCTTTATTTATTAGTCGACAATATTAATATTATAATCTTTAAACCAATAGTGAATTTGCGCTAAATGGGCAAGAAGCTGCGGACCTGTCATAAGCTGGCCGAACCAAGGCTCTTTAAATGCAGCTCCTCCTGTATTAATGATTTCCTTTAGTTGATTATAATCAAAGAATTCATATAAAGCTGAATCCTTCTCTGCCAGAATTCCTGTCAGCATATCTGTGACTGTTTTTGTATAAACAGGGTTATGCGTCTTTGGATATGGACTTTTCTTCCGATACAGCACTTCATCTGGAAGAATTCCCTCAAGTGCTTTACGAAGCAATCCCTTTTCCCTGTTTTTATAATTTTTCATTTCCCAAGGTACGTTCCAGACATATTCTACTAGCCTGTGATCTGCAAATGGAACCCGGACCTCCAAGCTCGCACCCATGCTCATCCGGTCCTTTCTTTCTAAAAGAGTTGTCATGAACCATAGTTGATTCAAATAAAACAGCTCTCTCCTTTTTGCATCTTCAGCACTTTCACCTTCCAATTTCGGTGTTTCAGCAATTGTCTGGTTATATTTATCATACATATAATCCTCAAGCTGCAGCTTGCTGCTCCATTCCTTCTTTAAAAGACCTTGCCGTTCCTGAATGGACCGCATCCATGGAAATCCGCCTCTGGCAAGATCTGCTTCTCTCCTGAACCATGGATATCCGCCGAAAATTTCATCAGCACATTCACCGGACAGACTTACAACAAAGTCTTTTTTGATTTCACGACAGAACCATAGCAAGGAAGAATCGACATCTGCCATTCCCGGAAGATCACGAACCGTAACCGCCTCATGAAGATATTGGGCGAGCGTTTCCTGTGTAATGATACAGTTATGATGAATCGTTCCAAAGGTGTCTGTCATTTTCTTAATATAAACGCCATCAGAATTAGGCTGGAATTCATTTGCTTTAAAGTACTGATCATTGCCTTCATAATCAATCGAATACGTGTGAAGTGGTCCTTTGCCAGATTTCTCGTATTCCTTTGCAGCAATCGCCGTAATGGCACTTGAATCCACCCCTCCTGATAGGAAGGTGCTTAACGGCACATCTGAAACGAGCTGTCTAGTGACAGCGTCCGTGAATAGGTATCGTACCTTTTCAACTGTTTCATCAAACGTATCTTCATGCTGTTCGCTTTTTACATTCCAATAACGCCATATCTTCAAGCCATCATGTGAGAATTTTAATGCATGCCCTGGTCTTAATTCCTTAATGCCTCTAAAAATTCCTGTACCAGGTGTATGAGATGGCCCTAGTGCAAATACTTCTGCCAATCCCTCTCTGTCTAATTCTGCCTTTACTTGAGGATGTGCAAGGATAGCCTTAATCTCTGACGCAAATAAGAAGCTTGAGCCAACCTCTGCATAAAACAGCGGCTTAACACCAAGACGGTCTCTGGCTACAAACAGAGAATTTCTTTTTTCATCCCAAACAGCAAAAGCATAAATTCCATTTAAGTATTGTAAGCAATCTTCTCCCCATTCCATATAAGAAGCCAATAAAACTTCTGTATCAGAATGGCCGTTAAATGAATATCCTTTTATTAGTAATTCTTTTCGTATGTCCTCTGTATTGTACAACTCACCGTTATAACAAATCGTATAGTCTAATTCCTGCGCACGCTTTGTCATTGGCTGGATTCCGCAAAGGGGGTCAACCACAATCAACCGTTTATGACCAAAGCCTGCATGAAGTGCGCTCCATACATTCGTGTCATCTGGGCCTCTTTTTTCCAGTGTTTCTGCCATAACAGACAATGTTTTTTCTTCTTTTCTCAGGTCTTTTCTGTAATCAACCCAACCTGTGATTCCACACATGATAATCATCCTTTCTCGTGGAATTGTGATTAGATAGCAATCAGTATGGAGTATTGTATGCATGATATAAAAAATGGTTATTTGTCCTTATAAAACAAATCTTTAAAACATTCCTGCTGCATAATTCAGTTTTTTTATGCCCTATCGTTTTTGCTCTAAAAAAGCTAAATCACAAAATAATAATGCATGGAGTTATAAATTAGAACTTAAATGTCTAAAAAGAAATTATGGGAAGTAATTGGGAGGTTTACAGGAAATGAACAATCAGCAGAGATTAAAGCTTATTGAGTACCAAACCCGCGCCTTTACACAAGGAACTGTCGAATACATCAGTGACCAGTGGATTTTTTTCGACGATGAAACAGAAGAAGCAACCATGCTAGATGAATATATTCATCAAGAAGTGGAATTATTCTGCTTTAACAAATGGAGAAAAGGAATCCTTTTAGATGAAGGCAGAATTAACAGCTCCGGCTCCATTTATGGGATGTGCAATGAAGATAAAATCAGGATTAGAAAGCATCTCGTGTTCTCATTGGAACGGCTGCTGGACGAAATCAGTGATGATAGCTTTTATCAGTTTATCACCACCCTGAATTCCATGAATTTTTCAATTTATGACTGTATATACTGTTATAACCAATTAACCTTCTTAAGAGATGATAAAAGGAAATATGGTGTGAATATGATGATTTTTGACAATCAGGAAGGATTATGCAGTGTTAATCACCACTTTTATTATAATGAAAAAATCACGGACAGATTTGAATTCACGTTAAACACCGGTAAAAGAATGATTATTGAAAAGCTTTCC